>CAJMLK010000018.1 GCA_905214305.1 uncultured bacterium
GACACCAAACACCACGCACATATGTCCGCAGGATACCATCGGCAAAAAACGGACACAAGGAGCGTGAAAAAAATTACTGCTATTCCGCACGGTCACGCCATGCACTGCAATGACTGCCGCAAAGCCTCCACGTCTGGCGGGTCTATGCTGCTCCGCTGTTGCGTGCGGCGGCCGCACCGCAAAACAGGTTTTCAGGTGGAACCCCGCTGCGCAGCTTCGGGCACAACGGACCTGACCGCAAAACGCCGCAGCGCGGAACGGGCGAGCCACAAAACGCCGCAGCGCGCGAAAAGTTCCTCAGCGCACAAAAAATGCCGTCATGGTTTCGGCTTCGCAACCGCTGAAATACCGGCCCATGTCCAGCCGCCGCAAAATTTTCTCCAGCTCTTCCGGTTCCCGGGGCGCACCCGCGAGGGTTTGCTCCAGCTCCTGAATGCCTTCCCCGGCATTGCAGAAAAAGTCGCCCAAAATCGCGCAGGAAGCAATGCGCCCCTGCTTCACATCAAGGCGCAGTTCAACCGTGCCCCAGTCAAAACGCTGCCGCTTGCGTTCGGTAAAGTTGGGCATGGCCCCGTAATTCCAGCTCCACTGGCGGTATTTTTCGTCAGCAAGCCTGTGTGCCTCGGCCATGAGGCTTTCATCTACACTGCCGGGCCGCGTGGCACACCGCCCTGTCAGAGCCGCAACAAGTGCTTGCGTGGTGCTGCCCGGCCGCCAGTATTCCGAAATATTGCCCACCCGTGAACGCACTGACGCCACGCCCTTGGAGCGCATCTTTTCCGGGTCAACGTTCAGGGCTTCCACCAGCCGGTCAAAATTCACATCAATAAGCAGCGTGCCGTGGTGCAGCACCTTGCCCCGGCGCAGCATCTGCCCGCTGCCGGAAATTTTGCGCCCTTCGGTTTCCACGTCGTTACGCCCGGAAATCCCGGCCCGCACGCCAAGGTCGGCCAGAGCTGCGCACACAGGCTCAAGGTAGCGCCGAAAATCCACCCTATCTCGACCGTTTGCGTGCTCGATAAAGGAAAAATTCAGATTGCCCGTGTCGTGATACACCGCCCCGCCGCCTGTGATGCGGCGTACAACCGGCAGATTTTCGCGCCGGATAAAGTCGGCGTTCACCTCGTCCACAGTGCATTGATGGCGGCCCACTATGACCGAAGGCCCGTTCTGCCACAGCAGAAAATACCCGGGATGCCCGTCCGGAAGCATCGTAAACAGCGCCTCTTCAAGCGCGAGGTTAAATGCGGGATCAAGGGTGGAAAAAGTAAGATGTTCCATGCGGCCTCCATCAGGACAATGCCGCGCTTCAGGTGGCAAGGTCAAGGGAACAGCGGACAATTTCAAAATTATCAGCAAAATTATCGACACATTTCCGGCAAGTACCATGACATTTCAAGTCCCGCGCGGCACGGTTGACCCGTATTGCACAATACAGCCCGCCCCCTCGGCGGCCGCGCTTCTGAAAAAAGAATATTTTCAAACTTTCAACGTTGTTACTACAGCATTTGCCAGCACCCCCATATGCATCTACTGCTGGCGGCGTGGGCCAGCCCGCGCAAATCCCGCAGGCGTTCAACGCCGCAATGCCCCTGAAGCGCGCCAAAGGCGGCTGACAGCCCGGCAGATTTTGCTATGAGGCCTGTGGCGAGTCCGCCGTTATTTCGGGGAGCGTCCGGGCCAGCACCCGGCCCAGCGTGGCGGCATCAGTCCCGCCCCGTTCGAACTGTTGTCGCACGCAGCCATCGGCCACCACAATGAGCCGCTCTCCAAGGCGCACGGCCTGCTGCGGATGGTGCGTAACAACCACGAGCGGATATTGCCCCGCAAGACGCAGCAAAAGGTCCTCTATCTGCGCCGTGGCGTGAACGTCCAGTGAAGCTGTGGGCTCATCAAGAAGCAGCACGGCAGGTTCCAGTGCCAACGCGCGGGCAAGGCAAAGCCGTTGCTGCTGCCCGCCGGAAAGTGCGGCGGCGCTGGAGTTCAGGCGGTCTTTGACCTCGTCCCACAGGCCCACATTTTTAAGGGCATGCTCGGCCCTGCGGCGACACGGGGCTTCGGGCAGCCCCGCTACCACAGCCAGCGGCAGCATGAGATTGCGTTCCACGCTGACGGGCAGCACATTAGGCGTCTGAAAAACCATGCCCACGCGACTGCGCAGCAGGGCCAGAGGTGGCACGTTCACTCCGGGAGCGGGATACACCGGCTCAAGCCCGTGCCCCAGATCAAGCTCTACCCGTCCCGAAGTACGGCAATGGGGAAAGGTTTCATTCAGACGGTTCAAGGCCCGCAGCAAGGTTGTCTTGCCCGAACCGGAGCGCCCGGCAAGCACCGTGATGCCCCGCGCCGGGATTTCAAGGGACACATGGTGCAGAATTTCCCGGCGGCCAAAGCTCACACAAAGATCGTCAATACGACCGGCAATGCTCATGATGCTCCCTGCCAGCGACGGCGGAAACGCGCTTCCATGCGGCGGGCGCAAAAAAGCAGCAGTGATGACAGCAAAAGCAGCACCAGAGCTGCACCAAAACCCCGCATCAGTTCATCATTATCCTGATATTGCGCTGCCGTATAAAAAATGGAAAACGGCAGGGCCTCAAACTTGTCGCCCAGACCGGCGGGCAGCCCGGCATTGGCAACAACCCCCGTGAGCATGATGACCGCCGTGTCCTCCGCCGCCCTGCCCATTGCCAGAATAATGCCGCCCCAGATGCCGGGCGCTGCGGCGGGCAGCAAAAGTCGCCGCGCGAGCTGCCGCCGGGTAAAGCCAAGGGCCGTGCCGGTAAGCCGCAGACTGTCGGGAACAGCCTCCAGCGCCTCGCATGTGGCCGTCACCAGCACGGGCAGAATCAGCAGGGCAAGGCAGCAGGCCGCCAGCAACAGCGAAGTGTTGGCCGCGGGTGCAAGGGAATGGCGTAAAAACAGTATGAGCGTAAAGCCGAACAGCCCCATAACAATGGAGGGCGTGCCTGCCAGCACGTCCATTGCCAGACGGATGCGCGCAGCCTGACGCGGCGGAGCAAATTCCGCCAGATACAGACCGCAGCCCACTCCGGGAAAAAGCGCAAGAAGCATGGTCAGGCCCACAAGGTGCAAAGTTCCGGCGCAGGCAGGCCACAGGCCATCCCACACGGGACGGCGGCCAAGCAGGGCATCCAGAGGCGGCACATGGTCAAAAAACAGCGTTGTCCCCAGCTGGGGCAAGCCTTTAACCAGCAGAAAAGCCAGCAGAAAAAGCACGGCAAAGCAGGGAACGAGAGCGCAGCAGCGCAACAGCCA
Organism: uncultured bacterium; assembly: GCA_905214305.1. Lineage (GTDB taxonomy): Bacteria > Desulfobacterota > Desulfovibrionia > Desulfovibrionales > Desulfovibrionaceae > Desulfovibrio. The sequence continues at coordinate 3,280 of CAJMLK010000018.1, forward strand.
GCGGAGCGGAGCCTGCGGAAGCTGACCGTACCTCACGCCGCACCTCCGGAGGCCACGGCAGAATCGTCGCGAAGCCGCACCAGACGGCGCAATACGAGGCTTGCCCCCGTGTTCACCGCCAGAAGCACAAGGCCTGCCGCAAAAAGGGAGTTATAGGCCGCCCCGCCCACTTCGTTGGCCGTTACCAGAGCCATGTGTGCGGTAAGGCTGCGCATGCTCTCGGCAAGACCGCCGGGAACCTGGGTGGCGTTGCCCGCCAGCATGAGAGGAATGAGCGTATCGCCCACGGCCCTGCCAAAGCCCAGCACTGCGGCGCTGGCAAGGGTACGGCCCGATCCGGGCAGAACAAACAGGCGCAGCAGGTCAAGACGGCTGAAGCCCAGAGCAAGCCCCCAGGGACAGAGACGCTCCAGCCGGGGCCGCAATCCGGCCATGAGAATGAGCACCATGGTGGGCAAAACCAGCAGTACCAGCATGGCCGCCGCCGAGGCGAGGCACATGCCCGTGCCGCCCAGCAGATTACGGGCCAGAGGTGTAAGCAGAAAAACGGCGGCAAAGCCATAAACAACGGTGGGGATCGTTGTCATGAAACGGATCAGGGCATTGACAAGGCGTGTCAGGGGACGCGCCAGAGCATGCTCTTCAGTAAGCAGCCAGCAGGCCAGCCCCACGGCCAAAGGCCAGCCCAGGCCCAGAGCCAGTGCGGCAAGGGCCAGTGAGCCAACGCACATGGGCAGAATGCCGAACCGCCCGTCAGATGGCCGCCACAGCCAGTCCAGAGGGGTTCCGGCCCCTGGCGACGCAATGGCCGGCAAGGCCGCTGTCAGCAGCATCATGAAAAGCAGAACCACGGCCAGCACTGCCAGCCATGCGGCCAGCAGCAAAAACAGCCCGGGGCTGTCCGTATGGTCCGGCGTGCGAGGAGCCGCAGCCGGAAGCGCCGCAGCGCTTCCGGCCTGACGGGCGAAAAACGCCCTATTTTTTGACATAGGGGATGTAGCCCGCGTCGGACACGATCTTTTGCCCGGCGGGAGTGAAAATATAGTCCACAAATGCCTTGACGATGCCTTGCGGTTCACCCTTGGTGTTCATGTACAGCAGGCGCGTGACCTTGTACTTGCCTGAAGCGGCATTCTCCTGACTGGGAGCCACACCGTCGATGCAAATTCCCTTGATGCTGTCATCCAGATGCCCGATGCCCACATAGCCGATGGCGTTGGGATCCTGACTGATGGCCGTTTTCATGGCCCCATTGGAGCTGATCACATTGGCCTTGATGGAGGGCGCGTCCTTGTCCACGGCGCGGTCTTCAAAGGTTTCACGCGTTCCGCTGCCATCCTCACGCACATAGACGGATATGGGAGCGTCAACGCCGCCCACTTCTTTCCAGTTTTCTATCTTGCCGGAAAAAATATCCCTTATCTGTTCCCTTGTCAGCTCTGCGACCCTGTTGGCCGGATTGACGGCCACGGCTACGCCGTCAATGGCAAAGGGAAAGGTCACAAGACCATACTTTTCCACTTCCGCCGGCTTGAGGGCGCGGCCGGTATTGCCGATCTGCACAATGCCCTCGCCCACTTTCTGCACGCCCACGCCGGAACCGCCCCCTGCCACAGTAATGCGGATGTCGGGGCTAACAGCCATAATCTGTCTGGCGGCCTCTTTCATAACAGAGATGTGTGCCGTGCCGCCCGCAATATCCACTACCCCTTTCTGCCCTTTAAAAGCGTCCAGCGGGGCGGAGGGCGAAGCGGCAAAGGCCGTGCCCAGGCCGCACATCAGCAGAACAGCCGCAAGAATTCCACGTTTCATGACAGTCTCCTAAAGTTAGCGTGAACAAAAAGCGCGGACGCACCACGCAGTGTACAGCAACAGACGCGACCACGTCGCCGGGAGTCGGATGGAAAAAAGGAAAGCCGCCCTCGCGGCGCAGTACGAAAACCGCCCGCTAACCGAGCAAGGGAGACATCCAGCCCCACCCGACAGACGGTCAGGTGACGCCAGAAAAAAAGAACAGAGGTTCACGGGCGGCCACAGCCGCCTCATGCGGCATATTGCCCCCATTGGTCGTGAAAGCCGCCAGCGCGGCATGGCCGGTGCTTCGTGGAGAAGCCGCATGGAACCTGAAGGGAATGCTCATATCTCGGGTCTATCCGATGGACGGAAACCGGTCAAGCCGCACCGGAAGCCGCGCCGGAATACGCGCCGCCGCCCGCTCCGCCGGGACGCTTCTGTGCCGGACCAAAACGCACGGGCAGGCCAGAAAAAATCTTACAGGCCAAAAAAACGTCTGGCATTCACGCCGCACTGACGCCAAAGCTCTTCAGCGTCCTGTGCGCGCGCCTCCGCCACAGCCCGCGCGGTAAACACGGTAAAGGCAGGCTCGTTGCGCTTGCCGCGCCAGGGTACGGGGGCAAGGTACGGAGCGTCCGTTTCCAGCATAAGGCGGTCAGAAGGAATGCAGGCCACGGCTGCGCGCAGTTCTTCATTGGCCCTGTAGGTCACGGGGCCGGGTACGGACACGTGCCAGCCGTTGCCTATTATGCGGCGGGCCAGATCAGGCCCCTTGCCAAAGCAGTGCCACAACAGCGGATACCCGGCAAAACCCTGCGACTCAAGAACCATGAGTGTTTCTTCCTCCGCCTCGCGGCAGTGGATCACTACAGGGCGCTCCAGTTCACGGGCCAGCCTGAGCTGGGCAACAAAAACCTCGTACTGCACCTCACGGGGGCAATCGTCCCAGTAAAAATCCAGCCCGATTTCGCCCACGGCCTTGAGGCGCGGCTCTTCCGCAAAAGCACGGCGCATGGCTTCGATAACCTCGGGCGTGCAGTCGCGGCCGTGGCAGGGGTGAACGCCAAGCAAAAAGAAGACCTGGGGATGGTCCGCAAAATAATGCCGCCGTGCGGCGAAGTGGTCGGGGCTGAGAAACACGTTGCCCACATGGCTGACGCCGCAGGCTACGGCCCTTTCAAGCACGGCCTCGCGGTCCAGGTCAAACTCCTCGCCGTCAAGGTGGGCGTGGCTGTCGACGCCTTCCGGCGGCAAGGGGACGGAAACGGGATCAATGCGGTTTGTGGATTTTTTCGACATGCTTACCTCGCGCCGTTACATACCAACGAGTGCCGCCGAGGGCAAGGCCCGGCAGCAACAGCATTGCCAAGACAGAACAATGGGGATATGATGTAACGGTTTTGTTATCGTAGAGCATTTTCGCATTGAGGATATCCATTCTCAATGTTTGCAAAACGCCCGCTTCGGCGCGTAAACGCGCAAACAAATTGCGCTTACGCCTCCACGGCGGGCGTCTGCTCACGCAGCCGCCAGAGCAATTTCAAAGTGAAGTTGCTCCAGAAACATTTTAACTTTGAGAACATGCATGCTCAAAGTCATACTTTGCGCACTGCGGTGCATCTGCGCCAACAGAGTGTACTTGCGCCTTTGTGGCGGGCGACTGACAAAGCAGCCGCAGGAACAGATTCAAGGCAACATTGCTTCACGTTTGATCTAACACCACTTTTTCCGGGGGAAATATGCATCTCCGTAAACGTATACTGGTCACAGGCGGTTCGGGCTTTCTCGGTTCGCACCTGTGCGAAAGACTGCTCAATGAAGGACATGAAGTTCTTTGCGTGGACAACTTCTTTTCCAGCGCCCGCGCCAATGTTGAAGAATTTCTCGACAACAGACGGTTTGAGCTGATCCGCCATGATGTAACCTTTCCCCTGTATGTGGAAGTGGACGAAATCTACAATCTGGCCTGCCCGGCCTCTCCCATCCATTACCAGCACGACCCGGTGCAGACCATCAAGACCTGCGTTCACGGGGCCATCAATATGCTGGGCCTTGCAAAAAGGGTCAAGGCGCGCATCTATCAGGCGTCTACCAGCGAAGTGTACGGCGACCCCGAAATACACCCGCAGACCGAAGACTACTGGGGCCACGTAAACCCCAACGGCATCCGCTCGTGCTACGATGAAGGCAAACGCTGCGCCGAGGCCCTGTTTTTCTCCTACTGGCGCCAGAGCGGCCTGCCCATCAAGGTGGGGCGCATCTTCAATACCTATGGCCCCAAAATGCACCCCAACGACGGGCGCGTGGTATCCAACTTTATCATTCAGGCGCTCAAGGGCCAGCCCATCACCATTTATGGCGACGGCAGCCAGACGCGCTCTTTCTGCTATGTGGACGACCTTATCGAATGCATGGTGCGCCTCATGGCTTCGCCCGAAGACTTCATCGGCCCGATGAACATGGGCAACCCCGGCGAATTTACCATTCGCGAGCTGGCAGAAAAAGTTGTGGAAATGACCGGCAGCAAGTCCGTGATCAGCTACGAGCCGCTGCCCGGCGATGACCCCAAACAGCGGCGGCCCGACATTACCCTGGCACGAGAAAAACTTGGCTGGGAACCGCAGGTCAAGCTGGAAGACGGTCTGAAAAAAACCATCGCCTACTTTGACAGCATGTTAAAACTGGGCATGGCCTGACCCTTGCCCGAAAGCCAACCTATGCCATGACGCTCTTTATCATAACCCTGCTTGTCCTGGCGGCGGCTGCCGCCGCCATGGCCCTGTTCGCGCTGCTGCCCTCTCCGGCGGGCAGCGGCCGGGCCGCCAACCTTCTCGGCTCCTGCGGAGCCGCAGCGGGCTGTCTGGCGGGCCTGTGCGCGCTGGCCTTTGCCCCCTGGGGTGAGGCGGTCTCTCTGCGTCTGCCCTGGGGCCTGCCCGTGGGGGCCTGCCTTCTGGGGCTTGACCCCCTGAGCCGCATCTTCTTGCTGCCGGTTTTCGGCCTCGGCCTCGCGTGTTCCATATCCGGCGGCCTGGCCTTGCGCCACACGCGCCCGCAGGAACACAATCTGGCGGCGCACTGGTTTTTTTACATCCTGCTCATTTTCGGTCTCGCCCTTGTCATGGCGGCGCGGGATGCCGTGCTGTTCATGCTGGCCTGGGAGCTCATGTCGCTCGCGCCGTTCTTTCTTATTGAATTCAATGACGGCGACCGCCGGGTGCGCGATGCCTCGTGGGTCTATCTGGTGGCGGCCCATCTGGGGGCCGTGGTTCTTATGGCCTTTTTCGTGCTGCTCTGGCAGAGCACGGGAACCACATCGCTTGACGTCCTTCAAGGGGGCGCGGTCATGCAGGGGGTGGCGCGTGACGCCGGTTCCGGCGTGCTGACCGCCCTTTTCGCGCTGGCCGTGCTCGGCTTCGGCGCCAAGGCCGGGCTTGCGCCCATGCACGTCTGGCTGCCCGAAGCCCACCCCGCCGCGCCGAGCCACGTTTCGGCCCTGCTCTCCGGGGCCATGATCAACGCGGGCCTGTACGGCATCATCCGCAGCCTCAGCCTGCTGGCCGCACCCGGTTCGGCCCCCGAATGGTGGGGCTGGGCACTGCTGCTGCTGGGCCTTGCCACCGGCCTGCTCGGTATTCTCAAGGCGCTGGGGCAGAGCAATCTCAAACGCCTGCTGGCGTATTCCAGCGTGGAAAATATGGGGCTCATGCTCATGGGTGTGGGAACAGGCCTCATAGGGCTGGCCTGCGGCAATGCCTGGATAGCCACTCTCGGCTTTGCGGGCAGCCTGATGCACATGCTGAACCACGCGGCTTTCAAGGGCCTGCTTTTTCTGTCTGCCGGGGAAGTGCTGCATGCCACGGGAACCGTGCGCATGGAGCAGCTTGGCGGGTTGCAGAAACGCCTGCCCCTGCTTGGCGCCGCCTTTGCCCTGGGCGCGGCGGCCATCGCCTGCCTGCCGCCACTTAACGGCTTTGCCGGTGAACTTGTGCTGGCGCTTTCGCTGCTGGACGGCCCAAGCCTGCCCGGTGTGGAGCGTCAGGTGGGCCTTTTGCTGGCTCTGGTAATCCTTGCCCTTATCAGCGGTCTTGCCGCCGCCCTGTATGCCAAGGCGTACGGCATCACCTTTCTTGGCGAACCCCGCACCGGCTTTGCGGCCAATGCGCGGCCCGTCGGCTGGCGTACTCTCTGGCCACTCGCCCTGCCCGCAGCCGTGTGCGTGACCGGCGGTCTGGCAGCCCCCCTCTTTTTTGACCTCGCCTCCATGACGGGCCTTGCCGCCCTGCCCATGCCCAACGACATGCAGGCCGGCGCTCTGGCAGGACAGGAACAGATGCGCGCCAGCCTCGCCATGGTATCGCTGATTGGTTCCATTGCTCTGGGCCTTGCCCTGGCGGGCATCATCCTGCGCAAGCGCCTGCTCAGGCGGCGCAGCGTGGGCAGCATGCCCACCTGGGGCTGTGGCTATCAGGGGGGCACGGCCCGTATCCAGTACACCGATGCGGGCTTTTCCGAACCGCTGGGCAAGATATTTGCCCCCGGCATGGGCCTGAAAGTGCGCATGCAGCTGGATTCGCGGCTGTTTCCCACCAAGGGCGATGTGAGCGTTTCCGCTCCGGACCGCCTGCGCAATTCCATCTATGACCCACTTTTCGAAGGCATAGAGCGCCTGTGCAATGCCTGCAAGATCATGCAGCACGGCAAGATACATCTCTATATTCTTTACATTCTGGCCACGGTTGTGGGCCTGCTTGTATGGGGGCTGAGCGCATGAGGCAGGACATGGTCGTCTATTTCGTGCAGTTTGCGCTGGCCCTTGTTCTGGCTCCGCTGCTGCCCGGCATCATCAACAGGGTCAAGGCCAAGTTTGCGGGCAGGCACGGCAAGCCCCTGCTGCAAACCTACTATGATCTGGCGCGCCTCATGCGCAAGGGCGAAGTCATCAGCCGCACCACAACCTGGGTTTTCGCCTGTGGCCCCGCAGTGGCCCTGTCAACAGCGCTTTGCGCCATTGCCCTGCTGCCGCTTGGCGGGGCGGCCTCGCCTCTGGCTTTTGGCGGCGACTTTATTCTGGCAGCCTATCTGCTGGGCATGGGGCGCTTTGCCATCATGCTGGCGGCACTTGATACAGGTTCGGCCTTTGAGGGAATGGGCGCAAGCCGCGAGGCCACCTTCGCGGCACTGGCCGAACCGCTCTTTTTTCTGGCGCTGCTGGTGCTGACCAGCGTCACTCTGGACATGGGGCGCGGCCCGCACGCGGCCTTTTCGCTTTCATCCATGTTCGGGGGGCAGATTGCCGGAGCCTGGGCCATGGGCCGGGGCGAGCTGCTGCTTTTGCCCTGTATTTTCTTCATTCTGCTGCTGGTGGAAAACTGCCGCATCCCTGTGGATGATCCCAATACCCACCTGGAACTGACCATGATCCACGAGGTCATGGTGCTGGACCACTCCGGCCCCAATCTCGCCATGATTGTTTACGGCGCGGCCCTCAAGCTGTGGTTCTTTTCGGCCCTTATTGCCGGACTGGTTACGCCCGCCCTGCCCCTGTGGCAGCAGGCGGGGCTGCGCGTGCTCATTGTGCTGCTGCTGGCCGTGGTCGTGGGCATTGTGGAATCTGTCATGGCGCGCCTGCGCATGGATCGTGTGCCCTATCTGCTCGGCGGCGCATCGGCCATGGCGGCGCTGGCGCTCATTCTGACCCAGGCGAGGTAGAAGCATGGAATCTCTTTTGCAATCCTGCCTGTTTCTGCTCATGCTGAACAACCTGCTCATGCTGGGCACAACACGGCTCATGTGGCTCATACGCCTTACCGCATTTCAGGGCATTCTGCTGGCAGCCATGCTGCTCAGTCTGGATCATGCCCTGCTGGGCGGAGCTGTTCTTCTTATCAAGGGCGTGTTGCTGCCGGGCCTGCTTTGGCGCACCCGCGAACGGCTGCACGCCCGGCAGCGCATGCGACCCCGCCTGCATGTGGCCGTAGGGGTGCTGGCCGGCATGGGGGGCCTTGTGCTCTCGCTCTGGCTTGAGGCCAGACTGCTGACCCTGCCCGCCCTTTTTCCGCCACTGCTGCTGCCCACGGCACTGACCACACTTTTTTGCGGGCTTATCCTTGTGGTGGGGCGCACAACGGCTCTGGCCCAGGTCATCGGCTATCTTGTGGCTGAAAACGGCATTTTCCTGCTGGGCATGCCGCTGATGACGGCCGGGACCATCTGGTTTGAACTGGCTCTTTTGCTGGACGTGTTTGTGGCAGTGTTTGTTATGGGCATTGCCATCAACCACATCAGCAACACCTTTGAATCCATTGATGTGGGCCGCTTTCGCAGCCTCAGGGATTGACGGTCATGCTGGAAGCCTTGCTTTTTCTCCCGCTGGCGGCGGGCTGTATCATGTTGCTCGGCACAAGTTCCCTGTGCCGTACTCTGCTGCCCCTCACAGGACTGGCCCACGCAGGGCTGGCAGCCGCAACCACCTGGAACGTGGCCAACGGGGCCGCACCGGAAGCTTTGGGCGGGCTGCTGGCGCCGGATCCGCTGGGTGCGCTGTTTCTCATGCTTGCCAGCCTGCTCTTTCTCGCGGCCTCTGTATACGCGGTGTACTATCTGCGCGAGGAAGAACGCCTGGGCGTGCATACCGCCTTTCAGGACGGCCGGAGCTTTACCAACGCGCCGCAGCGCCGTCTGGCCGCCTGCCTGTGCTTTTTTCTCTCATCCATGACCCTTGTGACCACCACCCCGCATCTCGGGGCCTTATGGGTCGGCATCGAGGCCACCACGCTTTCCAGCGCGCCGCTGATCTACTTTCACCGCCACCAGCGCTCCCTCGAAGCCACCTGGAAATACCTCATCATCTGTTCCGTGGGTATCGCTCTGGCGATGGTGGGCAACATCCTGCTTTCTGTGGCTTTTTATACGCCAGAAGGCATGGAAGCCATGGTGGAAGGCATGGATCAGGTGGGCTGGTATGTGAGCCACGCTCGCGCCGGTGAAGAAACCTGGCTCAAGGCTGCATTCATTTTTCTGCTGGTGGGCTACGGAACCAAGATGGGGCTGGCCCCCCTGCACAACTGGCTGCCGGATGCTCACAGTCAGGCCCCGTCACTGGTTTCGGCCCTGCTGTCCGGTGCATTGCTCAACTGTGCCATGCTCGGCATTCTGCGCGGGCATCAGATCATGCTGGCAGCAGGACTTGGCGGATTCAGCAGCGGCCTGCTCAGCTTTTTCGGCATGCTGTCGCTGATTACGGCGGCCATCTTCATTGTGGGTCAGGGGCATTACAAGCGCATGCTGGCCTATTCCAGCGTGGAGCATATGGGCATACTGGCGCTGGGCGTGGGCGTGGGCGGGCTGGCCGTGTCCGGGGCCATGCTGCATGCCGTCTGCCATTCGCTGACAAAGTGCATGCTCTTTTTGCTTTCCGGCAACATTCTGGCCCGCTATCACACCTTTTCCAGCTATGACGTCCGCGGCATGCGCTGGACCATGCCTGTCACAGGAACCCTGTGGATGGCCGGTTTTCTGGCCGTGGCAGGCTCACCGCCTTTTGGCATTTTCATCAGTGAGTTCATCATCTTCAAGGGGATGCTGGCTGCCGGCTCTCCCTTTCTGGCAGCAGGCTATCTGCTGGCTCTGGCCGTAATATTTGTGGGTCTTTCGGTGGCGGTGCTGCGCATGGTGCAGGGCAACCGCCCTGCGGACATGCCGCAGAATCCGCGCGAACCACTGCTGAGTGTGCTTCCGCCACTGGTGCTTGGCATGGGCGTGCTGACTCTGGGTCTGTGGATACCCGACTGGCTGTGGAATTTTTTACGGCAGGCCGCAGCCCTTATCGGCGGATAGAGCGGATAACCAATGAAATGATGCGCTGCCCTGCAAGGATTGGTCCGCAACTCCTTGCCGCGAAATAGGCGCGGGTGAACTTTGCTCGCCGTCAAGCGACTAGAGCAGATTAACTTTGAAATGCTTCACATTTCAAAGTTTTCATTCAGCCGAAAAATGCGATTTTCGGCTGAATCTACGCCACATTGTGGCGCGCTGCACTTTCGTGCAGCGTTAGAGCATTTACACTTTTTCAAAGTTAAAATGCTCTATTTCAGGTGGAAAATTCTCCAGGGCAATATTGCTTTAGCATTGCTCTGGCGGCTGCGCGTGCAGACGTCCGCCACGAGGGCGCAAGCGCGCTGCCTGTGCGCTGTATAGCACCGTAGCGAGCATTTTGAACCTTTGAGAGTCTGTATGCCCAAAGACAAAATGCTCCAGGAGGATATCATGTCGTTCGACTACCGCGAGTCGGTAACACTGAACAAACTTGGGCGTCATTCCGTATCTGAACTGCGGGACATTCTCCGTCATGCTCTGGCCGGAGGCTGGCGCGTACTGGCGTTTTTCGGCATTCCCGGCACGGATGCTCCCCTTGATGCCCCAAACGGTGACGCACCGGATCAGCCCCGTGCCGTAAGTCTTTGCTGCGTTCTGGCCCACGACGGCACGCGCCGCCTTATGGCCCGGTGCACGCCGCCGGTGACGGCTTTTATGTCAATGACGCCGGAGTTGCCGCAACTGCACTATTTCGAACGTGAAATTTACGAGCAATGGGGCGTGGAGCCGGTGGGACACCCCTGGCTCAAAAGCGTGCGCCGCATTCCCGACAGCGCAGAAGCTGCCGCGCGCAACGCCGCAGAAAACAAAAACAGTTGCGCCACAATCGGGCAAGAAGCCGCACCAGCAAACGATCCTGCTGCTGCCGCCCCGGCAGCTTTGGCGGCGTGCGGCCAGTCGCAGGCGCAGCCATATCCCTTTTACCGGGTGGAAGGGGCCGACGTGCATGAAGTTGCCGTTGGGCCTGTGCATGCGGGCATTATTGAACCCGGGCATTTTCGGTTTCAATGCTACGGCGAAAACGTACTGCACCTGGAAATAGCACTGGGCTATCAGCACCGTGGCATCGAGGCCATGATCATTCAGGGGCCCGCCGCGCGGCGGCTGCATCTGCTGGAATGCGCCGCCGGTGACAGCACCGTTGCTCACGCCACGGCCCACTGCGTCTTGCTTGAGCGCCTGAGCGGGCAGCAGCCGGACGAACGCGCCCAGTTGCTGCGCCGCATCGGGCTTGAGCTGGAACGCCTTGCCAACCACACGGGCGACCTTGGCGCCATCGCCGGAGACACGGGCTTTCTGCCCACAGCCTCGTGGAATGGCCGCATACGTGGAGATTTTCTTAATATAACAGCAAGTTTGTGCGGGAACCGCTTCGGCAGGGGCCTGCTGCGCCCCGGGGGCGTGGCTTACGACCTTGATCCTGCGGAGTGCGCCGACATGCTGGCGCGCGTCCGGGCGGCATGGCATGATGCGCGCGGCTCGGTAGACGTGATGCTTGACGCCGTGACCGTGCGCAACCGCCTTGCGGATACCGGCATGGTGGAGCCTGCGACTGCCCGTGAACTGGGTCTTGTGGGGGTGGCCGCCCGTGCCTGTGGACTGGATGTGGACGCACGCTTTCATATGCCCCTCAGCGACCTGCCCTGCGAGGGATGCGCCCCCAGACTGGAAATAACGGGCGATGTCATGGCCCGCACCCTTGTGCGCAGCCGCGAACTGGACGACAGCCTGCGCCTGCTGGAGCTTGATCTTGCCCGCCTGAGCGCACTGCCCTGCGCAAAAGACGCAAGCAGGGCGGAAAAAGCGGACTCCACTGTCACCCCCGCAGCCGATGCCGCCGCCAAAACCTCGGACACGGCCGGGGCTGCGCCCGCCACTTTTGACGCCCTGCCGCCGGACACCCTCGCTGTGGCGCTGGTAGAAGGCTGGCGCGGTGAAGTCTGCCATGTGGGGCTTACCGATTCTCAGGGCCGCCTGCTGGTCTACAAGGTGGTTGATCCCTCTTTCCACAACTGGACAGGACTGGCCATGGCCCTGCGTGGCAACCAGATTTCAGATTTTCCCCTCTGCAACAAGAGCTTCAATCTCTCTTATTGCGGGCATGACCTGTGAGGCTTTGACATGCTGCGCATCATCAAGGAACGCATTCATCAGAAATACCGCACGCTGGACTATCCCCGCCAGCAGCCTACGCTTTCGCCCCGCTACATGGGCCGCCCAAGCCTTACGCCGGTGGATTGTGGCGACTGCCGCGCCTGTTACACGGCCTGTCCCACCGCCGCCCTGCTGCCCACAAAGGGCGCGCCCGGCAGTACACCCACGCTGGATATGGGCCGCTGCACCTTTTGCGGAGCCTGCCGCGCCGCCTGCCCCAAACAGGCCATCACCTTTACGGGCGACCACTGCATGGCGGCCTTTCGGCATGAAGACCTGCTGGTGTTGCCCGGAAAAACTGCGCCACAGGCCGCAACGCCCCCCGAGCCGGGCAAGTTTTCCATATTCAGGCGCTCTCTCAAGCTGCGTCAGATAAGCGCTGCGGGCTGTAACGCCTGCGAGGCCGACTGCAACGTGCTCGGCACGCTGGTGTTTGATTTGCCCCGCTTCGGCATTGATTTTGTCGCCTCGCCGCGACACGCCGACGGCATCGTGGTTACCGGGCCTGTGTCCGAAAACATGCGTCTGGCAGCCCTTGATACGTATAATGCCACGCCGGAACCGCGCCTCGTGGTGGCTGTAGGAGCCTGCGCCATATCCGGCGGTCTTTTCCGCGATGCTCCGCAGTGCAATAACGGCATTGCAGACATCCTGCCCGTGGATCTTTTTGTGCCGGGCTGCCCGCCCAACCCCTGGACTATTCTGGACGGCCTGCTGGCCCTGCGGAAATAAATATTTTCACTCCACAAAAAACGCGACAACGAAATTTCCGGAAAATATATGAGTGACGCAAATCGTTCATGGCTGTATCTGATTCTTCTGACAGTGCTGACAGCCCTTTCCAGTTCAATCTGCCAGTGGTGGAGCATTCGCCCCACTTTTCCCATTGTGGGCATCAATGTGGCGGCGGCACTGTGCCTGTTCACACTGGCCAACCGAAATATTTGCGCATTACTCATCCTCATGCAATGTCTGTTCGCTATCGTTTGCATATCGGTATCCGATGCGCTCACGGCTCCGCTGAACCTTTCCACCATTATACACGGTGTCTTTTATACCGGCCCGCTTGGCCTGTCAGTATTTTCGTACATTCCTGGCGCAAAAGCGCTGTTTTTTGTTGGCTGCGCTCTTGTACAGTTCCTGCTTTTATTCAAGATCACGAAACTGCCATATCGTAAACGGGTCGGCCTGCTGGCTCTCGCAATCTTTGTCATCGCCCTGGGCAGCACTTTTGCTGTTCAGCCGCTCAGGGCATTCTGGCCAAACCTTTACAGAGAGGCAGGAGACGACGGCTTTACCCTGCCGGAACGGCACTCGCTGCACGTACGCGGCTATCTGGCCACATATGCGCTGGAGCTGGCTACCGGTTACCCCTGGCGCATACAGAGCCAGCCCCAGCCAATGGAATCGCCGGACGGCACTGAAAACCTACCCCTGCTCCCCTGCGCGGACAAGGTTGCTTTCATTCAGGTGGAATCTTTGGATTATGAGATGCTCACGGCAAAAGCGCAGGGTGAGTATGTCATGCCATTTCTGCACAGCCTGCTGGACCATGCCGTTGTACTACGCCTTGACGGCACAAAAAAAATGGGATCCGCCAACTCTGACTATGAGATTTTTACCGGGCGCATCGCTTCACACAGCATTTTGCACTATCAGTATGAAAAAGATTATTCCGCTTCACTACTGCATCTGCTGGTTAAAAGCATTTCTCCGAGTTATACTTTTCACGGTATGCCCAGCAATAATATGAACACGGACGTAGCCTATCATTGCCAGGGCGTGCAGCATGTCTACGCCTTTGAAAAAATGCGGGACGAGGGAGTGCCCGTCACCCCAGTATGGAATGGAGTTATAGGCGATGCGGATATCCTTGACTTTGCGGCTACAAAAATTCCCGACAGCGGCCCCTTTTTTCATTTCACCATCACGCTGGACATGCACTTCCCTCACGATCCGGAAAAGATTTGCGATGCAAGCTACTTGCTGAAAATGAAGGAAGAGTCGCGCGGCGCGTATTACGCCTTGTGCAGGCACACCGATGCGGCAATTGCCGCCTATGTAAGGCGCCTGCCCGCGGGAACCGCCGTGGCCATATGGGGCGACCACAAATCGTACACCAGTGAGGCTTCGGGCTATATTCCCTTTCTGTTCTTCATTACCGGGCAGTCACACCCCTTTGCGCATGAAGACGCTCCGCCCCTGAACCGAAGCAAGATATACTACTATCTGAAAAAAAATTTCTCCCAGCTCGTTGCGCAACAAGTACCAGCTACAGCAGAATCAGGGCGATAAGCAGCAGCACATTACAGAACAGGGCCAATAAAACCGCCATAGACCCCTTGTCTTTGGCGTTTTTTATCAGTTCTGAATAACCGGGGCTTACAAGATCGCACACGTCCTCTATGGCGGAGTTGAGCAGCTCGACGATAAGAATCAAAAGATATGAGCCTGTCAGAAAAAACTTTTTCCACAGCGGCCAGGGCACTGCAAACATGATTAGAACAAGCCCGGCCAGCCCGGCCAGCTCCAGGCGAAAAGCCTCCTCCTTGGTCAGGGCGGCACGGAATCCCGCCAGAGAAAAAAGCGTAGCCCTGACACAGCGCCTGTAAAGCACATCGTACATTTTTCTAAGCATATACCAGTCCTTTATCAAGGCTCAGCCACGGCGGGCCTGCCGCTATCTGCCATCCCCAAGTTTCGATAAAAGCGTTTTGCGGTTGATGCCAAGGCGTCGTGCGGCTTCGCTTTTATTGCCGCCCACCTGTTCAAGCGTGTCCTGCACGGCCAGACGCTCGATTTCCTCCAGCGTCATGTTGGCAAAATCCAGCCGCGCCGGGCGTGTGCTGTCCTCTTCCCCATCCACAATGGTGGGCGGCAGTTCACGTTCGCTGATGTATTCACCCACCAGCAGCACCACGGCCCGTTCCACGGCGTTTTCCAGTTCACGCACGTTGCCGGGCCAGGCATGCTTGAGCAGCCGGTCCATTGCCGCAGGGGTGAAGCCCTTGACCGTCTTGCCGTTGCGCTCGGCAAAAAGCTTCATGAAGTGCATGGCAAGCAGGGGAATGTCCTCCTGCCGATCGCGCAGGGGCGGCAATTGCAGAGCCACCACGTTGAGGCGGTAATAAAGGTCCTGCCGAAAACGTCCCTCGTCCACCTCCTGAGCCAGATCCTTGTTGGTGGCAGCCAGAATGCGCACATCCACCTTGAGGTTCTGATCACCGCCCACACGTTGCAGTTCGCGCTCCTGAATCACCCGCAGCAGCTTGACCTGCATGGACAGCGGAATTTCACCGATCTCGTCCAGAAATATCGTGCCCTTGTTGGCTGCAAGAAATCGGCCCTCACGGCGTTTTTCCGCACCGGTGAACGCGCCTTTTTCGTGACCGAACAGTTCTGATTCCAGCAGGGTTTCCGTCAGGGCGGCGCAGTTGACAGCCACGTATGGCCCCTTGCTTCTGCTGCTGTTGGCGTGAATGAGCCTGGCGATAACCTCCTTGCCCGTACCGGATTCGCCGGTGATAAGCACCGTGGCCTCGGAGGGCGCAATGGCCGAAACCAGCCCCAGCATCTGGCGCATGGCCGGGCTTTGGCCGATGACGTCGCGCGAGTCCACATTGGCGGCCAGCTCATGGCGCAGGGCAAGCACTTCGTCTCGCAGGCTGGCATGATCGAGGGCGCGCTCCAAAGCCAGCTTGAGCGCGTCAAATGCCAGGGGCTTGGTGAGATAGTCGTACGCACCGGCCTTGAGGGCCTCCACGGCATTGGCCACATCGGAATAGGCCGTCATGATAAGCACGGGAATGGCCGGATTATATCCCTTGATGGCACGGGTGGCCTCAATGCCGCTCATGCCGCCCATGCGCACGTCCATCAGAATGAGATCAAAGGGGCTTTCCTGACAGAGGGCCACGGCTTCTTCGCCATTATCCACGGCAACAAGGGTATACCCCCACTCTTCCAGCAGGGCACGCAGCATTTCGCGGTGATTGCGGTCGTCGTCCACCACCAGCAGCTTTACGGCCGATTTTACAGTCATTTCATCTTCCTCGGCAGCTTGAATAGTCCGTTATGTTTATCTGAGTATCCGCTGATTAAATCTTCGCTGTACGCAGTTCGATGCCCAAAAACGCGCAAACAGCCGGGAAGCGAATTCCCCCCGTTCACGTTTTTCGGGCTGCTGCTCGGGCAGAGACCGCGGGCAGCGCTTTATTACGCACTTTCCTGACACTTTTACCCGCCCAGCGGGGCGTCATCTCTGCCACGCACGGGCAGCTCAAGAGTAAATTCCGTACCCCGGCCGGGCTGAGAGGCCACGCTGACATTGCCGCCATGCCCTTCCACAATCTGATGCACAATGGCAAGGCCAAGGCCCGTGCCCGAGGGCTTTGTGGTAAAATAGGGCGTAAAAATGGCCGCCTGAATATCTCTGGCAATGCCCGGCCCATTATCGGCCACCGTAATGCTGAAGTTCTGTCCGCCAGCGCAGAGGCGCGCGCCCACACGCAGCTCGCCCCCTTCGCCCATGGCCTGCGCGGCGTTGAGAAAAAGATTGAGCAGGGCCTGAGTAAGCCGCTCCGTATTGACGCGCACAGGCGGCAGCCCCGCAGGCACGTCAAGGACCACATGAATATGGCGCGAGCGCATGTCGGCCTCGGCCAGACGCAAGGCACGGCCGATCACTTCGCCAAGGTCGGCCTCGGCCGTACTGATGGCCCCCGGCCGGGCAAATTCCAACAGTTCCGACACCACACGGTCGAGCCTGTCCACCTCGTCAATCATGCGCTGTGCGGCCTCTTCCTCGCGGCCCCCGGGCGACATGCGCTTGGCGATATACAGGGCCACGCCCTTGATGGTGCTCAGGGGATTGCGCACCTCGTGCGCCACACCCGCCGCCAGATGCCCCAGCGCGGACAGTCGGTCGTTACGCTGCGCGTCGGCCTGCAGACGTTTGACCTCGGTGATGTCCCTGAGAATAAATACATTGCCAAGAAAAACACCGTCCTGATTGTGCATGGACGCGGCGCTGAGGCTGATGACGGCTCCCGCGCGGCCCGTGCTGAGCACGCACTCGCGTTCAAGCACTTTTCGCCCGCCGGCCAGTTCCGCCACAAGGGCGCTCCAGTCCAGACCGGGCAGCCCGGTCAAGGGCGCGTACACGGCATCTGTCCTGTCCAGATCAAACATGCTCAAGGCCGTGGCATTGACCATGGCAACCCTGCCGGAAGGATCGCTGGTAAGCAGACCCAGAGGCAGATTTGCCACAACCTCCGAGGCCATTGCCCGCGAGTCGCGCAACATGCGGCGGGAGCGGCGGTAATTGTGTGCCCAGAACAGGGAAACAAAACCGGCAAGCCCCAGAGCGGCCAGCAGGGCCGCCGAGGTGAGGTTATGGCGCAGATCGGCGGCCAGCGCCGCTTCAAACGGCTTGAGGTCAAGCCCGATCACCACCACGCCCATGGGCTGCCGGGTCTGCTGCCATTGCCCTTCCACACCGCCGGGCATGACACCGGGAGAAGGGGAAGACATGCCGCCGTGCAAACCTTCCGGCACAGGGCGCACCTGCCCGGGAGGACTCATATCCTTCAGCGTCATGGGGCCATGCGACATGCCACCGCCCATGCCGCGCCCGCGCCCCATATGTTGTCCGTGCCCGCGCATGGGGACGGGCATGGGCGTGGGACGGACGTCCGCCAGCGGCACAAAGGACCGGTAGACCTCGAAAACCTTTTTGCCGTTCCACTGACGGATGCGCCAGGCGGGCTTTTCCGTAACCTGCACTCCTGTGGGCATGACGAGGGCCAAGGCTCGCGCGCCGGGCTGCGCGCCCGCCACTTCGCGCGGGGAGGGGTCTTCGCCTTCCGCACGGTTTCTGTCTCTGCTGCGCACAGGCACGCTGTACGCAAGCATTTTGCCTTCATCATTGGCGACAGCCATAAACACGATGCCGGGCTGCTTGGCGGTTTCCGTCAGCAGCGACTGAAGGCCGTCGCTTGTACCCAGCGTGCCCAGCGGCGTGCATAAGCCCGTGCGTGCCCCGGCCTCCAGAGCCCATATGAGAGCCTCGGCCCTGTCTATGAGGTTCTGTATCATATATGTCTTGCCGCGCTGGTTGCTGCGCACCGCAAGCGCTGTGATGGCAAGGCCCAGAATGATGGCCATGCCCACCACCATCCAGGGCGAAAGTCCCAGGTGCAGGGCGCGCAGGCCTCGGGCGGAAAACAGTCTTGAAACTCTGCTCTTCATGGGTCTTCCTTTGTTTCAGGATGACTGTATTATGTATTTTTTACCCATCTGGTCAAGCCCACTGGTAAAAATTGGACAGACTCCGCCACAAGTGAGTAAAAATAGGACAGTATAAAAAACACCATGCCAGGCACAATGCAGCGCATTTTTAATAAAAAATAGTTATTACTTCGTGTTACGTAAAAACAGTCCGGTTTGGCACGACCTTTGCCTTATACAGGGCAAGACCGCGCAAAGTGCAAACCGGTGACAGCGCTACCCCGCCTGGGTGCAGGCGCGCCCGGCCTCACCGGGAGGATACAAAATGCATACTTGTTATTTTCAGAGTTTTTTCGGCTGGGGCGGCGGCTGGTTGGGAATGCTTCTTACAATCACGGTGTTTGTGCTGGCGGTCTGGTTCATAAGCCGCCTGATGCTCAGAAAACGGTGCAATTTTGACCGGCGTGATTCCCTGAACATACTGAAGCACCGCCTGGCATCCGGCGAGATAACACAAGAAGAATACGAAAAGCTTAAAAACGTGATCTGACCCATCCATCACAGAAAAGGTCAAGACCACGAGCACATACAAGATAAGGAGAGCCTCATGAAAAGCACGATCTTCAAACCGTCCATTCTTGCTGCATCCCTGGCCCTTGTTTTCGTCATGGCCCTCACCGTGCTGCCCGCGCAGGCCCAAACCGGCGCAAGCTCCAGCATTGCCTCTCCCTGGTGCGACAAC
The DNA here is from genome assembly GCA_905214305.1 of uncultured bacterium. Lineage (GTDB taxonomy): Bacteria > Desulfobacterota > Desulfovibrionia > Desulfovibrionales > Desulfovibrionaceae > Desulfovibrio. The sequence continues at coordinate 22,073 of CAJMLK010000018.1, forward strand.
GGCAGCGGGCACGGCGGCAACGGCCCTCACGGTCCCCACGGCGGAAGTCACATGGGCCGGTAAGCCCAGGCGCTGACGCCGCCCAGGAACAACGCATGAGACACCAGACGTTATACATTCCTGGCAGAAAAAAGTTTGCAACAGCGGCGTCGCTGTCCAGCTGCGGCGGCCATAGGGGGCCGGGCCAGCACGACAGAAAAGGCATATACGGCCCCCGATTTACCACGATTTTCACGGATTTTACGCAGACGTACCGCGTAAACACCCATTAAGCGAACAAAAACTCGGCGCAGACCGAAAGAATAAAGGACATTACCATGAAGACATCCAGAATAGCTTCCACCACCGCGGCTCTTGCTCTTGTGGCCCTGCTCGGCACAGCCGGCATCGTCAGCGCCCAGCCCGGCAATCCCGCAGGCCCCCATATGGGTCCCCACATGAACATGACCACCGAACAGATGAACAGCCTGGACAGTATCCACAAGGAATTCGGCCCCAAGATGCAGCCCCTGCTGCAGCAGAAGTACGGCAAGCAGGCCGAAATCAATGCCCTGCTCTATCAGGGAGTGAAGGCCGATGACCCCAGAATTCAGGCCCTGCAGAAAGACATCAAGGACGTGGACGGCAAGCTGTACCAGCTTGATTCCGCCATGCGCAAGCAGATGCAGGACAAGGGCGTACCCTACATGGGCGCTCACGGCATGGGCCGCGGCATGATGGACTGCCCCGGCATGGGCGGCGGACGCGGCATGGGTCACGGTGGCATGGGCCACGGCGGCAAGGGCGGCATGGGCCACGGCGGCATGGGTATGCACGGCCAGGGTCACGGCATGCCCAACACCGCAGATCAGAGCACCGCTACCCCTGATGCCAAGCAGAACTAGGCACGCCCCCCTGATCAGGGCATGTCTGTAAACAGAATCTTCCAGTCGCCGGGCGGCGGCCAGCATCAGGCAGCCGCCCGCCGCCAGAACAGCGCAAGTTGCCTGCGATGCCTGGCGAAAAACATGCCCCATTTCCTCTGGCGGCATCCCTCCCAAACGGATGTTCCCACAGCAATCTTCCCTCATGCGGCCGGGGCTGAACGACCCGCAAAAGACGCCCCGGCCGAAACAGAACACACCCACACGCATAGGCACGAAAAGGCCGTGAATCCCTGAAATTCACGGCCTTTTCATTTCATTTGCAGACCTGTGGAAAACCAAAACAGTCTTGTTGTGCCGCATGCGGTACGGCGCGCCGCAGTGCGGCGTACGACCTGTCTGAAAAGCAGGTTCAGGCAGTCAATCACCTTGAAATACACTGTATTTCAAGGGATTTTGACGTTAAACGTTATAATCCCCGCGGTTGAATTTGAACTTTTCTGTGGTGGCAAGCACTTCCAGATTGTTCACCAGGGTATCAAGGCCGGGGTTTTGTCCGCGCAGGCCAGCGGTATTTTCTTTCAGGGCGTTGACCTGTCCGTCTATGCCCTGCAACAGGGCATAGGCATCGCGCAGGGAGCCTCCCTTGCCGACATCGCCCAGAGTTCCGACATAGGATTCCCACATGTCGAGAGTGCCCGAAGCCTGATTGAAGGCTTCTTGCAGCACGTCTTCATGCGGGTTCACGTCGGGATTTTCATCGGCAACGCCCAGCAGCATCTGACTTATCATGGAAGCCTGGGAAGCCTGGGATGTCTGGGAAGCCTGCGATGCCTGCATGCCCTGCCCGCCGGAAACGGCTCCGGCAGCAGAAGAGGCCCCGGCAGCACCCAGCCCGAGCTGTTCGGCCAGAGCGGCTCCAAAACCGGCTCCCTGCCCTGCGGGCCTGTGGGCCGCACCGGCGGACTGCTCCTGCTGGCGCAGCAGGGCTGCCAGTTGTTCGTTATTGATCTTCATGTCGCCTCCAGGGTTGGCGTTCCGCATTTTGTCGCATTTTATGCAAAAACACTGCCAAGGCTCTTTTAACCGTAATTGGCCGTTTTTGCGGCATACCCCTGCACGGGAAGAGGAAAATTTTTCCGCACGCCAAACATATGCCCTGCGAAATGTCTTGTCTATTGCTGTAAAAAAACCTAAAATTTCACAAAGATCACCATCAACAGTCCTTAAAACCGCCGCTCGGCGGCAAAACATGGTTGAGGAAACTGTATCTTTACTAACCCTAGCATCCTCCCACGGGGAACAGGAGCTTGCCATGAAGGAAATCAAAAAGATTCTTTGCGCGGTAGACCTCTCCGAGCACAGCAAGGATGTGGCCGAATATGCAGTTCTGCTTGCAAAAGGATTTGATGCAAGCGTTGTGGTTGTTTATACCGCGCCTTCGCTGAGCCAGTATGTGGGCTTTCATGTGCCCCCCAATACCATCGAAAACTTTGTGGGTGAAATAGTTTCCGGCGCAGAAAAATCCATGGAATCTTTCGTAGCCGAAAATTTCGCCGGGGTCGAATCCACGGGCAAGGTTCTCATCGGCTACGCCGCGGAAGAAATTCTGGCGCACGCGCATGAGGAAAAAGTGGATGTCATTGTTATGGGAACCCACGGGCGCAAGGGCATTGACCGCATTCTTTTCGGCTCCGTAGCCGAAAAGGTGGTAAAAAACGCCGACATGCCCGTGCTGACAGTGCGCCCCAGCTAGGCAGCCCAAGCCTTTACCCGCCTTCACGCTGAAGGCGAGGGCAAAAGGCAGTGCTGCGCAACCCTGCCGCAGAATGTCACACCCGGGCCGCGTCTCCATCAAGGGGCGCGGCCCGAAACAGAGATACGGGCCGCCCTGTTTTTGGTCCCGTAAAATCCGCCGGACCAAAAGGCGGATTTTTACCGAAAAAGCCTCAGGCCAGACAGCAAGGCACACAAAAGCATGAACGGATACAGCGGCAGTCTTGCCCGGATTTCATACATTATCCCCAATGCTCTTCAGCCCCAAACGCTTGTTGCCGGTCAATCCCGTGCCCGGTAATGGAGAAAGCATGTTTCAGATCAGCGTGCGGCAGGAAATTCTTGCCCTCAAAGCCTATGTTCCCGGCCTGTCCATTGCGGAAATCCAGCAAAAATACGGCCTCGCCCAGGTCATCAAGATGGCCAGCAACGAAAACCCTCTGGGTATGCCCCCTCTGGCGGTGGAAGCTGTGCGCCGCCATGCAGACATGGGTTTTCGCTATCCGCAGGGCGGCAATCCCCGCCTCGTGGAAGCGCTGGCCCGCAGGCACGGCCTTGAGCCTGCCCGCGTGGTCGTGGGCAACGGCTCGGACGAGATCATTGACCTGCTTATCCGCATCATGGCCGAGCCGGGTGTACACAATATTGTGTGCTTTGAGCCGTGCTTCAGCATTTACCCCATTCAGGGGCGCATCGGCGGCATCGAGGTGCGGCGACAGCCCCTCAACGATGATTTTTCCTTTGACTTCAGCGCCCTGCTCTCGCATGTGGATGACAACACACGCCTTGTCTTTGTGACCACGCCCGACAATCCCTCGGGCTACTGTCCCCCGCGTGACGCCGTGGCCCAGCTGGCCCGCCGTCTGGCGGACATCGCGCCCCGCTGCCTGCTGGTTGTGGACGAGGCATATATGGATTTTGCGGAAAACGAGCAGGAAACATCCCTGCTGGCCGGTGGCATTTTGCCCGAAAACACGGCTTTTCTGCGCACTTTTTCCAAAAGCTTCGGTCTGGCCGGTCTGCGCGTGGGCTACGGCATTCTGCCGCAGGGCCTTGCCGACTTCTGGTGGCGGGCGCGGCTGCCTTTTTCTGTCAACATTCTGGCAGAAGAGGCTGCTCTGGCTGCACTTGCCGATACGGCCTTTCTTGATGCGACCATGCACACCGTGCGCCGGGGCCGCAACGCCCTGACCGTGGGCCTGACCGCACTGACATGCACGGTGTGGCCCAGCGCGGCCAACTTTGTGCTTTTCAGGCTGCCGGAAAACACCCTGAGCGCCCAGGACTGTTTTGAGGCTCTGCTGCGCCGCGGCATCATCATCCGCCCGCTGAAGAGTTACAACCTGCCAGAACACCTGCGGGTCAGCGTGGGCAGCAAGGATGAAAACAGGGCCTTTCTGGCTGCTATGGACGCCATCCTGCTCGAACACCACAACGCTGCCAACGGTCTTGAAAACAGGGGGCTGAAATGAGCGCGCGCCTGCCTGTGGTCACGCTGGACGGCCCTGCCGGAGTGGGCAAAACCACTCTGGCCCGCCGCATGGCGGAAAGTCTGGGACTTGCCTATCTGGACACCGGGGCCATGTTTCGCTGCATGGCGCTCAAGCTGGGCGCAGGAGCGGAAAAGCTGCCGGAAGAAGAATTGCGCGCCCGTTGCACCCAGTGGACGTTCAGTCTGGGCGGCATGGGGCAGCAGTCTACCCTGTTCTGCAACGGCGTGGCCGTGCGGGGCGAGGTGCGCACCGAAGAGGTGGGAATGCTGGCTGCGCGCATAGCCACAGTGCCCGTGGTGCGCGACATCCTGCGCCAGACGCAGCGCGCCATCGGCGAAAGCTCCCCTCTGGTGGCCGAAGGCCGGGATATGGGAACCGTGGTCTTTCCCGATGCGCGATTCAAGTTTTTTCTTGATGCCGCCCCGGAAGTACGCGCCATGCGGCGCCTGCGCGATCTGGAGGAAAGAGGCGAAGCCGCTGAGCTGACAAGCCTTACGGAGCAGATACGCCAGCGCGATGCCCTTGATCGCAACCGGGCCGTAGCCCCGCTGCGCCCCGCTCCGGACGCTCTTATCGTGGACACCTCCCATCTGGACATTTCCGGAGTGCTTGGTGTCATGCTGCACCATATCAATGTTCACGGGGGACCGCAGAGCCTGCACGAATAGCGCGGCGACCGTTTTCAGCGCGTTTCTTTCTTTCGTGAAAAACGCAGACCCACGGACGGACGATAGAGCAGATTAACTTTGAGAATATACATTCTCAGCGCTTCCCGGACGTCCGCTCCGGTGCATAACTGCGTAAATATATTGCGCTGCTCCTTTGCCGCAGGGACCTGCCCACGAAGTCCGGAACTGTTTCAAAGCAAAAAATACCCCCAAAGAGCCTTTTGCAACACGCAAAAGGCTTTTTGACTTTTTTCAGCATGGCCCTCTGTCTGCGGCAAAACCTGCCACTTTTTTGCCGGACGCTGCCGGACTTTTGGCGCTCAGGACAGGACGCCTTTGCCTATTTAGCCCAAAAGGCGTCTTTATAAAAAAATATAAGCATGATTTTATTGAAAAAACAGACTTTGGCATGAGCAGTGCATAACATTGGGCAAGCCAATGGCGCATACAGCGCCTTGCACAAACCAGCCTCAGTTGGGGAGGAAGATATGAGCAATCAACTGGATTACGAGATCAATAAGGAATTGGGCGAGTGCTACCTTTTCATGGGTGACTTTGACAAGGCCGAAGAATATTACCGCAAGGCCGCCAACAGCAATACCAAGAGCGACGCCCCCTATCTGGGTCTGGCGACCGTGGCCGTACAGCGTGCCGATCTGGACAAGGCCCTTGTGCTTTACCAGAAAGCCGCCTCGGTGGAAGAAACTGACAAGGCCCTGTGCGGCATTGGCCTGATCCATATGGAACAGGGCCAGCATCAGGCCGCCTTTGACGACTTTTCCCGTGCCCTCAACAAGAATGCGGAAAATATCGTGGCGCTGAACTGCCTTGTGCGTGAAGCCTACAACCTGGGTTGCGTTGAAAATGTGCTGCCCTATCTGGAAGACACCCTGAACACCGGTGTTGAAGCCGAGGCTGTGCGCGTAACCCTGGCCGGTTGCCTCATCTACCTTGGCCGTGGCGAAGAGGCCCGTACGCATCTTGAAGCAGTGCTTGGCGCCAACCCGGCCAACAACAGCGCCAAAGAACTTTTCGACACCATGGCCGCCTAGTCATGGCCCCCGGGCCAGACCGCTGCCGCAACATACTCCCCTCCCCACATGATTTTCCGGCCCCTGGCGGGTGCCGGGGCCGGAAAATCTTTTCACCGGGGAACATACGGCACTGTTTGCCCCTGAAACATCATGCCGTTTGCATGTACGCCAGCGCAAATAACGCGAAAAATCCCTGAAGGATTCTTCAGGGATTTTTATTTATGTCGTCCGGGCCATGTCACGGCAACATGAAAACCGGGATGGACTGATCTGCAGGCGCGCCTGCGCATCGCTGCCCCGGCCATAATGAGACGCGCAAGGCATAATCAGAAGAGGCAAATTGCCCAAACACACGGGCTGCACAGAAGAACCACGCCAGCAGCGTGCTCCGCCGGGCAGCACAGGCTTTTTTCATAGCCGGACTGTGCGAGCAGGCTGCATTCAATCTTTACCGTAAACGCCTGCGAAGCAGCCCCGCCGACACTCAAAATTTCAGGCTCTATTCCTGAAACAGGGACAGGGCGTCCTGACACACCACGGCGTTACGCCCATTGTGTTTGGCCCGGTACAGGCATCTGTCTGCCTCAGCGATGCCGGTCTCAAGCTCTTGCAAGGGCGAGCAGGCTGCTTCGTCCCGGCACAGTCTGCTGACCCCAAGGCTCACGGTTATCCGCAGGGGAACGGCAGCATGCGGGCTGGGCGGCTGCCCGTCTCTGGTGCGCCCCTGAGTGCAGTGCAGCATGGCGGCTTCGTCCATAACAGTCTGTTCCACAGCCAAACGAATTTTTTCGCCAAGCCTGCACGCTTCGTCCAGTTCCTCAGCGGGCAGAAGTATGACAAACTCTTCGCCGCCATAGCGGCAGCACAAGTCCTGTTCGCGCAAAAACGAGCTTATGCACCGGCTGAAACGCACAAGCACCTCGTCGCCGTAGGCATGCCCATACGTATCGTTGACGGCCTTGAAATGGTCAATATCCGCAAGAAGGATACTTGCGGGCAGGCCTTTGTCACGGATCAGTTCGAGCGTTTTTTCTGCCTTGGCCATGAATGCGCGGCGGTTAAGCAGGCCCGTCAGGGGGTCAATGAACGAAAGCTGTTTGTACTTGAGCGAAAGACGGGTCAGTTCTGAAACGTTTTTATCCAGCTCTTCTACCATCTTGTTGAATGCCGTAGAAAAGTCGCCCAAAAAATTGATCCTGTGCTGATATTCACCCTTGGCGATGCACTGGGCCTGCCACGTCAGGTGGCGCAGGTCTGACTGAAGGGCCTTGAGAGAGCCTATGACAAAGCCCCTCTGTCTGGACATGTAGTGCAGGTCACCCTTGCCCAGATTGTGGGCCAGAGAGCGTATGCCCCATATGAGATTGTGCAGGTTTTCCATACCTTCCAGTTGACACAGCTTTTCCGGAAGGGGGGCTTCGCTGACGGAAACGCCGGTCAGAATGGCGTGCACATGGCCTATTACTTCGTTCGCAAGGGCCACGTCTTCCGAGATCGCGGCCCTGGTATTCGCAGGATCATCCATAGTATTTACTGCCGGTAGCTTAAAACATTTTACCTTTAAGAATACATTTTCTCAAAGGGTTGCGGCGCTCATCCAACGTGTGACAGCGCCCATGCACGGCGCTGCGGCCGTGATTGGCCCCCTGCGGCAACGGCTGTGAAGCCGACGTGCGCCCCGGCTGCCCACGCCTTGCCTGTGCAGCCAGCAGAGCAGTTTCAAAATCTGAAAATGCTCTGATCCGCCGGAGGAGGATTCCCCTAAAGCGACATCAGGCGCGGCACACAGGCAACGCAAGGCTGATGTCGGGAGTGCGGTTTCGAACATTCCGGCACGCAGCCGAAACCTTCTGTCTGGGCGCACGACAGTCGTGCAGCGCAAAAACACCGCAATCTATTGAAATCATATTGAAATCATGTGACCTTTGAGAATGCGACTGTTCAAAGGCTGCGCAAGCTCGCCTGAGGCTGAGCCGAACAGGCAGACCGCGCGTACGCTTCCGTGGCGGCCGCCTGCCCGCGCAGGCGTCAGGGCAATGGTAGAAACATTGCTCCTGCCGACAACGCACATTGTTTGGTAAATTTTTTGCGATCCGCACTGGCCCCGCATTCTTCCCCACGCGGACAGTGCGAAGCTGTGCCGCTGCGCCAAAGTAGTGGTTACAAAAAAACGTCTCGTTTCAGTCAGGGCATGCCACGCCCGGGAGGGCTGCTGTAGTGGGCAGCCCGAACATGGTTTCCGGCAGAATCCGCAGCGCCAACGAAGAACACCGCCCCTGCGGGGCGCAGCCGGGCATGCACGGCGCTGCTGTTTTTTGCCCGCAAGCCCTTCGCCATGCGTGAAGCGGATTTGCGGTCAGCCGACGGCCGCCTGCTCGCGCAGGCCCAGAGATATAACAAATAACATCAAACTATTGCATTGTGCGCCGCACGGGGGAGCCGCGCCCCGGCCTTCCGCAGGTTCTGGCAGCGTGGCGCCACCCAGAACAGGCCGCTTCAGTCTGACGTTTCTTCAGTGCGTGACGTTTGCAGGGGCATGGCTTCAAACCGGCAGGTACGATCGCCGGTGCACCAGCAGTCAATTTCGCGCACGTCAAATTTCACCCCGGCATGGGAATACAGCACTCCGGCAAGAAATCCCTCATCGTAGTGGCAGACCGTATGCTCCATGTCAGGCAGGCCGGAGCAGTCCAGATCTTCCGCCACTGTCAGGGTAAAGTGGGAAGCTTCATAGTCCGCTGTTTCTATCCGCAGAATACCGATGCCGAATTCCAGCAGCGCTTTTTGCACCATCGCCACAAAGTCATCGAAATTTTCGCACGGGCCAATGAACCTTTCGCAAAACTGGCGGCCCGCCAGCTCCCCGCACTCGCGCATGATGTCTTCTGACGCCTCGGTTCCGTACCGGAGTTCCACAATATCACGCATGGTATACTGGAACAGCCGGTATACTTCGATACGGGCGCTGTTACCGAGATTGGGCCGGCCTTCCCGCACATTGCCAACAAAATCCCAACTGAATGCGTAACGCCGGGTCGCCATAAGAACCGCCTTTTACAGAGTCTGTGCCATGCCCCATGCTAGCAGCATTAGCCGTGCCCCTGCAAACAAAAAAGTCTCTGTCCCAGAGTACTCAAGAGCACATTAGCCTCTGGAAATATTCGCAGTTGAAGAAACCGTGCTCGACGTCCCGTGGTGCTTGCGAGGGCGCGGTGTAAGCCCAAGGCCAGCAGCCGCGGACTTCATCCGCAGCCCGCCCAGGGGCAAGGGCTGAAGCGGAATCTGCTTCCTGATGACGAGCATTGGCCCGCGCAGGCCCGGAGCAGTTCCAAGATAAAAATTCTTTATGCCGACAGCGGGCAGCCTGCGGACCCAAAGCCCGCAAGCCGCCCGCTGTCAAAAAGCGAAGCGCCCGCCGTGCTGAAAAACAGCCGGAACAGAACCGTGCGAAAACGCCGCTCAGCGAATTATCGGCGGAGCATCATTGCTGACCTTGAGCATGGTCCCGAGATGCCGCCTGACCAGCGCCAGTTCGCCTTCTGTAACTTCAGGCATGTCGCTTGAGCGCACCCCGGTCATGTCATTTCCCTCTTCAACAATGGCAAGAGCCGCGGCCATCCTTCCCATAACGCAGAAAAAGCGCACAGGATTCCAGCCCTGCTCCTGCACCCAGGCAGCGGCCTTGGGCGAGTACATGAAGTCTGCCTTGCCGTTACGCAGAACAGGGTGCGCCTCTTCATTACCGGCCTTGGCCCATGCGCGAAAATGCGGCAGAACATCAAGAAAGCTCAGCAGTTCCTTTTCTGTCACGGGGGGCTGCCTGTCATAAACCGTAGCCGCCTGCCGCGCCGCCTTTTTCTCCTGCCCGGCCGCCGCGTGCGTCTGGCCCGAGAGGGCAGGGGCACACAGCAGGCACAGCAGGACGGCCCCTGCCGTCAGCACCCTGCCCGCGCGCAGGCCCAAAGCACCTGCGGGCGAGAGATTTTTTATGCATGACAAGGTCGAAGAACTTGTGAACATCCTGAAAAACTGCAACAAAATATTCATTCAATACCGAACCGCGCTGAATTTAGAGAGCCTGTCCATATTATGGTAAGACTCGACATACCGCAACGTTCCTGTCTTGCCGCGCAAGACCAGGGAATGCGTTACGGCGTACTTGGCGCTGTAGCCCACGCCACGCAGGAAATCGCCGCCGGAAATGCCCGTGGCGGCAAAGAAGCAGTCATCGCTGCGCACCAGATCGTTAACGGTGAGCACCTCGCGGGCGTCTATGCCCGTCTCGTTGATGGCTTCTTTTTCCACATACGACTGGGGATCAAGCCGCGCCAGCATCTGCCCCCCCATGCCCTTGATGGCGCAGGCCGCCAGCACGCCTTCAGGAGTGCCACCCGTGCCCATCATGATGTCCACCTCGGAACGGGGGTCCACAGCCATGAGCGCACCGGCCACGTCGCCGTCAGTCTGAAGCTGTATGCGCGCTCCGGCCTCGCGGATCTCGGCAATAAGCTTTTCATGCCGGGGCTTGTCCAGCACAAAAACCACAAGGTCCTGCACGGTCTTGCCCATGGCCTTTGCCACGTTAGCCAGATTGACCTTGACGGGAGCGTCAAGATCAATGACGTCGCGCGCCTCGCGCGCCACCACGAGCTTTTGCATGTAATAGCTGGGGCCGGGATTGAACATGCTGCCCTTGGGAGCCACGCCCACAACGGAAATTGCGTTGGGCCGCCCGTAGGCCAGCAGGCTCGTGCCTTCCACCGGATCAACGGCCACGTCAAGGCAGGGGCCTACGCCCATGCCCACCTTTTCACCGTTGAACAGCATGGGGGCATTATCTTTTTCGCCTTCGCCGATAACAACAAGGCCGTCAATGTGCAGAGTGGCAAAACTGATGCGCATGGCGTCCACGGCAGCGCCGTCTCCGGCCTCCTTGTCTCCGCGTCCGAGCCAGCGGGCCGATGCCAGGGCCGCCGCCTCGGTAATACGAACAATGTCCAGGGCCAGATTTTTCTCCGGTGCTTCCACCATGTCTTCCTCCACTCATATCTGCGTTGTGCAACACACTGCTCTTACCCCAGCGCGCTGCCGGCTTCAAGAAAAAACCCCCGGGCTGCCGCCCGGATATCCGCTGCCGCCATCGGCCCGCATGGCATTGCCCTGCCTGCGGAGGCCGGAATATCCTGTCTGAACCGGTCGTTCCCCAATGTGGCCTACGGCAGGCGGTAGCGCCCTGCCACCGGAGCCTGCCAGCCAGCGCCGAAAGGCACGCTACTGACAAAAAGTGCCAGCGGCTCCTGCCTGCGCTTGAATTCCGCCGCAAAAAGCCTGTTGCGCACCTCTAGCCGCAGGGGTGAAATATTGGCCGCTGCGGAAGAAGCGCCGGGCTGCAGCAGTTCTTCAAGCATGGGGTCAAGCTGCTCGTAGGGCGGCAGGCTGTCTTCGTCTTTTTGTCCGGGGCGCAGCTCGGCGGACGGAGCCTTGTCAAAAACCTGCTGCGGAATGATCTCTGCCTGCCGGTAGTCGTTGTACCACCGGGCCACGGCATAGGTTTGCGTTTTGGTCAGGTCGCCAATGACGGCAAGTGCGCCCACAGTGTCGCCATACAGAGTGCTGTAGCCCATGGCGGCTTCACTTTTATTGCCCGTATTGAGCACGAGCGCGCCCGCCCTGTTTGCCAGAGAGGAGAGAAACACGCCGCGGATGCGCGCCTGAAGATTCTCAAACGTGGTGTCGCCCGGACGGGACTCAAAGAGTTCCAGCCCCGGAGCAAGAGCCTGTTCAAAAACTTTCATGACAGATTCTATGGGCAGGGTCACGGTGCGTACACCCAGATTTTGCGCCAGACGAAGGGCATCACTGACAGAACCTTCGCTGCTGTAAGGCGACGGCATGAGCACGCCGGTGACGTTGCCCGCCCCAAGCGCCTCCACGGCCAGGCAGCATACCAGTGAAGAATCCATGCCGCCCGAAAGGCCCACAATCACTTTTTCCGCGCCGCATTTGCGCACAAAGTCGCGCGTGCCAAGGGTAAGGGCGTGCCAGAGGCTTTCTTCCGCGCAGGCGCACAGAGGTTCGGGGGATTTGCCGCCCGCAGCCCCTGAAGCACCGTTCGGGGCGCTTCCGGCGGTTTCAACCACCAGAACGTCTTCGTCAAACGCCTTGCCCCGCGCCAGCAGCTGGCCCGTGGGGTCAAAGGCGAGGCTCTGACCGCTGTAGATACGGCTGTCATTGCCGCCCACAAGATTGACGGAAAAAAGATGCACATGATGCCGGGCCGCCACATGCGAAAGCATGTGTTCGCCCGCAGCCTGCGCCCCTTCGCTGAAAGGCGCGGCGGTCATGTGAACGAGGGCGTCAACTCCGCGCTGCACCAGTTCCATGAGCGGATTGTGCCCGCTGGCATAGCGTATCTTCCAGAAAGCTTCTTCCTCGCTGCGCGCGTCTTCGCACAGCACCACCCCCATGCGCCAGCCGCCGATGGTGAGAATGCCGCAGGAGATGCCCCTGTCAAAATACCGGCTGTCATCAGTTTCTGATCCCATCCCCTGCGCGCCGCCCTGATAGACCTTGCGCGAGATCACCTGCCAGCTTCCCTTGTCCACCAGAACGGCAGCATTGGAAAGCAGGCCGGAAGCGTAAACGCTGGGCACGGGCGCGCCCACCAGCAGGGCAGGGCCATCCTTGAGCGCCAGAGCAAGCTGATCCAGAGCCGTGCGGCAGCCCGTGGCAAAGTCTTCGGCGCAAAGGTAATGGCCGGGGGCCACGCCGCACAGGGCCAGTTCAGGCGTAACGCACAGTCCGGCTCCGGCAGCCGCAGCCTGCCGGCTTGCTTCAAGAATGCGCTGCATGTTTCCGGCCACATCGCCGGTAACGCTGTTGCACTGCAAAAGAGCTATCTTCATCCGCAGCCTCCCCCGAGTTAGATATATCCGTGCAAAGGCCCGCCCGGAGCAGCCAGCGCGTCCACCCTGCGGGTGGTGGCCGGATCCTCTTCAAGGGGGGGAGCGTGGAAGGGTTTCAGACGGGCATCCATGACCAGCGGGGCTTCACACGACCAGTGTTTGGCCCGCGTTTGTGCGCGGGCGCCGTACACATCCGTGGCCGGGTCAGACCGGGTAAAAGCCACCCAAAGAAAATTATCCATATTTTCCGCGCAAAAAGCCGCATCGTCCACCACGAGAACCAGCGGAAAAGCCTCGCGTCCCGGCCAACAGGCCAGAGCCTGCGCCAGTGCGTCCACGGCAGGGTCCTGCTCGTTGCGGCCAAGGGCATGCGCCGGGCCACGCACCACGAGCATGCCGGGAGCGGCCACACGCACGTCCCCGAAACCTTCGGGCAGCGGGGGCACATCCGCCGCCGGGCCTGTAAGCTCCAGCCCCAGGGTGCGCCGTTTCTCGCCTGCGGAAGCCCAGACAAGCTTGGAGCCTTCATTGAGGCCAAGGCCCGTGTAGTCCAGTGTGTCGTTGGTGCTGTGCGTGATGAAATGCAGATCACGGGAAAAATCCGTGCGTTCCAGCATATGCCGCAAAAACTCCGGCGCATGGCGGGCGCTCAGCCCCGGGGCGTCCTCATGAGCCGCCACAAGCACATACTTGGCAAGGGCCGTTTGCGTGGTTCCGAGCAGATGCAGGGCGGCCGTAAGCAATTCACGCGGCCTGCGCCCGGCCTCGTACGGCGTGTAGCGTTCGCTGCCAAGAGCCAGCAGCAGAGGGTGAACCCCGGCCGCATCCACGGCATGCACCTCGCGCACGCCCTGAAAAACCTGAGGCACAAGAGGGGCAGTCAATTCATGAATGAAGTCCCCGAAAACAGTGTCTTCCTGCGGGGGGCGGCCCACGGCCGTAAACGGCCAGACGGCCCCGTCGCGGTGGTACACGGCGTCCACCCTGAGCACGGGAAAATCGTGCGTAAGGCTGTAATAGCCCACATGGTCGCCAAAAGGCCCTTCGGGTTTCAGGCCCGGCAGGATATGACCGCTGATGCAGAAATCCGCTTCGGCCAGCACAGGCAGAGGCAGGCCGTCCACGCGGGCAAGCTCCATGCGACGGCCACCCAGAAGACCGGCAAAACGCAGTTCGCTCAACCCTTCGGGCAGCGGCATGACCGCCGCCACTGTAAGACTCGGGGGGCCGCCCACGTAGACATGGACCGGCAACGGACGCCCGGCGGCCAGTGCGTGGGCATGGTGTACGCCGATGCCCCTGTGGATCTGGTAGTGCAGGCCCATTTCATCCGGTGCATAGGAATTGCCGCTCTGCTGCACCCGGTACATGCCCAGGTTTGAGGCATCCGCTCCCGACGTTTCCGGATCTTCGGTATAGACCAGAGGCAGGGTAATGAAGGCTCCGCCGTCCATAGGCCAGCACGTGAGCCGGGGCAGATCGGCCGGGGCGCAGCGCCGTGCGAGCACAGGCACGCCTTCCCCTGATCCGGCCCGGCGTGTGCGCGGCAGCATGCGCCACAATCCCGGAATGGCCGCCAGTGAGCGCCAGGGCTTTTTAAGCGCGGCCGCCGGGTCGGCCTTGGCCGCCAGCACGGCATGCACGGCGGGCAGGCTGTCCCTGAAAATATGGTGCAGGCGCTCGCGCGTGCCGAAAAGATTGCACAGCATGGGAAAGGATGTGCCTTTCACCCGCGTGAACAGCAGGGCCGGAGCATTGGCGCGAAATGCGCGGCGCTGGATGGCCGCAAGCTCCAGATAGGGGTCAACCTCTGCGTCAATGCGCTTCAGGTGACCGTGGGCCTCAAGATCAGTGAGGCATTCCTGCATGTTGCGGTAAGCCATTAACAAAACTCCTTTCCACTTTTGCCGTATCGAGCCTCGCGGCCTGCCGCAGCCAATCCTGCCGGTTCGGCAGGGTCCGCATGCTCTTCAACTCTCGCCGGTCTGGCATCCTGCGCAGAGCCGCCACATCCGCCATATCCGCCATATCCGGCAGACGCATGACAGCCGCAGGGCGCGCCGGAACCGGCGTGCTGCCCCCGGCGCTCAAGAGGCGGCAGATGGTGACAGGCCAGCGGCTGGATTGCCGCCACGGCACGCTGGCCGCTCAGTGTCTGCCTGAAATGCTCCAATATTTCCGCATGGTCAAACACCAGAGGCGCGGGCAGGTCATCCAGCGGATAAAAAGCCGCGTGGGCCGCGTCATCCCCTGCCATGACAGCTTCGGGATTGCGCGCCCTGCCCGTGTATACCACCGTAAGCGTATGTTGACGCGGGTCGCGCTTGGGCCGCGAGTATACGCCGAGCAGGCCCGTCAGCTCCACATCCAGCCCGGTTTCTTCGCGCATTTCGCGCACAGCGGCAGCCTCGGCCTGTTCGCCCTCGTCAATAAAGCCGCCCGGCAGGGCAAAACCAAGCGGGGCGTGCTTGCGGCGGATAATAACCACACCCCTGCCCGGTTCGTAAATGACCACGTCGGCAGTGGGCGCAGGATTGCGAAAACAGGAATAGGGCTTGCCGCAATGCGGGCAGACGACTTCTTTCTTCATGCTGACCTCAGGCTTGCATGCCGCACGGCGCAGGCCGCAGGCACAGGCATACTAAGCCAGCACGCGCCGGGCCGCAAGAGCGGACAGCGGCACAGGCCCTGCCTTGACAACAACGTATGGCTGCCATACATGACACCCATGCATGACAAAATTCCCAGAAAAACAGAAGTGGAGCTGCGCATTCATCAGGCCGTTCTTAACGACCTTGCTGATCCTGCCATACAGCGGCTGCGCAACAATCATATCTGTTTTACCCTGCTCTCGCTGGTAACCCGCTTTTATGCTCTGGAGCGCCAGTGCCGCAACTTCGGAACCGATGTGCCCATTCATCTGGGTGAAATCCAGATGATCATGACCATCCACAATGCCGAGGGCATACACGTGGGCGGGCTGGCCCAGAAACTGGGCATCACCAAGGGCAGCGTTTCTGAAATGCTGCGCAAGCTTGAGCGCAAGGGCCTTATACGCAAGGAAAAAGATCCGCTCAAGATGACGAGACTCAACGTCTACCTTACGGACAAGGGCAAAACCGCGCACGCAAGCCACATGTATTATCACAGCCGTCTTGATAACGTGGTGGCCGAAGCCACCGCTGAACACGATGCCGCCACAGTGGAAAACTTCGCCCATTTTCTGGACGATATTCTGGCCCGGCTTACGGCCTTCAGCAAAAGCTGACCGCCTTCATCCAGCATATCCGGTCATGCGGCTTACGGCTCCACCCAAAAGCCCGCCGCCTCCAGCGCCGCACGGCTCACCGCTCCCGGCCGGACAAGACGCAGCCGCCGACATGAAGCGTCCACCGCCTGTCCTTCCTGCCGGGGCAAAAGCTCCACAAGGGATGAGGGCGCGCCGCCCTGAGGCTGCGGGCCTTCATCCACCACGCAGGGGTGCGATCCCATATGGTGCAGCGCGGCCAGCAGCTGCGGGTCAAGGTCCGCCACGGTACACGCTGGCGGCCGCCCGTTAACGTTGGCGCTGCTTGCCGTCAGTGGGCCACCGGCCCCCTGCGCCAGCGCCGCGGCCACGGGATGGGGCGTAACCCGCACGGCCACCTGCCCCGCCTCATTGACCAGTTGCGGAGGCAGCCCTTGCCTTGCGGGCAAGAGCACGGTAAGAGGCCCGGGCCAGAAGGCCTGCAATGCTTCCGGCATGGCCTCAAGACACGCCACGGAGCACACCTGCTCCTCACTGGCGGCCAGCAGGGGCAGGGGCTTATGGACGGGACGCCGCTTGAGCTGGTAGATTCGGTTCACGGCCACGGCATCACAAGCCAGACAGCCGAGACCATAGAAGGTTTCGGTAGGAAAAATCAGCGCATGACCGCCGCGCAGGCAGGCAACGGCCTCTTGCAGATCGCGGCAGACTATTTGGAGAGACATGGCAGGCAAACCTTTACGGTGCATCAGTGTGGGCAAGTTGAAAACACCTTTCTGGAAGGACGCCGCAGCCCACTACCTTACACGCATCAAGCGCTGGCGGCATCTGGAATATACTGAAACGCGCGACGGCGATGCCGCCCTGCCCCCTGATCAGCGCAATGCCCTTGAGGGCCGCCGTATCATTGAGGCGCTTGCGCCGCAGGACGTGGCTCTAGTACTGGACGAACGCGGCGAGAAGCTCACGTCGCCCCAGCTGGCCGCCCTGCTGCGCCAACTGGATCAGGACGCGCGGGGACGGACCTGCTTTATCGTGGGCGGAGCCTGGGGCCTGGACGACAGCGTGCGCCAGCGGGCCTTCAAGGTGCTGAGCCTTTCAGACATGACCCTGCCCCACGAGCTGGCCCGCGTGGTGCTGCTTGAGCAGATATACCGGGCCGAATGCATCCTGCGCAAAGTGCCCTATCACCACTGACATCGCCGGATACATCAGGCCGCGCCCTTACAGCACCTCGTAAATTCTGGCGAAAACATTGTCATACACCAGCTTGAAGTATGGCGAAAAACGCGGGCTTTGCGGGTCGCCCACCAAAAGCTGCACCATGAGGGAATTATACAGCCCCTCGTCCATAGCCAGCTTTTCGTCCGTAACCCTGTTGAAAAGAAAGTTGATGTTGCGCCGCCGGGACAGAAAGTCCCGCTGTTCCTGCGGCGAAGCGTCGGGGTGGGCGTCAAACCACTCCTGCACATAGTTGCGCCGGGTAACGCCCGTTTCTTCAAAAACATTGATGGATGAAGCATAGATGGCGCTGGTGCTGCCCTCAAGACGCACCTCGCCGGAATCCAGCCTGTAGGCAAGCTCCTGCGGCACAATGGACAGCGCCCCGCCCTCGCCTGAATGGCTAATAAAATTCCAGTTGCCGAAATTGCTTATCCAGAAGCCCAGACGAAGCATCTCAAAACTCACCACCACAAAAAGACGCCCCCTGGCCTCAATGAGCGGCGTTTCATCGGAGCGCAGCCTGTCCATAAGCACCTGGGCCGACGTTCCGTCCAGTCCTTCAAAAACATTGCCAGGCTCATTGCCGCGCAGCGCCGTATAGCGAATGAGCTGACGCGCAAAGCGGGCATTGTCGGTGGCGAACACGGCGGCGGGCAGATACAGCGAAGGCCCGGCATGCTGCGCACCGTCGGCAATGGTGGCCCGGTGCGCGAAATAGTGCGCGGCATAGCCCCAGTCCCACCACAGCCAGAGCATGGAATCCTCGGGCGTCATGGTGCGTGCGCGGGTAAGGGCCTCGGCATGGCGGCGGTTGATCATCGGCCCTTGCGACATGGCGGGAATCATGTCCACAAAGGGAACGACCATAAGGGCTATAAGCACGGCCGATGTCAGCAGGCCCGCCACGGAACCGCGCAGGCTGGTGCGCAGCAGGCGCTGCCACGTCCAGAACAGCGGCAGGGCCAGCCCCACAGCCACCACAGGCGCGCCAAACATGACCATGCGCCCGCCAAGCTTGGTGCTCAAAAGTCCCAGCGCGGCCAGCGGCAGCAGAAACAGCGCGCCGGGCCGACGCACCATCACCACCACAAAACCCAGAAGGCCAAGAATGGCCGCTTCCATCCACGGGTGAAAATAGGGAAACAGCGCGGCAAAGCTCAGGTCCTGCACCTCAATGATGGACTGGGCCACCGAGGGGTACATGAGCACAGCGCCTTCACCCGTGCTCTTGGCGTCACCCGCATGCTTCAGGTAGGCGTTGACGTGATTGGTGAGGGTGGTGAGAATTTCGCCCTGTACCAGCAGCCAGGCCACGCCGACCCACAGCAGGGAAAGTACCCACGGGCGGCAAAGCACGCGCCGCGCCTTCAGACCGGGCCGCGTGCCCGCCAGCAGAAGCAGCAGGCTGAAAACAAGCCCGACCGGGCCTGTCAGCGTGGGCAGGGCGTAGGCAAGGCTGCCCAGAAGCAGCAAGGCCCGCCGACCGCGCGGGGCCATGATAAGACTCATGAACGCCAGCAAAATGACGTTATAGCGGATAAGATACGGAAAAACCGAGTGCCATTCCTGAGTCCACCACGAGATGACACCGGAACAGCCCAGCAGCACAACCCACTGCCAGCGCAAGGGATTGCCCAGGTGTTCGCCCTGCTCCAGCCGTCGGGCCAGCTTGTCTTCAGGCAGTTTTCGGCTGAACAGACGCCGTGCGGTCATGATGCCCGCGCCAATGGCCATGCGGCGCAGCACCATCTGGGGCAGCAGCATATAGCGCATGGCCCAGCTTGCCGGGGCAAGAGTCATGAGCAAGGGGAAAAACAGCGTAACGAGGTCGGTATCGTAATAGCCAAGCAGCGTCCGCGCCAGAAAACCCGGCGCCAGCGAGGTAAGCAGCCCGGCGGCCACACCCGCCTCCATGCTGCCGAGCGCCCATACCCAGGCGTAAACGATAAGGGCCACAAAGCTTGCCAGCACCGCCGGAAACCAGAAGGCCACCGCCGCAGGATAGGTTCCGAGGGCGTCCGCCATCCAGCGGAGCATTTCAGCCATGGGATGCCCCACGGCCAGGCCGATGCCCTCGGCCCCGGCTACCCAGTGGTAGGCGTCGTGCGTGGCGAGCAGCCACTGGCTGCCCAGGCGGAATTCCGGGTCCTGCCAGCAGGGCCACTCCAGCATGCGCAGGCCGAATGCCAGCACAAGCGTGACAACACCCCAGAAAAAGCCCCGCAGCCAGTAGCCCGCCACGTCAGGTCCCGGGGGCAGCCCCAGATGAACGGCGCGCGGCAAGGCCAGCGGATGCCCCCTTTCGTACAGGGCCATGCCGTGGGCCGTGGTGGCCGCGCGAGAATGTCCGGCAGTGTGGGCAGCGGCATCGTGGTCGCTGCCGGCATTGCAGGCGGAATGATTCGCCGCCTGTTCCGAAGAGCTGTTTTCCAGGCTCTGATGGGGCATATTATGCTCCGTCGTCATGATGTCCGGCACTGAAGGTTTTGAGGTCGTTTTTTGGCAAATCCGGGCTGAGCGCCCAGAACCAGCGTCCGCTGCCCGCAGCCACATAGCTGTGTTGCGCGGCAACCCGCCAGGGGGCAGGCAGTTTTTCCGGCGCGGGTTCCAGCGCCAGAATCACCAGATGCCCTTCGCGCCGCAAACGGGGCAGGGTCAGATCAAGCAGTTGCCGCCAGGGCATAAAGGCACGGCTGACAATGCAGTCCGCCTGATAGTACTGCCCCTGAAAAAAATGTTCCACAGGCCCGCGGAACACATGCGTGCAAGGCAGCTGCGTGCGCGAAAGCACGCTGGAAAGAAAAAGCGCGCGCTTTTCTCGCACTTCAACCATATAATAGGAACCGTCAGGCCACAACATGCGCAGGGGAATGCCCGGCAGACCGGCCCCCGCGCCAAGATCCCACGTCAGGGGCGAGGCGGGCATGGGCAGGCCGGAAAGAAAGGGAGCAAGATGAAAGCTGTCCGCCACCAGACGGGTAAGCATGTTCTGCCAGGAGTGCGGGCCCACAAGATTCATGGCCTTGTTCCATTGGCAGAGCATCTCAAGATATATCCCCAGAGGCTCCAGGGCTTCCTGAGGCACATCCGCGCCCGTGGACGCCACAAGCCGGGCCAGTTCCTTTCTGTCCACCACGTGCTGCTGCATGTTCTTGCAAGGCTCCTTGACGTTGTGCGTTTATTCTGCCGTGCGGCGGTGAGGGGCTGTCCGGCCGCTTCCGCCAGCACTGCCCCGCCCCTGCCGGAACACCGTGTTCGCAGGCAGGCGGCTTCACAGGCAAATCTGACGGCGCAGCGCTGCCGCCTTGACTGTACAGCAGCAGGCGGCAGGCCGGGTGCATACTCATAGCTCCGCCGACCGGGACTTGCAAGCCCCGCGCCGATAACGTAAAAAAGAGGGCTTGCGGACGCACCGCATGTGTTTTGACCATTTTTCCGGCGTCCGCCATTCTTTCCGGAGGATACATTTCAATGTCACAAGCCGTTTTGCTCTTTCCCGGCCAGGGTTCACAAGAGGCAGGCATGGGCCGCGATCTGGCCGAAGCCTCCACAGAGGCCATGAACCTCTGGAAGCAGGCCGAGCGTGCCAGTTCCCTGCCCCTGCGCGAGATATACTGGGACGGCGATGACGCCGCCATGAGCGATACCTGCGCCCTGCAACCGGCCCTGACCGTGGTGAACATGAACCTCTGGAATGCTGTGGCGGGACGGGTGAAGCCTCTGGGCGCCGCCGGACACAGCCTTGGGGAGTTCAGCGCTCTGGCGGCGGCAGGCGTGCTTTCTCCCCAGACCGTACTGGAACTGACCAGCCTGCGTGGCCGCCTGATGGCCGAGGCCGATCCTCACGGCAAGGGAGCCATGGCTGCCCTGCTCAAGCTCGACCTGCCCCAGGTGGAAAAAATTGTGGCCGACACGGCCGCCCAGTGCGGTGAGCTGATCATTGTCGCCAACTACAATACGCCCGGCCAGCTCGTGGTCAGCGGAACCAGGGCAGCTGTGGCTCTGGCCTGCCAGAAAGCCAAGGAAGCAAAGGGGCGCGGCATCGAGCTGAAGGTCAGCGGAGCTTTTCACAGCCCCCTGATGGCCGAAGCCGCCAGAGAGTTTGCCCCGCAGCTCCGCAAGGCCACCTGGAACAGACCCCGGTTCGCCGTCTACTGCAATGCCCACGGCAAGGCCGTGCATGAAGGCGAAAGCGCCCTTGAGGGCCTGCTGGCCCAGATGACCTCGTCAGTGCAGTGGATAGACACCATGCGCAATCAGTACGACGACGGCGCGCGCCGCTGGCTTGAGCTTGGCCCCAAGGCCCTGCTCGGCAAGATGGTGGCCCCCTGCCTTGCCGACCGCGCCACTGCAGACCAGCTTGAAGTGCAGCTGGTCAACAATGCGGAAAGCGCCGCAGCCCTGGCAGGATAGCACGCCTGCCCCAGGCACTGCCCTGACGCGGCCCGCCATTTTTATGCGGCATTCCGAGCCATTCAGAATGCCCGCTGGTTTGAGCCGGATACCCGGACATGCCCGGACATCCGGAAACAGAAAACTGAAAACCCTGTATGCAAAGGACACGAGAGCATTATGCGCGCCATTGAAACCCTGCGCACGGCCCTGGCGGCCATTATTGAGGAAGAGGGCCTGGCCTGGCCCGCCAAGACTGTCATTGAGCCGCCGCGCGATCCCCGTCATGGCGACCTCTCGGTCAACTCGGCCATGCTGCTCGCCAAGGAAGCCAAAACCAATCCTCGCGAGCTGGCACAAAAATTTGCCGCCAAACTGCTGGAACGCTGCCCTGATGTGGAAAAAGCCGAGGCTGCCGGGCCGGGTTTCTGCAATGTGACCTTCAGTCAGGCATTCTGGCGGCAGATCGTGACCGACATCGAAAGCGCCGGGCAAGCCTATGGCGAAAGCAGGGAGCCGGGCCGCAGGGTTCTGCTTGAATATGTTTCGGCCAACCCCACAGGGCCTCTGCATGTGGGCCACGGGCGCGGCGCGGCCGTGGGCGACAGCCTTGCCCGCCTGCTGCGCAAGGCCGGGCATCATGTGCACACCGAATATTATATCAATGACGCCGGTCGCCAGATGCGCCTGCTGGGCCTTTCCGTGTGGCTGCGCGTGCTGGAACTGGCCGGACGCCCGGTGGAGTGGCCCGAAGACTATTATCGTGGCGATTATATTATTGATATTGCGCGTGAAATGCTTGAGGCCTACCCCGGCCTGCCTGACATGCCCGCCGCCGAAGGCGAAGACCGGTGCTATGAAAAGGCCATGACCGACATCCTCAACGGCATCAAGGACGACCTGCGCGACTTTCGCGTGGAGCACCTGCAGTGGTTCTCGGAAAAAACCCTGGTAGAAACCGGTGCTGTGGACGCGGCCTTTGCCGCACTGGGCAAGTCGGGCTACACCTATGAGCAGGACAATGCCTTCTGGTTTGCCACCGAGCAGCTGGGCGATGACAAAAACCGCGTGCTCAAGAAATCTGACGGCAGCCTGACCTATTTCGCTTCAGACATAGCCTACCATCATGACAAGTTTGAGCGCGGCTATGACTGGCTCATCGACGTATGGGGCGCGGATCACCACGGCTACATCCCGCGCATGCGCGCGGCCATTTCCGCCATGGGCAAAGAGCGCGACAGCTTTGACGTGGTGCTTATCCAGCTTGTGAACCTGCTGCGCGAAGGTCATCCCGTGAGCATGTCCACGCGCGCGGGAACCTTTGAAACCCTCGCCGACGTTATCAAGGAAGTGGGCACAGACGCCGCGCGCTTCATGTTTCTTTCGCGCAAGAGCGACAGCCCGCTGGACTTTGACCTTGAACTCGCCAAACAGCGCAGCCTGGACAACCCCGTCTACTACGTGCAGTACGCGCATGCCCGCATCTGCGCCGTGTTGCGCCGCGCGGCCGAACGCGGTTTTGTTCTGCCGGAAAAATCCGATGCCGCTCTGCTGGCCCCGCTGGATACCCCCGAGGACATGACCCTGCTGCGCAAGGCCGCCGCTTTTGAAGACATGCTCTACGCTGCGGCGCAATCTCTTGGCGTACACTATGTAAGCCACTATCTGACCGAGCTTGCAGGACTTTTGCACAGCTACTATGCCAGGCATCAGGTGCTGCTGGCCGACGACGCGCCACGCACCCTTGCCCGCCTCGCCCTGTTGCGCTCCGTGGGACAGGTGGTGCGCAACGGTCTGGACGTTCTCGGCGTCAGCGCCCCTGAAAGCATGTAGCAGCTCTGCCCCGGCAAAGCCGACAGGCCCGTTTTGCATTCTGCCTGCAATGGCAGAATACTGGCAAACACAGCGCAGCAGAAACGCACGGGCCTTGCGCAGGCCAGCCTGCCGCAGACAAGAACAGCACAGCCCGCAAAGCAAACCGCACATTGGCATGCGTACCGCGCCGCACAGACCGGCGCGGTACGCATGCCGGAAAAACGCGCGGCTCTCCGCCGCGCCAACGCCTTGCATCCAACGCTTACAAGGAATAGAAAGGAAAAAGAATGCCTCCACCGCTTCGCAAACCCAGGCAGAAAAGCGCCCCCGCCTCAAATGACAAACGGCGTTTTACCCTCCGCCTGTCCGCTCCCATGCTCAGTCTGCTGGGGGTGGTGCTCATGGCCGCCGTGGGCTGGTCCTTCTTTATGGGTTTTATGGTGGGGCGCGGACAGAATCCCGAACAGCGCGTGGAGCAGATCACCGGCCTGCAACTGGATGGCCGCAACAGGCCAAACACCGTGGACGGCCAGCCGGGCCTGGAAACGGCAAAACCTGGCGATACTGCCGCCTCCGGTATTCAGGCAGGCTCTGAGGCCGCAACCGGCGCAGGCACAGAAGCAGGAACAGAAGCAGGCCCCGGAGCCAGCGCGGATGCAGGGGCCGTCGCAGCCGATGCGGCACAGCCCGCCGGAACTTCCGCTGCCGCCCCACAGGGCGGGCAAACCGGACACAACGCCCGGACCCGGCAGGCAGCAGCGCCCGCAGCCGGTGCGCCCGCAGGCAGCAGGGAAACAGCTGCCCAAAGCCCGGACTATCCTTTTGAGCGACCCAGCGGTGACAGCCTTGCCGCCTGGGGCATCAAACAGCCTCGCTCAGGTGCGCAAAACAGCGGACAGCCCGCCGCGCCCCCCCCCTCCAGTGCCCGCACCGCCGCAGCGCCCGGCGCAGCCCCCAATCAGGGGCAGGCCCCCGGCGCAACAGTTACGCAGGAACAGATTTACGACTACGTGTTTCAGGCGGCGGCCTTCAAGGGCGAGGACGATGCCGACAGGCTGCGCAAACGCCTTGAAGGCCGGGGGCTGCGTACACGCCTGCAAAAAAGCGGCAAGGTGCAACTGGTCATGATCAACCTGCGCGGTACGGAGCGAGACGCCGACAATCTGCGCGAGGAACTTAAACGCATGAAACTGGGCGCGCCCATACAGACATCCAAAAAAGCCGTTCCCGGCAAAAGCCGTAAAACGGTCAGGTGAGGAAGTCATGACGCAATCCTTTGCTCCCGCAGCTTTTCTACGCCGCATCGGCAGCCCCTGCCTGCGCGGCATTGACGCCCTTGGCGGCACGGCCATCTTCTTTTTTGAGGGACTGGCCCAGGTTTTTGCCGGCAGAAAAATATTTCCGCGCACAATGCAGCAGCTTTATATCATTGGTTCCAAATCCTTCTTTCTTATCATGCTGATCGGGGTGTTCTGCGGCATGGTGCTGGGCCTGCAGGGCTACTACACGCTCGTGCAGTTCGGCTCCGTGGGCATGCTCGGTTCTGCCGTGTCGCTGACGCTCATCCGCGAACTGGGGCCTGTGCTCACGGCCATCATGCTCACCGGGCGCGCCGGATCATCCATGACCGCTGAAATCGGCGTCATGCGCATCACCGACCAGATCGACGCCCTTGATGTCATGGATATCAACTCCATGGGCTACCTTGTCAGCCCGCGCCTTGTGGCCTCGTTCATCGCCTTTCCCCTGCTGACCGCCGTGTTTGACGTTATCGGCATCATAGGCGGCTACCTCACGGGCGTGCTCATGCTCGGCATCAACGAGGGAGCCTATTTCTATCGCATTGCCAGTTCCGTCACCATGACAGACGTGGCCGGAGGCTTCATAAAGTCTGTGGTCTTCGGCCTGCTGGTCACCACCATATGCTGCCGTCAGGGCTACTATACCAACAAGCGGCGCGACAGTGTGGGACCCGAAGCCGTGGGCAACGCCACCACATCGGCGGTGGTCATATCCTGCGTGCTTATTCTCGCCGCAGACTACGTCATTACCTCTTTTCTGCTCTGATATGTCCACACTCAACGCCAAAGGGCCAGTGACGGTTATGGGCATCGACCCCGGTTCGCAGCGCACGGGCTGGGGCGTGGTGCGCGAGGTTTCGGGCGTATTGCATCTGGTGGACTGCGGCGTGGTGCGCACGGCCTCGGCCGGCAAGGCTTTTTCGGACCGTCTGGCCTGCATCTATCACGAACTTTCCACCGTGCTGGCCCGCGTAAAACCCGATGAAGCCGCCATCGAACAGGTCTTTACCGCCCAGAACGCGGCCAGCGCTCTCAAGCTGGGGCAGGCACGGGGCGTGGCCGTGGCGGCCTGCGCGGCGCATGGTCTTTCCATCAGCGACTACGAGCCGACTCTGGTAAAAAAATCGCTGGTGGGCACGGGCCGCGCCGAAAAAGAGCAGGTTGCCTTCATGGTGCAACGCCTGCTCAATGTCAAAAACGCCAACTGGTCGCTGGACACATCGGACGCTCTGGCCGTGGCCGTGTGCCACCTTACCATGCGGCGCTTTGCGGCTTTGACGGGCAAATAGTCAGGCACTGATCGCATGTTTTTCTGTTCAGCCGGGGCATCAAAAGTTTTTTTCCGGCTCCGGTGCATCACCGCTTCGGCATGGGCAGCCCGGCTTCCTGCGAAAAAAGCCCGCGCGTGATGCCCGCAACCACCTGTCCTTCAGAAAAAAAGGGCCTTTCGGCCCTTTATCATTTTCATCTTCGGAAAAGAACGCCGTGGTCTATTCCACCACAACGGCTTTTTTAATGATGACGTTTTCTCTGGGCACATCATCATAATAGCCTTTTTTGCCGGTGACGATGGCGGCAATCTTGTCCACCACTTCCTGTCCCTTGATCACCTTGCCGAAAACAGCGTAGCCCCAGCCCTGCGGAGTCTGGCTTTTGAAGTCCAGAAAATCGTTGTCCTTGGTATTGATGAAAAACTGGGCCGTGGCCGAATGAGGTTCGCCGGTGCGAGCCATGGCAATGGTATATTTCTTGTTTTTCAGCCCGTTATCCGCTTCATTGCGGATGGCGGCGCGGGTTTCTTTCTGTTTCATGTCCGGCGTGAAACCGCCGCCCTGAATCATGAAGTTCTTGATCACGCGATGAAAGATCGTGCCGTCATAAAAACCTGATTTGACATACTGCACAAAGTTGGCGGTACTGATGGGAGCCTTGCGCGCGTCCAGACGCACCACAATTTCGCCCATGTTCGTTTCAAGCTTCACGGCCGGATCGGGTGTGGCGGCCTGAGCCGGAGTCATGAAGGGCGCGGCCATAAGGCAAAACGCCAGGGCAAGGGCGCGAAACACGACGCCGGTACGGAAAGATTTCATATGTATCTCCTTGCGCTACTGCGGTATAAAGGCCGGAAAAAACCCGGCGGTGCGTGAAAAACTACCATGCCGGCACGCGTCCATCAAGTTGCCGCTGCTGCCGTCAGGCGGATTCTGTAACAGAAATGTCACATTTGACGCCGTTATCCGGGACAGAGAGCACTTGCTAAACACGGCTTGTGTCATATAGTATGAAGAGGAAGATAAAAAAATACGGCTTGTCCGGCGTACGGAACAGGCATGAAAAAAACGGTTCGTTGCCAAGCATTTCATGCGCTTCAGATATACCTGTTCCAAAGACGCTCCGGATGCAACAGTTTTTTGGAGGAGAGTAATGACCAATCCCCGCAGTGTAGCGCATAGTGGCGTAAGCAGTGTTGCTTCCCTTTACATGCGCCAGGTTTACCAGTGGATGACGCTGGGCCTTGGCGTCACCACAGTTATGGCCTGGTTTGTAGCCAGCACGCCCGCAGTGCAGCAGGTCATCTTCGGTAATTCGCTGATCATGATCGGCCTCATCGTGGCGCAGTTCGGCCTTGTTATCGCCATTTCCGCCGCCGTGCACAAAATGTCCGGCAGCACGGCCACGGGGCTTTTTCTGCTCTATTCCGCGCTGACAGGGGCAACGCTGTCGTCCATTTTCGTGGTCTACCCCATTGCCTCCATCACCAACGCCTTTCTGGTCACCACCGGAACCTTCCTGGCCATGACCGTTTACGGCACAGTGACCAAGCGCGACCTTACGGCCATGGGCAGCTTTCTGTTCATGGGCCTGATCGGCATCGTTATCGCCATGGTGGTCAATATCTTCCTCAAGAGCGCCATGATGGATTTTGTGGTGAGCTGCCTTGGCGTACTCATTTTTACCGGCCTTACGGCCTATGACACACAGAAGCTGCGCCGGTTCGGCGAAAGCGCCCCCCTGGACGATGCCACGGCCCTGCGCCGCGGCGCCATTCTGGGCGCGCTGACCCTGTACCTGGACTTTATCAATCTTTTCCTCATGCTGCTGCGCCTTTTCGGCGGCAACCGCGACTGATTGCCGCAATACGGGCAACAGCCTGAGAGCAAGCACGCGATGGGGGGCGAAAGGCCATGCCTTTTGCCCCTTTTTCACGCCTTGCCGGTGAATAATTTTTATGAAAAAGCAAAAAAAACTTCGCGGAGCCACTACGGCTTCCGCACCTTTCAACGGCGGTTTTCCCTCGCATGAGGAGCTGCTGCAAACCCTTGCCGCCCAGAACCGCCCCATGCGGCTGGACGGTCTTTTGCGCGTTCTGGGCCTTGCCCGGCGCGAAAGAAAAGAGCTGGAAGCCGCACTTGACGATCTGGAACGGCAGGGCAAGGCCCTGCGCCTGCGCGGCGGCCTGTGGACACGCCCTGAAAACCTGAAAAGCATTACGGGCCGTTTCAGCGCCCTGCGCGAAGGCGCGGGCTTTGTTACGCCCATGCGCCTGTCGGCCGATGACGAACAGGAAAGCCCCAGATGGCAGTTTTCCGGCGACAAGGATATTTACATTCCCTCAGCCCAGAGCGGCGGCGCGTGGCATCAGGACATGGTGCGCGTGGCCCTTTCGCCCGGCGCACAACGCGGCCCTTCGCCTGAAGGGCGCATTGTGGAGATACTTGAGCGCGGCCTCAAGGAAGTGCCCGCCCACGTGGTTCACCGCCACGGCAACAGTCTTTTCTGCCGCCCGGCCGACAGCAGGCTGCCTGTGGATTTTAACGTGGAGCTGCCCGCAGATTCCGAGGCTCCGGCTCAGGGAACTCTTGTGCTGCTGGCCCCCCTCAAGCCGCTGGCTTCAGACCTGTGGAGCGCCTCGCTTCTGGGCAACTACGGCCGCGAAGATGATGTGGCCGTGCAGGAAGAGCTGGTCAAGCTCAATCACGAGGTTCCGCGCGACTTTCCTGCCGGTGCGCTGGCCGAGGCCGAAGCCCTGCCCGGCGAACCCGGAGAAGCCGATTTCAAGGGGCGCAGGGACGTGCGCGATCTTGCCCTTGTGACCATTGACGGCGCGGACGCCCGCGATTTTGACGACGCCGTGCATGTAGAGGAACAGCCCGGCGGCAAAGGCTGGATTTTGCGCGTTGCCATTGCCGACGTGAGCCGCTATGTGCGCCCGCGCGGACGCGGATGCTCCGGCGCGCTTGATGCCGAGGCCCTGTCACGCGGCAATTCATGGTATTTCCCGCGCTCTGTGGAGCCGATGCTGCCTGAAGTCCTGTCCAACGGCCTGTGCAGCCTGCGGCCTCACGTGAACCGTCTGGCCGTGCTGGCCGAAATTCCCTTTACCGCTGCGGGCAAGCCCGGCAAGCCGCGCTTTTCTGAAGCGGTCATGCGCTCGGCGGCACGACTGACCTATGATCAGGTCAAGGCGTGCATGCTGGACAGGGACCAGGCCGCCCTTGCGGAACTGCGCGCCGAAGAACGCGGCGAAGAAGTGCTGCACATGCTGGAGAAGGCATTTGCCCTCTACGCTGTGCTGCGCCAGACCCGCCGCCAGCGCGGTACGCTGGACTTTGACCTGCCTGAAGCCGAAAGCCGCCTGGACGATCTGGGCCGTGTGGTCTGGCTCGGCCACTGTCAGCGCAACGACGCGCACCGGCTGATCGAGGAATTCATGATCGCGGCCAACGAGGCCGTGGCCCGCCACCTGCGCGATGCCGACATGCCTTTTCTTTATCGCGTCCACCCGGACCCGGACCCCGAAAGGCTTGAAAGCCTCTTTGACACGCTGGCAGCCACCGGCATTGAAAACCTGCCGCCCAAGCCCGTGCCCTCTGCCATGCAGGGCATTCTTGCCGCTGCTCAAGGGACGCCGCAGGAATTTCTGGTCAACCGCCTCTGCCTGCGCGCCATGCCTCAGGCCCGGTACATGCCGTTCAACGAAGGGCATTTCGGTCTGGCGTCCACGGCGTACTGCCACTTTACCTCGCCCATCCGGCGCTACGCCGACCTGCTCACGCACAGGGCGCTCAAAACCTCTCTTGGGCTTGACGCCGGTCCCCTGCCAGCCGGGCAGAAACTGCTGCGCGTGGCTGACCAGCTGAACCGTCGTGAACGGGCCGCCATGGCCTGCGAACGCGAAATGGACCGCCGCCTGGGCTGTCTGGCGCTGCTGCCCCGCGTGGGTGAGCATTTCAGCGGCATTGTGGCCGGGGTGACGGACTTTGGCGTTTTTGTGGAGCTTGAAGCCATGCCCGTGGAAGGCATGATCCGTGTGGAAGACCTGGGCGACGACTGGTATGATTTTGACGCCCGCACCATGAGTCTTGTGGGGCAGCGGTCGGGCGTACAGTGGCGCATGGGCCAAAAGCTTGAGGTTGCCCTGTCTGAAGTGCATCTGGGCCGCCTTGAAATCCGTCTCATGCCGCTGGAACTGCCCAAGGGGATCGGCGGACGCGGCAAGCGCGGCGGACGCGTAAGCCGCACGTCAGCCCGCAAAGGCTCCACTGCCGGCTGGAAGCTGGTCTCGCCCGGTGACGGGCGCGGCACAGGCGCAAAGCCGGGTAAAGCCGCCCGCAACGGCAAAAAAAACAGCGCAGGCAAATCCACCCGGCCGGGCAAGCCATCCACCGGAAAACCGGGCAAGCGCGCAGGCACGGCCGGTAAACCCGGCAAGAGCACCGGGCGCGGCACAGGCAAGCGCGGCTGATGGGCCTTCTGTCCGCCAGACAGCGT
The DNA here is from genome assembly GCA_905214305.1 of uncultured bacterium. Taxonomy (GTDB): domain Bacteria; phylum Desulfobacterota; class Desulfovibrionia; order Desulfovibrionales; family Desulfovibrionaceae; genus Desulfovibrio. Next base: position 52,563 of record CAJMLK010000018.1, read on the forward strand.
ATGGGTGCGGCGGCCGTTATTCTGGCCGCCAGCACCATTATTTCTCGCCTCATGGGCCTTGTGCGCGACAAGGTCATCTCGTGGCAGTTCGGCGCGGGGGGCGAGGCGGACATGTACTTTGCCGCCTTTGTTGTGCCGGACATCATCAATTACATGCTGGCCGGCGGCTTTATGTCCATCACCATCATCCCCCTGCTGTCGCGCCGCTTTCAGGAGGATGAAGACGACGCCTGGAGTTTTTTTTCCTGCGTGTTCTGCTGGATGGCCGCTGCATCCGTCGGGTTGACGGCGGCGGGCATGCTGGCCGCCGGACCGCTGGCCCGCCTGATCGCTCCCGGCTTTACGCCGGAGCAATGGCTGCGGCTGGCTTTTTTCATGCGGATCGTGCTGCCCGCGCAGGTCTTTTTTCTGTGCGGGGCCTGCATTACCGCCCTGCTTTTTTTGCGGCGGCAATTTCGTGTTCCGGCTCTGGCCCCCATTATCTATAACGGCTGCATCATTCTCGGCGGCCTGACCCTGCCCTGGCTGGCAGGGCTTGCCCCAGTGCGCGCGGCGCTCTCGCCTGCCCTGCTGGGCCACTTTGAGGGCATGACCGGGTACTGCGCGGGGGTTACCGTGGGCGCGGCCCTGGGGACTTTCGTTCTGCCTCTGGCAGCAGCCATGCAGGGCGGCATGCGCCTGCGCCCCGTGTGGCGGCATCGCCTCATGGGCAAATTTCTTATCACTGCCCTGCCCCTCATGCTGGGGCAGACCATCATGATGCTGGACGAGCAGTTTTTGCGCGTATTCGGCTCTCTGGCCGGAGATGGCGTGGTGAGCCTGCTCAACTACGCCCGCCGTATCGCCCAGGTTCCCGTAGGGCTTATGGGACAGGCCGCGGCCGTGGCCTCCTATCCCTTTCTGGTCAAGCTGCTTACCGAAGGCGACAGGGAAGGCTTTGACCGCACCCTGCGCACCGCGCTGCGGGCCAGTCTGGGGCTTATCATCCCTTGCGCTCTAGGCATGATCGCCTGCGCGTGGCCCATTTTGGGCGTCATTTTTCAGGGCGGCCGCTTCGGCCCCGCCGAAACTCTGGCTGCCACCCCCCTGACGCAAATCATGCTTGCAGCCACACCGTTCTGGATACTTTACATGGTGCTGGTGCGGGCCTACTACGCCCACGGCGACACCATCACGCCCGCTGTTACGGGCACGGTCATGACGGCGGTTTGCCTGCCCATTTACTACTACTGGGCTGTGCCGCACGGGGCCTGGGCCATTGCCGCGCTTTCGGGCGTGAGCGTCAGCCTGTATGTTCTGTGGCTCATGTTCATCTGGGCGCGCCGACAGGGCAGCGGAGCCTTCGCGGGCCTTCGCGGCCTTGCCCTGCGCGCCCTCGCCTGTTCCCTGCCCGGCGCTGCCGCCGCATGGTGGCTGAGCGCCTATGCCCTCAGCCGCGCGGCTGATCTTGGCCTGCATGCCCTGTGGGCGGCCCTGCTGGCGCTCGGCCTGGGCGGCTGCGCCTTTATGCTGCTTTTTTTGCCTTTGTGCCTACGGCTGGCCCCGGCCATTATGGAGCCGATATTGCGAAGATTACGGCAGACATAAATCTGCTTCCAAGGACCTGCCTATGAACATTGAAGACGTGGTCAACTCTACGTGCAGAGCCGTACTGGATTTCTGGCTGCGACACTGGCCGTTATGTTTGCTCACACTATGGGCTGTACTGGAATTGTGGATATCCGGGAACCTCATTGGCACGGCTGCCATTGTCACCAGTGTCGCTGTTACTGTCACGAGTTTTGCGGGTACAGTCGCTTGCTTGAAAACATTTCGGCTTGAGCGCTGCATCTGGGCATACTTAACTGTTTTTATTGGTATTTTTTGCGTATCAATGAGCAGTTCCGAGGTCAAAGCATTGCAACATGACCTTCATCTGGAAAGCCTGGATGAAGATATTGTTTGCCGGATAGCAGAAGCTGTACAGTGGACAGGCATAGTAGCCCTGCTGTCTTCAGGGCTTTATTTTTTGCGTTTTCGGCATAAGGTCAGTCCCACAGCCCTTATTAAAATACCCCTGACCGTCTTTTTCATGTACGTCTTCCTGCAACCGGTTTTCATCCTAATATGGGCTATTTTGACGATGTTTGCATATGGTATTCTGGGCATACCCGAATAAAGAAAACCCCGGCGGTTCTGTGTCGCAGGGGTTTTGTCCTGTCAGAACGTGCTGTTAAAAGCAAACGCAAACAGGTAAGACCAAGGTTACTGCCATCTCTGCCCACAAAATGCATATGGTCCCAATATGGGCCGATTCCCATGGCCTTATTTGCCATACTTATCTTTCAAAAATTCCCTAGCTAACGGACTGACACCCATCCGATTGTATGGCACTGCGGTGTCAGGTTCCGCAAATATTATTGACAAGCCCTTAAACTAAACACTATTTACATGTATACACATGAATAGGC
>CAJMLK010000019.1 GCA_905214305.1 uncultured bacterium
CCACATCGCATTGAGATTTTGGACTTTTTTCTTAACCCTTAGCCGGACAGCAATGTTTGGCACTCTTTTTTGTTCCTTTTCAAAAGAGTCTTGGATCGCATAAAGTTCACGTTTTGCCTCAGATGAAAATTGTATTTCTACCAGTTTCCGGGTTGGTTCTTGAGTATAGCAGTCTTCAAGCAAATCGTTTATGCGCTTCAAGTAATCATTATAGCCATCCTTGGATGGTGCATCTTCAATTATGTCATGCTGTTTTCCACCGAAACAAATTGCAAATCTCGGAGTAAGACCATGCAGGCCAAGCCGGTTGTTAGAATATAACTGTCGCGTGATATCAGGATTTACCACAAGCCCGATGTTAAGGAATGGGTTTTGAAAGAGTTTTGTTCCGTCGCGTTTGGTTGCAGTAATAAATTTTTCATAATCATAGGCTTTCGTAAAAATATCCAACGGCGACCTAGAAGCAAATACAAGGTGCAATAAGGTATTGCCTTCAGCGCTGGCAAAAGTACTGCCGCCACCATTTCTCTGCATGGATTCGTACAACTTGGGGAAAGAAGTATCCTCTGTAAATAGCAAAGGTGGCGCACTTGTTTCATCAACCCTGTAACATTCTTCTATTATTTCACGGTCATGTCGAATATTCTCAGCGAATTCCTGAAGTGAATCCTTATTGATTTGCAGATCCACACGGTGCATTCTTTCGGATTGCTTCAGTGCGATCTTTCTTGCCTGCTGAAGATCAGCTTTGCGATCTGAACTTAACAACCCGTCTGTATATTCATTTTGTTTTTTATTTTCAAACAGGTAATGTGGCCGCATAACCATCTTTAACATGCTGCTTTTCATGTTTCCAGACTCTGCACATATCAGCACATAAAGCACAATTGCTTCTGACCATTCTCCATCTATTTTTCCAATATATTTTCCACGAGTTGCAGATGCAGTTGAAAACAGAATCAGAAGTAACACGGGTAAATAACCCCATCCTGTACGATGGGCTATGTGCATTACAACTTCTTTCAATTCTTCAGGAGCATCTTCAAGGTTTATATCAACTAATTGAGAGAATAGCTCATGCGATGAAATGAGCCTTGAGTCTAGCCTATAGGCCATCTCATTCAGGTGCTCGTCCAAATTTTTTTCGGAATCAATACGATCTACTTCTTTTCTGGCAGATTCATAATTGATATATGCACGCATACACGCAGTTTCATCTAGCTTGCGTGCAATGTATGGATCATCTCGAAGATTAATTTTCTTTCGCAAAAGCGCAGAATTCGTGGTATTCTTAAATATATCAGCCTTATTCTTATCATTATTATTTCCCATAGTGCCCTCGGAAAGTTATTTGTTGTTTGATAGAACCAGCCTTCTTCACCTAGAAAGCTAGGTGAAGAAGGGCGGCTCTGAATTCATCGTAGCTGAACTATATGGTGAAATGGCTATGCCGATATGGCCGTCTAAATGGAACCAGAGTTGTTACCAAAGAAGTTGAACCCAGCTAAGTAAGTTTGCTGTTGTGGAGCACCCCTGTTACTGTTGGCCGAATAACATCGTTAAGTAGCAGCAGAAGGATCTATGCGATGTTCAAACAGATATTCTTCTAGGTCACACAAGCGGTAGCGCACAGAACGCCCAATTTTGATGTAAGGGAGTCCGCGACGCATGTGCCTGTGCGCACGAAGCGTGGATAGGCTCAAGCCAGTTCGGGCTGAAACCTCATGTTCGGTTAGACACTGACAAGTGGATTTTGTGGTGGGCATAGCCGACCTCCTTGGTTTAACTTGGGGTCCGGCTATACGTATACAGGATGGGATAGTGTTAAGCCCAGCGTGTGGGCAACAAGGTTAGCTTAAATCTAATATCAGGAATGGCTATTGTTAGCGCGGTGGAAGATGGGAATCTTTCGGGCTTGGGGACATTGGGATAACAGCGGTGTACAAGAGATAAGCCTCCCAGATAACCCACTTGAAGCAATAAGGAGGATTTTCATAAAGCAAAATCCATAACCAGTAATTATCACTATTTATGGAGAGCAATCACTGCTGAACTAACTCTGCCTGGAGACCTGCTGGTGCGCCAGTGTGGAAAAAAGAAAAGCCTCCTCATACGACCTGCTTGAAGCAGTATGGGGGCTTCATGACTAAGTAATAAGCTGCCATGGCATTGCAGCCTAATCCATTTGAAAAATAGTAAACGATGAGGTTCAACTATTTTGGTGGAAATGTGCACTAAATTGATATTCAAAGAAACTTATTGGCTGTCTCTTAAGCAACCGTACTTGAGCTTTATCTCGTATTCTATTCAGATATGATTCACTTCCTTCTGTTCCGCTGATTTTTTCGACGGCAGACTTGAAGTGTTTCCTCCAATTTGATTCGCATTCACTAAAATATTTACATCCTGCGCAATCTTCGGATGTTGCTTTTTTTGCTGGATCGCATTTTTCAAGCGAATTGCGCTTCCTATATTCTTCAAGAGCTCGATCAATCTTGAAGTTATTGCTGATGTATAAATCGTATATCAGGAGCCCAGAAGACTTGTAAAATGTGTTATGCAAAGATTGTCTATGCGTCTTTAAGTTTGATTTCATGTGTATTTGCTTGAGTTTGTCGTTTCGCTTGCAATTTTCGTAGTCATTTACTGATTTTAAAAGCGTTGCTTGCTTTGTGATAGCATCGATAATTTCATCGAGCTGAAGATTTTTATCAATGCAGAATAAGACATAATCCCGATTGCGATGAAGGGCTATTACACATCTTCTATCAATACTGTCTAGAGTCTTGAATGTTGCTGGGACTTCTTTGCCGCTTTTTGTCCACACGGCAATTTCAGCCATGTCGTATGGAAATGGCAGAAATGAAGCGCTCACTTTGAAGCTATTTGATATATGAAGAAGATTTTCAGTATAATGTTGAAACGAAATCTCCTCTATATATCCTTCACTTCCTTCAAATGGGGTAATATATCGCAAGCCAATCATGCGCGCCTCATGACAGAAAATAGCATCCGACAGCAAGTCTATCTGCATGCCTTCGGCGATATCAGACTCAAAGAATTGTTTTGAGGTAAATTTAATATACTTAATGGCATCTTCAATATGCCCATTGTTATGATCAGACATCTCAAATCGGCGTTTCGCATATTCACAAAAGAAAAAGGACTCTTCTAAGGTCGTTTGGTCAAGGGCTGGATTTGACATCACTTTTTCTCCACATCCATATTAAATATTTCATCCGCGACACTGGCTGCCCGTTGCATGGCCTCATCGGCCAGGTGTGCGTAACGCTGGGTCATCTGCGGGCTTGCATGCGTCAGTAACTTCTGCAATGTGTATAGGTCGACCTTTCCACTGGAGGCAAGAAGCGAAGCATAGGCATGACGCAACCCATGCAGCGGGCGAAAATCGTCAGGCAGGCCAGCGCGCCTTTTCACCCTCTCTGCTATTTTACGGTATTCCTTCCGTTGCTCACCGTTTCTTCCTGGAAACACATACAAGCTATCAACTCTTCCAACGCTTTGAAGTACAATTCTGGCCGCATGTGAGAGCGGTATACGTTCTGTTTTACCTTTCTTAGCGGCTTCACCACGAAGCAAAATAAAATCCCTTTCAAAATCGATATCACTCCACTGCAACGCCATCAAAGCACCCTTGCGCATGCCCGTAACTAACGCGAGCTTTAACAAGGCGGCGGCGTCTTGATCTGCTTCCATATCAATTGCTTCTAGGTATTTATTCAACTGCTCGCCGGTTAAACTTTCCGTTTTCTGATTATCTACCTTTGGCATCTCAAAATGGAGCACGGATGGATCTGGTGATGCACATAGCCCTTTTCTGACGCCAAATTTGATTATCCGACGAAGCAGTGCGAGTATGTGTTTTGTTGTTTGCGGACTTTTTCCTGCTTTGAGCAGCATATGTCGGAGCTTATCGATTTCTAATGTTGTTATTTCATTAGGCGTTTTGTTTTTAAAAATTTCACATAGATAGATATTATACCTACTCACATCAGACTTTCTTACTCTATCATCATCAAAAGCATGTTGATACTGACTCCAAAGCTTAGCAATTGTTGGCTTAGCAGCCTCGGCTGCCTTTGCCGCAATATCTGCCGCGCGAATCTCCTTACGAGAAGCGCGCTTCCCTTCAATCCGCTCAGCGCGTATTCCGGACGCTTTAGCAGGGGTCATATCGTCCGCATACTGCCTACCAACTTTTTCTTCAACGACCTTAAAACCATGCTTAAATACAATATAATAGACCCTCTCTTCACCGGGTTTGCCTTTACGCTTAGCAAGCCGGTAGAACACTCCGGGGTAGTTTGTCTTCACACGAGCCTGACTCGCCATAAACTTCCTCCAACAAAATTCCAACCCTATTTCCAACCTTATGCTTGACTTTTGATGGCAAAATATAGAACCAAATGCAAGAAAATGTTTTTATAACTTGTCAAAATTATAAAATAAAAAAAATTGATGAAACTAGGTGTAAATATTGAAAGTTGGCCTTGCGTCCTGCGGGCCTCACTTCCTTCAAGCGTCGACCCTGTGTCGTGGCATGCCGCCCAGTGTCTTGGTGTGCCGCCTTGTAGCCTGCCGCCCTGTGCAGGGCGTGCGTCTGTCCGCACGGTCTGCTTTCCAGAACGGTTTTTCTTTTTTACTGCCAAGATCATGAATAAAAATTGGAAGGTGCTCATTTTTCAAGGGGATAACGCACCAGCATTATACTTCTTTATTTTTTAATTATAGTGTACGCTATAACTACTTGGTTTCAAATGCCCGGTTTTTTCTCTTGACAGGTGCAGGGGAGAGATCGAGCATACAAACAGTAAAGCAACAAAGGGATGCCGCGCGGTTTTTTCGTCCGCCGCATGTGCGCCCGCCGAACCCCGCCGGAACATCCCCCCCCTTCTTCCGAGGATTTATATATGACCCAACAATTTACCCGCAGAAAATTTCTGCAGTCGGCCTGTATCACCATCAGTGCCCTGACGGTAAGTGCAAGCGGTCTTGACAAGGCCCTTGCCGCCGTCAGCGGGGCTGCCCCAATGGCTGCCTGTGACGTGCTGATAATCGGTTCCGGCGGCGCAGGCTTGCGTGCCGCGGTTGCCGCCATGAAAAAAAATCCCAGGCTCAACGTGGTTGTTGTGACCAAGTGCATGCCCTCGCGCAACGCCACCTGTATGGCCGAGGGCGGCATCAACGGCGTCACCGACTTCAGCAAGGGTGATTCTTACGAGCTGCATTGCTACGACACCGTCAAGGGTGGCGACTACCTTGTGGATCAGGATGCCACTCTCAAGTTCTGTGAGCAGGCAGGCCCCACCATTCTTGAGCTGGATTACAAGGGCATGCCCTTTTCGCGCACGGCTGACGGCAAGGTTAAGGCCCGGCCGTTTGGCGGTGCGTCAAAGGTGCGCTGCAACTATTCGGCAGACAAGACAGGCCATATCGTGGCGCATGTCTGTCTGGATGAAGCCCTGACGCACGGCGTCAAGTTTCTCATGGACCATGAGCTGCTGGACCTCGGCGTGGACAACGGCCGTTGCGAGGGCGCGGTGCTGCGCAACATTCGCACCGGCGAAATCTCCCCTGTGCGTGCCAAGGCCGTGGTGCTCGCCACCGGCGGGTATACACGGATTTTTTGGAACCGCACCTCCACGCCCTATATTGCCACCGGCGATGGCGTGGCTGCCGCCCTGCGGGCGGGAGTGCCCTTTAAAGATCCGGAAATGATCCAGTTTCACCCCACCGGCGTGGTGCACGGTGGCGTGCTCATCACTGAGGCGGCCCGGGGTGAAGGCGGCTATCTGCTCAACAACAAGGGCGAGCGGTTCATGAAGAACTACGCCCCCGGCAAGATGGAGCTTGGCCCCCGCGACATTGTGGCCCGCGCCATTGAAACGGAAATCCGCGAAGGACGCGGCTACGGGCAGGGCCTTGAGGCATATGTACTGCTGGATCTCGTGCATCTGGGCCGCGACAAGATCATCAACGATCTTCCGCAGATCCGTCACGTTGGCAAACTGTTTGAAAACATAGACCTTGTGGACAGGCCCATGATCATCCGGCCCACGGCCCATTACTCAATGGGTGGCATTGCTGTGGCAAAGTTTGATGACATGTCCACGGAACTTCCTGGCCTGTTTACCGCGGGTGAGGCTTCCTGCGTGTCCATTCACGGGGCCAACCGTCTGGGCGGCAATTCCCTTGCTGATGCCGTGGTCACCGGCAAGATTGCCGGAGACGGCGCAGCGGCCTACGCCGGTTCGGCGGACCACAGTGCGGGCAAAAGGCTGGCTGATCTGGCCGGTCAGTGGCAGGGCCGCTTTACCAACGTTTCCAGCGGCGGTGATGCCAAGGAAATGTATGCCCTTCGCGAAGCGATGGGCGCGCAGTTGTGGGATAATCTGGGGATTTTCCGTACCCAGGCCAAGCTTGTGGCTCTGGCAGACACCCTGGAGGACATGCGTTCGCGTTATGACGCCCTGCGCGTGCCCAATGCCAACCCTGTCTATAATTCCGTGTTCACGGAATATGTGGAGCTGGGCAATATGCTGCAACTGGCGCAGGCCGCCTGCCTTGCCGCCACTGAGCGCAAGGAGTCGCGCGGGGCGCATACCCGGGAGGACTTCCCCAAACGCGACGACGCCAACTTTCTCAAGCACAGCATGGTCACCATGAATGAAAGCGGCAAAATGCATATGGGCTGGAAAGACGTGGCGATCACAAGGTTCAAGCCCGAGGAGCGTAAGTACTGATGGCTACACTCATTATTGACCGCTTTGACGGCAAAAAGCACTACGAGCAAAGTTACGTTCTTGCCCCGGCCGACGTGTCCGGCAAGACTGTCCTCAATACACTGCTGTTCATCAAGCAGACACAGGACCCCACGCTCAACTTCACGGCGTCCTGCCGTTGCGCCATTTGCGGGGCCTGCGGCGTCAGGGTCAACGGGCATGCCATTCTGGCCTGTGACACAAAGATGGACGATCTGATCGCGACCTATGGTTCCGATACCATGCGCATCTCACCTCTTGCCAACTTCAAGGTCATTTCGGATCTGGTGGTGGACTGGGAGCCGGCAGTGGAAAACCTGCGCAAGATCCATCCCGGCATGGTCGCCAAGCCCGAATTTTCCATGAAGGAAGGCTGCCGCCAGACACAGGCGGAATTTGACCGCATCAAAAAACAATGGGACTGCATCATCTGCGGCTGTTGTGCCTCCGAGTGCAACAAGCTTACCGCCGACAACCGGGACTATATGGAACCCTTTGTGTTCACGCATGCCTGGCGGGTCGCCAATGACTCGCGCAGCAAGGATCCCCTGCTGCACGGCAAGCCCGCCGTGGCCGGGGGCCTGTGGAACTGTGTGCATTGTCAGGAATGCGCCAACCGTTGCCCCAAGGGCATCAGCTCTGCCGATGACATTGCGGCCCTGCGTGCCAAGGTTATGGCAAAGGGCATGACAGACGGCGTTGGCCCGGCGCATGCCAGATCTTTCTATACCGATCTGGTGGAAGATTCGGGGCGGCTCAACGAAGTGCGGCTGGCGCTGCGTACCGAGGGCATCAGCACCGTGACGCGTGCGGGCATGGCTATTACGCTCATGCGTCAGGGCAAGATGAATCCGCTCGAGGCATTTGGCGAAGATCCCGTTGAAGGGCATGCCGCCCTCGTGAAGATGATTGAGGCGGCCCATGCCGCCGCGAAGGAGTAGCCGTATGCAGACCGAATACGCCTTTTTTCCCGGCTGCGTGCTGACTCAGGCGGCCAAGGAGTCCAGGATGGCCCTGGAGGCCGTGGCCCCCATCCTGAATATTACCCTGAAAGAAATACCCGGCTGGACCTGCTGCGGCGCTTCCCAGGCTCAGGATGTGGACCCGCTGGCTACTCTGGTGGCCAATGCCCGCAATCTGGCGCTTGCCGAACAGATGGGGCTGCCGGTACTGACATCGTGCAGCACCTGTCTGCTCATGCTGCGTCGGGCCAAGGCGGAACTGGACGGCGGACAGAAAGACCGGATCAACACGTTTCTTGCCAAGGGCAACATGGCCTATAAAGGCGAGAGCGAAGTGACCAGCCTGCTCTGGGTGCTGGCCCAGAATGCCGACGCGCTCAAGGCCAAGGTTGTCAAACCCCTCAATGGGATGAAAGTGGCGGCTTTTTACGGTTGCCACAGCTTGAGGCCCGAATCCGCACTGGGCTTTGAAAGTTCGGTGAATCCGTCGAGCTTTGAAAAGGTGGTTCATGCCCTGGGCGCGCAGGACGTGCCCTTTGACAAACGGCTGGACTGTTGCGGTTTTCATGCCGTGTATCCGGCGGAAAAATCCGTCATGCTCATGACAAGCGAAATCATCAACAGCGCTGCTGCTGCAGGGGCCAACTGCGTGGTGACGCCTTGCCCCCTCTGTCAGATGCAGCTGGACATCTATCAGGACAATGCCCAGGAGCTGCACAAGTCCAAAGCCCGCGTTCCCGTGCTGCACCTCTCGCAGCTGGTGGGGCTGGCCCTGGGACTGCCTGCGGCAAAGCTGGGCCTGGACTACAACGTCATTGACGCCACAAAGCTCGGCTAGAGCTTTTTAGAGCAGTTTCTCTTTGAAAATGCTCTAACGTTGAAATATTCAGGGCCCCTGCCGCATGATCAGCGGCAGGGGCCCTGTCTATATGCCTTGGAGCAATTTCACGTTGAAATCATTCTCAAGGGGTATGGCATTTCACTGCAGCGCGTGCCGGCGTCAGAGCCGTTTCAACGCAAAAATGCTCTATGCGTCGCCTTTCAGGGCGGCGCGTATGCGGCAGACGCCGCAGGTATCACCCGAAGACGTGGGGTAGCCGCACAGGGTGCAGGGAGCAAGGGTTACCCCCTCTTCGGCTTCGCGTCGGGCGAAAACAGGCCGTCCCCGTGCCAGAAAGCCCTGATAAAAGTCCAGCTTGCGGCCGGGCATGGCGGCTTCAAGATTTTGCAGCAGCCCCTTGAGTGTGGTGAAGCTGGCGCCGGGACTGTAGGGACAGGGCGCATAGTGGTTTTCTATGCCCATCAGAAAGGCATAGTTGGCGGTTTCAAATTCCGTGAGCCGCCACAGGGGTTTGACCTTGCGCGAAAAGCCGTGTTCGCTGTCAAGGCGCGGCCCCTGATCGGAAAGATAGGCCGTGTCCCAGCGCAGGGTGTTGCTGAAAAGGCGGGCCACTTCATCATCAAGGTTATGCCCTGTGGCAAGGGCATCAAAGCCTTCATCCAGCGCGACCTTGTTGAAAAAATGGCGCTTGATCTTGCCGCAGGCCGAACAGACGGGACGGTTCAGGCGAGCCTTGACCGCCGGGATGGCAAGGCCCTCGGCTTCCATTTCCCTGACCATGAGCGTGAGGCCGTGCTTGGCGCAAAAGCGTTCCACAACGCCCCGCGCCGCGGCCGAGGACACGGGAATGCCCAGATCAATGTGCAGGCCCGTGACGTTGTAGCCCTGACGCGAAAGCTCAAGCATGAGCGCAAGGGAATCCTTGCCGCCGGAAAGGGCCACGAGCACACGCTCGTCACGGGTAAAAAGCTTCTGCCCCTCGATACCTCTGGTTACCTGGCGGGAAAAAAAGTCCTTGTAGCAGTCGGGGCAAAAGGCGGCATTATGGCTGCGCAGGGCCACCGCGGCCTCGGCTTTGCAGATTTTACACTTCATCGCTGTTCCTGGGCTGTATTTGAAGACGGAATGGCAGAGTATTTCAGTACGTAATTATATTCAAGACCGGGGGGCGTCATCATGGCCCGGCTCAAGCCAGCCCAGTTGGCGACACCAGCGGGTATACAGGGTGCAGGCGCGCGCCGCAAAGGCTTCCAGCCCCACATGAGGGCGCAGGGCCTGCCCGCCGTGCACGAGGTCGCGGCGCAGTTCTGCGCTCTGCATGAGGTCGATCATGGCTTTTGCCAGAGCCTGCGGGTCGTTTTCTTCCACCAGCAGGGCCGCACTCTGTGGTTTGTTGTCTTCCAGAGACAGGCGCTCCAGATGCAGAGGGCTTTGGCTGCACAGCAGGGGCAGGCCCGCGGCCACTCCGGCCCACAGGTTTTCGGGCAGTTCTTCGGGTGAGGAGCCGGGCGCGATCCAGGCATGGCAGCGGGACAGCACGTCGGGCAGGTGCTGTTCGTTGAGTATGCTCAGGCGCGAAGCTACACCAAGGCTTTCGGCTTCGTCCAGAATTTCGGCAAGGCGGGGACCGCCCCCCAGGGCGCGCACTTCCCACGGCGGCAGATCGTCACGCTGCCAGATGGCCGACATGGCGCGCATGACAACCTGTGCGCCGGAACGCGGGGCCAGAGCATCGGCCAGACCAAAGACAAAGCGTTGCGACTCCGCGCCGCCGGAACCCGAACTGTCGGGATGCCTCTTTTCGCATGCGGCAACAGGTGAAAAATCGTCAAGGCTCATTCCCGGAGCCAGCAGGGTGAGGGTGTCATGCCCCAAAGGCAGCGTGCGGGATTTTTCGCCGCAATCCTGTCGGGCAGCAGACCTTTCGGCATGTTTTTTTCCGTCCATGCCACTGCTGCCGGAACGGTCCTTGCTGTCGGGGCCGCCTGTGCCGCCTGTACCGTATGTGTCACCCTTCTTGGCAACCGCGCTGCCCATGTCGTCTGGCTCGCGCGCTTCAGCCTTGCCACCCCTGTCAGTCCTGTCGGGGGGCCTGCCGCAAGCTGGCGTGGGCGCAACAGCATTCAGGCGCTCCATAACGTGGAGCGAACCGCACAGCACCCTGTGGGCCGCCTTGAAAGCCTTGCCTGTGGCGCAGTGTTCCTGCGGCGGGCGAAGGGGAAAGGCGTGGGCCAGCAGGGTGGACCCTGCCGGGCGCATACGTAAAACGCTGCGCCCCAGAGGCATGGCTTCCTGTCCCATTGTCTGCACAAGCAGCTTTTGATGCCTGCGCTGCCACCGCCACAGATGCCAGAAATTGAAAGGGTTTCCGGGGCTTGCGCCATTGACGGTCAGTACGGGCAGATTGAGCTGAAGTGCCCGTGCATGAAGATGCGAGTTCTCACGGCAGGCCAGCATGGGGGCCAGACGGCCGCCGTCACGCATGGCGCGGGCCAGAGCCAGCACGTGTTCTTCTTCCATGCGCGCGGTGCGCATGGGCGAGCCGAGTTCGGCCCACCGGGTCTGTTCTTCCGGCGAGGCGGGACCGGGAACCGTATTTTGCAGGGCAATAAGCAGAACACGCATCAGAAGGGAGTACCTTGTTCCATCAGATGCTCGAGCAGGGCATCCTTGAGCCACCGGGCCACCGGGCCGGGTTTGCCCCGGTGTTCGCCGCAGCCCACGGGTTTTCCGTCAAAGTGGGTGACGCCCACGCAAAGGGTGGAACTGGTGAAAAGCAGCATTTCGCTGGCCGTGGAAATCTGTTCTTTGGCTATGGGAGCTTCCACCACGGTGATGGGGTCGGGGTGGCGGCGCGCGGCCAGCTCAAGGGCGGCCAGCATGGTTGTTCCGGGCAGAATGCGCCTGAGTTCGGGGCAGAGCAGGCGACCTTCACTGTCCACAAGACCCACATTGGCCGTGGCGGCTTCGCCCATAAAACCGTTTTCGTCAAAGGTCACGGCAACGTCCATGCCCTTGCGGGCGGCTTCCATCGCCATGAACACATTGGGCAGATAGTTGGTATTTTTTATGCGGGCCAGGTATTCCTGCTTGGGCGGAATGTCGCTGGTAAAGGCGGTAAGCCCTTTTTCATAAAAGGCTTGGCCCGCGAACCTTTTGCGCAGGGCCACCACATAAAGACCGGCCTGTGGGCATTCAGCCGGGCTGATGCCGAAACCGCCGGGGCCACGGCTCAGGAATACGCGCATGTCGCCGTGATCGCAGCCGGCGGCGCGGGCCACGTCCAAAATGATGGCGCGCAGTTCGTCCCATGAGCAGGGGGGCGTGATGCCAAGCGCCGCCGCGCCGTCCCTGAGGCGCGCAAGGTGCTGCTCAAAGCTGAACAGCCTGCCCTGACGGTAGCTTATGCTTTCAAACAGGCCGTCGCCCCTGTGGCAGATGTGGTCATCCAGCGGCAACAGCAGGAGGCTTGCATCGGTGCAGATATGCCCCACCCTGTGATCGTAGAAGGCCAGCGTGTTGTCTGAACCGGGCCGGGGGGCGGCCAGCAGGGCCGCAAGATAGGTATGGGCATCAACGGCTTTCAAGGGCGTCTCCTCAAAAGGCGTGCGGGGCGCAGAACGCCCCGCACGTTTGCTGCATACGTTCAATATCAGGACATGAAGACGTTTTTGTCCGTCACGCGCACAAGGCCGCGCTGCACAAGCTCTTCGGCGATCTGCACGGTGTTGAGGGCCGCGCCCTTGCGCACGTTGTCGGCCACGATCCACATGTTGAGGCCGTTTGCGATGGTTTCGTCCTCACGAATACGACCCACATAGGTGAAGTCGTCACCCACGCAGTAGCCCGGCATGGGGTACATGAGCTCGCGGGGATTGTCGAACACGCGCACGCCCGGAGCCTGTGCCAGCAGAACGCGGGCGTCTCTGGCCGAAAGCTTTTTTTCCGTTTCCACGTTGACCGATTCGGCATGGCAGTAGAAAACGGGCACGCGCACGCAGGTGGCGGTTACCTTGACCGACGGATCGCCGAGAATTTTGACGGTTTCGTGAACCATCTTCATTTCTTCCTTGGTGTAGTCATTTTCAAGGAAGACGTCGATGTGGGGCAGGCAATTGAAGGCAATGCGGTAGGGATAGGCATTGTTTTCAGGATCGCGTCCGTTGAAAAGGTCGCGCACCTGACGTTCCAGTTCTTCAATGCCTTTCTGGCCCGTGCCTGAAACCGCCTGATAGGTGGACACGATCACACGCGTGATTTTGGCCGCATCGTGCAGGGGCTTGAGGGCCACCATCATCTGGATGGTGGAGCAGTTGGGATTGGCAATGATGCCCTTGTGGTCTTCAAGGGCCTGCGCGTTGACTTCGGGGACCACCAGAGGACAGCGGTCATCCATGCGCCATGTGGAGGAATTGTCCACCACCACGCAGCCCGCGTGGGCGGCATGGGGGGCGAATTCTAGCGAAGCGGCGCCGCCTGCGGAAAAAATAGCCAGGTCAATGCCGTCAAAGACGTCTTCTTTCAGTTCCTGAACGGTCAGCTCCTGTTCACCGAAAGGAACCTTTGTTCCCGCAGAACGGGCGGAAGCAAAGGCACGGATTTCAGTGGCGGGAAAATCGCGTTCGTGAAGGGTCTTGAGCATTTCACGGCCTACGGCGCCAGTGGCGCCAACAACGGCAACAGTCAGCTTCTTGCTCATGGCTTTTCGCTCTCCTTGGGCGATGCACGTCGGCCTTACGGGGCCGCCGATAAAAAGAGCGCGGCAAATGCGCGCGGTGAGGCGACAGTATAGTCCTGATCGCGGTAAATGTGAAGGGCGCGTTGCGCGTTGCACGAAGAGTTCAGAGCAATTTTACTTTGCGAAAATGCCGTAGTGCGCTGCCCGCTGCCACAACGTAACTGTGGCAGCGGACGTGGCGCTGCATATCGGGCACATGCCGGGGCAGGGCGGCTTTCCGTCCCCGCTGAGCAAATCTTCGATTTGCTCAGCTCGATGCCAAAAGGTGGAAGCCGTTTTTGGGAAAGGCGCTCGTGACGACACTGCCTAGAAATCCAGATTTCCCGGCGTGCGGGGGAAGGGGATCACGTCGCGGATATTGCTTATGCCCGTGAGCATCATGAGCAGGCGCTCGAAGCCCAGCCCGAAACCGGCATGGGGTACTGTGCCAAAGCGGCGCAGTTCAAGATACCACCAATATTCTTCCGGGTTCTGCCCCATTTCGCGAATGCGGGTTTCGAGTCTGGGCAGGCGCTCTTCACGCTGTGATCCGCCGATAAGCTCACCGATGCGTGGCACAAGCATGTCCATGGCGGCTACGGTTTTGCCGTCCTCATTCTGGCGCATGTAGAACGCCTTGATATCTTTGGGATAGTCGTAAACAATAACAGGCTTTTTAAAGTGTTCTTCCGCCAGGTAGCGCTCGTGCTCGGTTTGCAGGTCTGTGCCGAAGGCCACGGGAAAGGCAAAATCCCTGCCGCATTTTTGCAGAATTTCTACAGCTTCCGTATAGGAAACACGGCCAAAGGGCGCGGCCAGCATATCCTGAAGGCGCTGGCGCAGGCCCTTTTCTACAAAACTGTCAAACAGGTTCACATCACTTTCGCAGCGGGTGAGCACATGTTCTACCACATGCCGCGTAAGCCCTTCGCCCAGTTCCATGAGGTCTTCGAGGTCGGCAAAGGCCATTTCCGGTTCGATCATCCAGAATTCGGCGGCGTGGCGCGGGGTGTTGGAGTTCTCCGCCCTGAAGGTCGGGCCGAAGCTGTAGACCCGGCCAAGGCCCGTAGCCAGCGCTTCCGCCTCAAGCTGACCCGAAACCGTGAGGTTGCACCGGCGGCTGAAAAAATCCTGCTCCAGGCTTTTTGCGCCCGGCTCAAGCGTGGTCACGCGGAACATCTCGCCCGCGCCTTCGCAGTCCGCACCGGTGAGCACCGGAGTGTGCACCCAGGCAAAGCGGCGGCTGCGGAAAAAGTCGTGAACGGCAAAACCCGCTTCGGAGCGGATGCGAAAGACGGCGCCGTATTTGTTGGTTCGCGGCCGCAGGTGGGCGATGGTGCGCAAAAATTCGTCAGAATGACGCTTTTTCTGCAGGGGAAAGCTCTCCGGGTCGGCCAGTCCGTAAACCTGCACTTCACGTGCGCGCACTTCCCACTGCTGTCCCTTGCCCGGCGAGGGCACAAGCTCGCCCGTCACGCGGACGGCTGCGCCTGTGGCCGCCTCACCAAGGCCCTGATGGGCGGGAGTGCCCGCGTCCACGATGCACTGCATGTTGGCGAGGCAGGAACCGTCGTTGATTTCCACAAAGCTGAAATCCTTGGCGTCGCGGCGTGTGCGGATCCAGCCGCACAGGACTATGGCAGGCTGGGGCGATGTGGAATTGAGAGCGTCGATGATCAGGGTTCGCTGCATGGCAGGCTCCTCGGTGGTGAAATTTGTGCAAGTGTAGCGCTTCCGCGAGGCAGGCTCAAGAGCGGCGCATCCCGCTGCGGGGCGTGTTGTCGTGGCCCCTGCGGCAGGCAGGGGTGCTGTGCCGACTGCCGGGCAGAGGCGTGCGCCGGGTGCGCCCGGCTCTGGACCATGCAGCCCCGCACGGCTTGCTTGCGACGGACAGAAGCCTGCCTGCGCGCGCATTCGCGGCAAGTATTTTCGGGAAAATCCCTGCCGTGCGGATATCCCGTTGCTTGCGCAAGCTGCTCTATGCCGGGAGGGGCCATTGAAAGTTCCCTGTACCGGGCTTAGTGTAGGTCAGGGACGACTGAAAATATCCGGAACTGGCATACAGGAGAAACATGGAACGCCGACAGACCATATGCCTTGTGGATGACGACCGGGAAATTCTTGATCTTTTATCCGGCTATCTGAAAAAGCATGGCTTCGAGGTGTGCTGCGCCGAGCATGCGGATGCGCTGATGGACCTTTTGCGCCGTGACAGGCCGGATCTCATTGTGCTGGATGTCATGATGCCCGGTCAGGACGGTTTCATGATCTGCCGTGAAGTGCGCAAGCTGTGGCGCATCCCCATTATTTTTCTGAGCGCTCTTGGTGAAAGCACAGACCGCGTTGTGGGGCTTGAGCTGGGCGCGGACGACTATATGGCCAAGCCCTTTGAACCTCGCGAACTGCTGGCCCGCATCCGCAGCGTGCTGCGGCGCAACGAGGGGCTGCCGGTTCCACCCAGAGAAAGCGGCAGCATGCTTTTTTCCGGCTGGCGCCTTGACCGGGCGGCGCGCTGTCTGCAATCCCCCTGCGGGCTTATGGTGAATCTGAGCGGCGCCGAGTATCGCCTGCTCATGGCTTTTCTTGAAAACCCGCAGACAGTGCTGAGCCGCGATGCGCTTATGGACCTGACGCAGGGCCGCAATGCCGGGCCTTTTGACAGAAGCATCGACGTGCAGGTAAGCCGCCTGCGTACCCGCCTGCGCGACAAGGGCGGCGAAAAGGCCGCGCTCATCAAGACCGTGCGCGGCGACGGCTACATCTGGACGGCGGAAGTGCGCCGTGAAAGCGCATGAACACTGACCGCCACCTGCCCCAAAGCCTGTTTTCGCGGCTGAGCCTCTTATTGCTCGGGGCCTTTTTTATCCTGCATACCGTGACCATCCTCACCGTGGCTGACTTTTTTGAGCGCCATATGGTGCAGAACATGCTGGCAAATCACAGCGCCACCATAGCCTTGTGCGTGCGCATGTTTGAAGCGGAACCGGCGCAAGCCCGGCCCGCGCTTATACGCGGTCTGGCGCGGTTTTCGGATGTGCGGGTGGAAATGCTCGATGCAAGGCCCGATATGCCGCAGGGAACAGATACGCTTTCGCGCTTTTTTCTGGAGCATATCAGCGAAGCGCTGGACGATCTGGCCGCGCCCGGGCAGCAGGCGAGGGTCATGCAGGCGCAGGTGAGGGTTATAATTCTCGGCAAGGAAGCCGGAAAGTGGGCTTCGATTTTTGAAAGATTTTTTTCCTTGTGGGATGTGTCCGGCTCGTTTGAGGCCCGCCTGACCATAAAACTTGCCGACGGTTCATGGCTGGGCATCAGCTATGACGGCCCGGCTCACCGTGCCCATCTTGAAGACATGCCCTTTGTGGTGCTTGGTCTGGAATTCATTGTTTTTGCAGCCTTGCTGCTGCTCATCGTCTACAGGCTGGTGCGCCCGTTGCGCACTCTGGCGCGGGCAGCGGAAAAGTTCGGTTCTTCGCAGCGCCTGCCCCATATGGTTCCGGACGAAGGCCCCAGTGAGGTGCGCCACGCGGCACAGGCGTTTAACGCCATGCAAAAGCGCATCAGCGGCATCATGAAGGAACGGGAACGGGTTTTCGCCGCGCTGTCGCATGATTTGCGCACGCCGCTTACCCGCATGCGCCTGCGGCTTGAAAGTACCCCTCCCGGAACCTTCCGGCAAAAAATGCTTGAAGATGTGCAGAGCCTGCACTCCATTGTGGAAATGGGCACGGCCATGACCCAGTGCCATCGGCATACGGAAGATCGTGTCAGGGTGGACATGCAGGCGTTTCTTGAGTCCATTGTGGAAGACCGCCGTGAAATGGGGCAGGACGTGGCGCTGTCCGGCCCGGAGCTTGAGCTTCAGGCCCTTGTCTATCCTGTGGCTCTGCGCCGCTGTCTGGATAATCTGCTGGACAACGCCCTGCGTTATGGGCGGGAGGCTGTGCTTTCCGCCTCTGTTCAGGCGCTGCCCGGCGGAAAAAACGTATTGCGTGTGGATATTGACGACAAGGGGCCGGGCATGCCCGAGGCTTTGCTGGAAAAGGTCTTTGAACCGTTTTTTCGTGTGGAAGGCTCTCGTAACCGGCACACGGGCGGGCACGGCCTTGGGCTTTCCATTGCCCGGAGCATGGCCGACCTGCATGAAGCCACACTGTTCCTTGACAATTTGCCCCAGGGGGGCCTCAGGGCGCGGCTTGAGCTGCCGCTGCTGGACGAGCCGCATGCCTGATGGCCCACGCCTGATGCCACAGCGCGGGCCAGTGCGGCAAAGGGCTGGAATCTGGAATGGCAGGAGTGCAACGAGGGCAGGCGGGGCTGATTCTGGCCCGTGCTGGTCTGGGCGGTGCTGGTCTGGACGGTGCTGATTTGGCCCGGATTCATGGCCCGTGCTGATCTGGCGGCCCTGAGATGTCGGCGCGGGGTCACCGGCATGCCCGGCAGGCGAAAAATGCCTGCCGGAACAAAACCGAAATCTGGGCCAGAGCCATAGGCAGGGTCTTACAGGGCAGCTCTGCCAAGGATATAGGCGCAGCGCTGCGGGCGGCTGTGGATGCGGGTGCGCCGCAAAACACGAAAGCCGTGCCTGTGCGCAAGGCGTTCCACATCTTCATGAGACAGGCGGAATGTATATTCCGAGGGTCGACGCAGGTGTCTGGGCTTGCGCCAGTCTTCAGTATGGTACTCGTTGTTGGCAACGCCGTTGTATCTGTCGCTGATGACGTCAAAAACAAAAAATCCGGCGGGTTTCAGGCAGGGCCTGTATGTTTCCATAAAGGCGTCCAGCGATGTGCCGGGCAGGTGGTACAGCCAGTTGACCGACAGTATGGCTCCCTGATTTTCAGGCAGCCGGGCGGGTGACAGGGCATTGTCCTGCCATGTCTCCAGGCTGTGGCCCATATATTTCTGCAAATGTTCGCTGAAGTGCAGCACGCGGGGGTCAATGTCGCTGCCGGAAAGATGGGTAAAGCCCTTGAGGGCCAGCCACAGCAGGTTTGCACCGCTGCCGCAGCCCGGCTCGAAAACAGGCGTGTTTTTCGGCAGATAACGGGCAATCCAGCCGCAGGGGATGCACACATGCCTGCGTGGATTTCTGTGTGCAACGGCCTCGACGTGCCACGGCGGCGAGTCGCACTGGCTGCTGGCTTTCTGAAGAAAATGCAGGGGAACAGGCAACGAGTGCCCAAGGGGCCACCTGTCGCGCAGATAGTCCATGCCCTGCCGGAAAAGATCCTTTGCCGTCGGTGCGGGTACAGGAACCTGTAATCGCGAAAAAGCGGTTTCATTATGCATGGTTTCATATATAGCAGCAGGCGGGTGGCAAACTGTGTGTCCAGTATGACAAATTGTAACAAAGTGTTGCAGGCGGGGCATGTCAGGGCGCATGCGGCAGCTCCGGCAGGGCAGGCCTGTACTTTTCATTTTTCTAAACTTTATATAGACTGATTGTGGCAGAGCAGCATTTGCGGCTTTGGAGCAGATTACGGATGAAATGAGCGAACTGCCTTGCGAGGATTTTTTTAAATCTTCGCCGCGAGCTGCGATCGGGGCAGGCTTTGCCTGCCGCAGGCGGGTATTTCAGATGTTGCATGCTCCAGAGCATTCCGGCTTTGAAAAAGCATGGATGCTCTAACGCTGCACGAAAGTGCAGTGCGCCACAACGTGGCGTGGATTCAGCCGGAAATCGCATTTTTTGGCTGCATGAAAACATTGAAATGTGAAGCGTTTCAATAAGGACCTGCTCTGGTGACGCAAGGTCGCTGTCTGCCGCACATTCTGTACCGTTGAGGGAGAAGGCATGAACAAAATATTTGGCATTCTGGCCCTGATCTGCGTTCTGGCAGTGGCGGGCGTAGCGGCGGCGGCCACGCCGCAGGCAGGCAAGCCTGTGCAGGACAAGCCCGAAAAGGGCGCGGACCGCGTGACCGTGGTCAGCGTGTCCCTTGAAGGCACGGACAGCATCGGAGCGCGCCTTGGCACGAGCCTGAAGGAACGCTTCAATAAAAGCAGCCTGTTTACACTGAATGATGATGAGGAAAAAGATCAGCCCAAGCTGTATGTCATGCTGGAGAGCAAGGCCGAATTTCCTGATCGTCCGGGTGTCGGCTCGGTCTATTCCGTGTGCTGGGTTTTCAAGCAGGGCAAGGGGTATCTTGGATACCTTCTGGCGCGTGACCTTGGAACCATCAATTATGAAGAAGTGGACGGGCTGGTAGACAGGCTGGTGGAGCGTACGGACGGCATTGCCGCCAAATACAGCAGCCTGTGGAAATAGCAGCCACGCCCAGGGTCCTGTCGGGTATTTTCACTGTGAAAATGCTTGCGTGACCGCAAAGCGCCACGCTGTCTTCATCTGTGATTTTTTCGTCGTAGCGGTCGAAGCAGTCCGGGCCTGCGGGCATTTCGCATTGCGGATGTACTGACCGGCCGCACTGCGCTGCAAGATAGAAAAGCGTCATGTCAAAAAGCTCCCCATCATCCGGGGAGCTTTTTTGCGTCTTTACGAATTTGCGTCTTTACAAAAAGGCAGGACATTTCAGTCTGGTAGAGCATTTTCGCATCGAGAATGCCCACACTCAATGCTTTCCGGGCGCCCGCTTTGGCGCGCCCGCTCCCGCTAGAGCAGATTAACTTTGAGAATATACATTCTCAAAGTTTAAGGCACGCTCACTTCGGCGTTTAACCGCGCAGATAAACTGCGCTTACGCCTCCGTAGCGAACGTCTGCTCACGCAGACGCCAGAGCAATTTCAAAGTGAAATTGCTCTATTCGCAAACAGCTCCAGAGCGGGTTCACCACCGGTGTTCCGCATGTTTCAGCGGCAGCGCCCTCAGCCCTGTTCCGCAGGCGGAGGCCCCGGAAGCGGATCATCGTAGAAGATGCAGCGGTTCTTGCCGAGCTGCTTGGCGCGGTACTGGGCGTTGTCTGCCCGCTGAAGCGCTTCTTCATAGGAAGTCTCGCTGCCGTCGAGCATGTAGATGCCGATGCTGGCGCTGATGTTCACGGTTTTTCCATCGCGGTCGAAGCGCATGTCCAGCGCCTTGAGCACGGAATCTGCCCGCGCGGCCATGGCGTTGCGGGTGATGCCCATGGCGAAGACGCAGAATTCGTCGCCGCCAAAGCGGCCCACGGCGTCCACATTGCGAAAGATGCGTCTGAGGGCGTCAGCGGCGTCCACCAGTGCGGCATCGCCAGCCATGTGGCCCAGACTGTCATTGAGTTCCTTGAAGTTGTCCAGATCAAGAAAGAGCAGGGCGTGCGTCTTGTCACCCTTGAGCCGCACGGGCATGTTCTGCATGACCTTTTCGCGAAAGGCCACCTTGTTGTAAAGGTCTGTCAGGCTGTCGCGCTGTGACAGACGCTCCAGCTCGGCCCTGCGGCGCACCTCTTCATCAATGTCCACGATTTTTCCCACAATGTGCAGCGGGGCGTCCTTTTTGCTGATCCGGGTGGTCTGCACCCTGCACCAGATGTACCGCCCCTGTGCCGTGGGAATGCGCATGACGCTGAACACCGTGCGCTCGCCTGACCGCACGCGCCGCCGCATTTCCGTCAGCGCGGGCAGATCGTCGGGGTGGACGATCTGATCATTGCGCGGGCGGCCCTCAGGAGTAAACATGGGGGTGCTGTCGCGCCCGAACTTGGTGACGAAATTGGGCGAACAGGTGAATTGCCGCTTTTCAAGGTCCATATCAAAGATAATATCCTGCGACTGCTCAAGCAGGATGCGGTAGCGCTCTTTTTCCTGCTCCAGCTCGGTCTGCATGTGCTTTTGCTCGGTAATGTCCACCACAACGCAGTCCAGGCAGGGAACCGCCGTGACCTGCCCGTCGCTGGACCACGTGCAGCGAAGCAGGGCGGGGATGTGCTGGCCGTTTTTGCGGCGCAGGCGCAGCTCCATATTGACGGAGGTGCTTTCTTCGCGGCGGCTTTCAAGCAGCTGGAACAGTTTTTCGGATTCCTCGGCGCTGAGAAAATCCGCCAGACAGGGGTTTTTGGGCGGGCTGTCGCTATAGCCCAGCAAGTGCCAGAACCCGCTGTTGGCATTGCGGATGTCCAGCCGGGGATTGTTGATAAGGCTGATGACGCCGCCGTTGATATTGTTTGCCATGTTGGTAAGGCGGCGTTCACTCTCCTGGGCGCTTCTGCCGCTTTTACGCCGCAGGTAGGCAAGGCAGACAAAAAACACCAGACCAAAAAGCAGCAGCTGCCCCAGAATCGTCAGTATCGTGCGGTGTTCGTAGGTCATGTCCGACAGGCTCATGGGCGAGGCCACAGCGGAAATGTTTTCGGAAATGATCTGGCTTTTGCTCTTTTCGTCCACATTCATGAGCAGTTTGTTGAGAATGTTCAGCAAGGGCGGCGGCATGGTGGTGCTGACCGCCAGCCGGTTGTCTTCAAAGCCGTTGTATTCCTGAAGGGGAACGATGTCGCGAAAACGGGGCTTGGCCAGCAGATAGTCCACTTCAAAACTGGTTTGCAGCAACAGGTCTGCCTTGCCCGCGATCACGGCCTCAAGGCAGCATTCGATGTCGGGATACGGCTCCACACGCAGGTCGGGAAAATTGGAGCTGAGATATACACGTCCGCCACGCCAGGAGGCTGGTATGGCCACGCGCAGAGGGGCGCCGGGCGGGATTTCGGAAATTCTTTTGCTGTACAGGTTCAGCCCGCTGCGCAGTACGGGCGAGGTAAGCGTGTAGAACGGGCTGGAATTGCACGTTGTGGAGTACATCACACCGGCACACAGGTCTATTTTTCCCTGCCTGAAGTAGTCATTCAGGTTCATGGCCGGGTCATCCATCGGCACAAATTCAAAGATCAGGCCGCTCTCGCGACTGAGTTTGCGGAGTATGCCCGGCAGGATGCCGCGTGTTTCGCCGGTATTTTTGTCATGCCAGATCAGTGGCTTGCGGGTGGGGCTGTAGCCTACGCGCAAGGGGGGGCAGGCGCGGATGAAGTCTCTTTCAGCCTTGGTCAGCGGTGTCTGGTAGCTGCGCCACAAATGGGTGCGGGAAAGCTTGTTTTCCAGGTCGGGCTGTTCCAGCTTGAGCTGGGCAATGCCGTATTCCAGCTCTTTCATGAGCTGCGCGCTGTTGCGGTTGGCGATATAGAAAAATGGCCTGGGGTCGTATTTTGCCAGTACCGTCTCGTCGGGTTCAAGACTGATGACGGAAGTCAGGATGGCGTCAATGGTTCCGGCTTTCAGGGCATCGCGGGAATCTTTGGCAAGCGCGAATGGAACAAGGCTGGGCGCGGTAAAGCCGTTGTGGGCGGCATAGGCCGTAAAGTCCGCCCGCCAGGGGCTGTCGCTGGTGACGCCGATGCGCAGGTTTTCAAATTTTTTGAAGTCTTCGTAAACAAGGGGCGTATCTTTGAGGGCCACAAGCGCGGTATAGGTGATACCGCTGGCATATGGAGAGTACAGAAAGCGCGCGGCGCGCTCAGGCGTGTGCAGTACGCCGCCGAGGATGTCGATCTGGTTTTTTTCCAGCGCGTTCAGGGCTGCATGCCAGGTGTCGAAGCTGACGAATTTTACCTGCCACCCGGTGTATCTGCTCACCTGTTCCAGATAGTCAACGTCGTAGCCTGCGGGTTGGCCGTTTTCCAGAGAATGGAAGCCGCCCATGGGAAAGATGGCCGTCCGCACAGTTCGGGAAGCAGCCTGGGACGGCAAACTCCAGAGAGCCTGTGCAATGCATAGCAGCACCCAGGCCAGAAGTTTCAGGACGCGAAAGTTCCTGTTCATGTCCCCTTGCCCCCATCAAGACTCGTATGCAAGCCCGCCGCCCGGCCATGCCCCCCGGCACGGCTTCACACGGCAGCGGAAATCCGGTGTGCGCGTGCCGTCAGTTCCGGGTGGCAGCCGCAACGCGCGGCTCTGCCTGCATACTGCGCTGGCGCAGCACATATATGCGCGCGGCCAGGGCCTCAATGGCCCTTGCCGGGGTCAGCCCGTACTGCAAGGCGTCCTGCGCTTCTGTCAGCCATTGGCAGACAAGGGCCAGGTCGTGTGCGCCCAGGTTTGCCAGGGCCGGATCCAACGGAGAAGTAGTATCAGTTATTGCTTCAGAAAGTATACGGTTTATAGATTTCTGGCAACACAGTAAAAGACGGCCGGCCTGGGCAGCGTCCAGCGCGCCCCTGGCGGCCAGCGCGTCCAGAAGTCCCTGTCCGGTCAGCAGAAAATGGGCCAGCTTTTCTTCCCACGGGCGCATGGCGTCATCTGCGGCCCAACTGTCGGGCCAGGGCAGGGTAAGGCAGAAAGAGCGGGAAACCAGAGTCGGCAGCAGCTGTTCGCGCTGTGGCGCAAGCAGCACGAAAACCGTGGTGGCCGAAGGCTCTTCAAGTGCCTTGAGCAAGGCGTTGGCAGCCTCGTCGCGCGTCAGGGAAAGGCCCATAAGCAGAACCACGCGGCGCCCGTTTCCGTGGGGGGCGTCGCGCAGGCGGCTTTTAAGCTCCCGTACGCGCTCCATATTGAAGGCGCGTACGGGGCCGGGATTTTCTTCGTCTTCGCGGTTGCTGATGCGGCCGTCATACGCGGCAAGGTCAAGGTGCTCGCCAGCCGCAATCTGCAGACAGGCAGGGCAGGCAAGGCATGGCCCGCCAGTCTGGGCGGCCTGCGGGCAGTTGATGCGCGCAGCCCAGTAAAGAGCCAGATCATGCCTTTGCGCCTCGCTGCCGCCTTCAAGCAGCACTACCTGAGGCGGAGCCGCCCCCAGACGGTTCAGGGCGTCTTTAAGCCCGTCAAAGGCCGGAACGGCAATGGCCGAAAGCATGGGCGCGGTCATGGCGCGGCTGCGCCTCAGCGCACGATGGTCTGTCTGCGCTCGGCGCCGACGGAAACCAGACTTACCTTTACACCAACAAGCTCTTCAATGCGCGCGATATAGGCGCGCACGGTTTCAGGCAGGTCGTCAAAACGGGTGCATTCGGTAATGTCTTCTTCAAAGCCGGGCAGGTCTTCATAAACAGGCGTAACTTTTTCCAGCGCGCCTTCTTCCTGCGGCATGTAGTCAAGCTTGCGGCCTTCGTATTCATAGGCCACGCAGATGCGCAGGCCGGGCAGATTCTGCAGCACGTCAAGCTTGGTCAGGGCAATGTCGGTCATGCCGCAAAGGCGCACGCTTTCGCGCAGCACCACGGCGTCCAGCCAGCCGCAGCGGCGCGGGCGGCCCGTGGTGGCCCCGAATTCGTGGCCCTGGGTGCGCAGGTAGCTGCCGGTGTCGTCAAGCTGCTCGGTGGGAAAGGGGCCGGAACCTACGCGGGTGGTGTAGGCCTTTACGATGCCCACCACACGGTGCAGGGCCGAGGGGCCAACGCCGCAACCGGCGGACGCATTGCCCGACACGGTGTTGGAGGACGTGACAAAGGGATAGGTTCCGTGGTCGATATCCAGATGAATGCCCTGCGCGCCTTCAAAAAGAATGTCGCCACCCTGGGCCTGAATGTTCTGGATGTGGTCTTCCACTTCCGTAAGGTAGGGCAGCAGGCGCGGGGCGAGGGCCATCAGCTCTTCGCAGACAGCGGCTTCGTCCAGAGGATCAAATTTGTACAGGTCGCGTAGCAGGGTGTTTTTTTCCTGCAGGGCGTGGGCCACCTTGGCCCGCACAAGGTCGGGGCAGGCCAGGTCGCCTGCGCGCAGGCCCACGCGGGCGGCCTTGTCTTCGTAGCAGGGGCCGATGCCGCGTCCGGTCGTGCCTATCTTGTGCGAAGCGCGTTTGGCTTCGCGGGCTTTGTCCAGGCTTTTGTGGTAAGGCATGATAAGGTGGGCCTTTTTGCTGATGCCGAGCCTGGCCGGGGAAACGTCCACGCCCTTGGCTGCCAGATGGTCCACCTCTTCAAGAAATACGTGCGGGTCAAGCACCACGCCGTTGCCGATAAGGCACATCTTGTCCGCGTGCAGAATGCCGGAAGGGATCAGGTGAAGGATGGTCTCCTCGCCTTGAACCTTGATGGTGTGCCCGGCATTGTTGCCGCCCTGAAAACGGACAATGGCCCGGCTCTGGGCGCTCAGCATGTCAACGATTTTGCCTTTGCCTTCGTCGCCCCACTGTGCGCCGATGATGACCGTATTCGCCATGATTTTACCTGCCTGAAACGCCGCCGCAGGGGGGCGTACTGTCATAAGGAAGCGTTACGCGCCCGCAGGCGCGATAAGTTACCGCCTTGTCAAACTGCCGAAAGCAGGACGCAAAGCCTTTCATGGTACCTATCTCGGATGCAAATGCAAGTCAAATGTCCCCAACGGCATACTACCGTGCGCAGGGCATGCGGCAGGGGGACTGCGCCGGAAAATATGACGGCTTTCGGTTGCGGCCGTACGGGTATTTTTTCGCATGTCTTGCAGGCACGGGTGGTCGTGGCCGCCGGGGCTGCGGGCCGATCAGCTACGCCCTGTCGTCTGCGTCATCCTCTTTGAGGGGCTGAAACTTCAGCACGCGGCAGCGTTGTTCGGGTTCCTCTTTTGGCGTTGGCTCCAGCGAAAATTCTGGTGCAAGGCCGGGCAATTGCGGGGCAAGGCCCTCGCGCCCCTGGCTCTGACGCGACCAGTGGTAGTTGAAAAGCTGGTTTTTCCAGCGCTTGGCCTGAATCAGGGAAAAGATGAGCGTCGCCTCTTCCCACTTTTTTGTGGGCTCAAAGCGGCTGCTTACGGTGGCGTATTTGCTCCAGAGCGACATCAGGGACGCTTCGTCGATCGTATCCAGTTGCTGCGCCAGCCGGGCAAGCAGTTTTTCCATATATCCTCCGCTGATAAGTGCAGGGCGCGCCGGGGGGCGCCAACCTGTCTTGTGAATCCTGGGCGACAAGGCAATGTAGGGCCTGACCTGTGTTTCGTCAACGCGCGGGCGGCGTCATGTGACGGGCAAGGCCCCCTTTCGCGCCGCGCGGCAGGCTGATTTAGGCTGGTGGGGCGGTCTGTTCTGTGCTATGCAAAACCCTTACCTGACCGGCGAACATCTGGAGGCAAGCATGTCGGATCTCAAGGCCATGTACAGCACCGTCCGCAAGGACGCTTTTCCCGAAACCATGACCATCATTCTTGGCGATGAAAAACTCGTGTTCCAAAAGCGCGTGTGGACGCTGGACGGCGAGGAAAAGGGCCTGCGCTACGGGGAAAACCCCGATCAGCCCGCGGCCCTCTATGCCCTGAAAGAAGGTTCCATCACTTGCGGCGGCCTCCAGTGGCGGGGTCCGGGGCACGGCATTGTTTCGGCCCTGACCGAAGAGCAGATGATTCAGGCGGGCAAGCACCCCGGCAAGACCAATCTGACGGACGTGGATAACGGGGCCAATATCCTTCAGTGTCTTGCAGACCGCCCGGCGGCCGTGATTCTGAAGCACAACAATCCCTGCGGCGCGGCCTGGAGCAAGGACGGCGTGGCCGCAGCCCTTGAAAAAGCCTTCTGGTGCGACCGTATCGCGGCCTTCGGCGGCGCGGTGGTCGTCAACCGTCCCTTTACCCGCGAGGCTGCGGAAATGGTGGCCGCCAACTATTTTGAGGTGGTGGCAGCTCCTGCCTTTGAAGAAGGCGCGGTGGAGATTCTCAAGGGCCGTAAAAATCTGCGCATTATGGCACTGCCCGGCCTGGGCCGTCTTGAAGAACTGACCTCGTCGGCGTTTCTGGACATCAAGAGCCTGTCGGACGGTGGCATCGTGGTGCAGAAGTCTTTTGTGAACCGCGTTCTTTCCTGTGACGACTTTTTGCCTGCTACCGCCGTTACCCGGGACGGCCTTTCCGTGGCGGCGCGTGCGCCAAGCCCGGCAGAACTGGACGACCTGCGCTTTGCATGGGCCGTTGAGGCGGGCGTGACTTCCAATTCCGTCATTTTTGTGCGTGATGGGGCTACCGTGGCTATCGGCACGGGGGAACAGGATCGCGTGGGCTGCGTGGAGCTTGCCATACACAAGGCGCACACCAAGTACGCAGATACACTGGCTTTTCGCGAGCTGGGGCTGACCCTCTACGAACTGAAGCTCAAGGCTGCGGACGACAGCACTCTGGCTGAAAAACTGGCCGATATCGAGCGGCGCACGCAGGAAACCCACGGCGGCCTTGCCGGTACGGCTCTGGTGTCTGACGGCTTTTTCCCCTTCCGCGACGGGGTGGATGTTGCCATTGCCCAGGGCGTGACGGCCATTGCCCAGCCCGGCGGGTCCATGCGCGATGCCGAAGTCATCATGGCCTGCAATGAGGCCGCTCCTCAGGTGGCGATGGTCTTTACGGGGCAGCGTTCTTTCAAGCATTGATGGCGGTTTTGGGCCAGACTGCCCGAGGTGCGGTCTGGCCCGAAGCCCGTTTTTTCGGTCGTGGCCGTTTTGCCGTGCTGGCGCGGGCTGGCGCGGGTTGGCGCGTACTGCTCCGATCAGGCGCGCCCCGGACGGCTGATGCGGTCTCGATGGCTGGTGCGAGCTGGACGGCTGGCGCGGGCTGGCCCCCATTGGGGCGGCCTCGCGTGCCCGACTGTGCCCTTGAGCCTGTGCCCACACTGTCAATTGCGCCCAACTGCCGCCAATTCTGCGGCATGAGCATCCTCGGGCACATGCGCCTGCGAACTATGAAAATGCTCCAGTGATTTGATCTCACCCGTCACCATGCGAAACGCCATGAGTCATATGAGCCACAGTTCTGAAGTCCGTCAGTGGCGGCCCGTCCCGGAATCCATGCCCCGCCTCTGTGTTACCGCGCTTTCCGGCGGCGGTGGCAAAACACTGCTTTCGCTGGGGCTTTGCCGCGCGTTTGTGCGTTCCGGCCTTGTTGTCCAGCCGTTCAAAAAAGGGCCGGACTACATTGACGCGGCCTGGTTGCGCCTGGCTGCCGGACGGCCTGCCGCCAACCTTGATCCATACTTTCTTGAGCCATCGCGCCTGCGTGCCCTTTTTGTCCATGCCATGCAAAACGCAGCCCTGCGGCCTGCGGCAGACGCCCACACGGGCCGGGAGGCTGCTGAAGCGCCCGCGACAGCCGCGATACCCGCAACTCCCGCGACTCCCGAGGCAGCTGCGGCCATTGCGGCATGCGGGGGGCTGCTCGGCCTTGTGGAAGGCAACCGGGGATTTTTTGACGGCATGGATGCGCGCGGTTCGTGCTCTACAGCCGAACTTTCCCGAGTTTTGTCATGCCCGGTGATCATAAGCGTCGACTGCACCAAGATGACCCGCACGGCGGCGGCGCTGGTGCGCGGCATGCTGCATTTTGAGGCCGGGCTGCGCTTTGCGGGCGTGGTGCTTAATCAGGTCGGCTCCAGTCGGCATGAGCGCATCCTCAGGCAGGCGCTGGAAGAGCATACGGACGTTCCCGTGCTCGGAGCCTTGCCCCGGCTGGCGGAAAATCCCCTGCCGGAGCGGCATATGGGCATTGCCTCCTGCGGCGACAGCCTTTCGCCACAGGCCCAGCAGGTTCTGGACAGGCTGGCTGATTTTGTGAGCGCGCACGTGGACATGCCGCGCGTGCTTGAAGCTGCCGCAAGCGCACCCCCGCTGGAGGCCGAGGCCTTCTGGCCGGAATGCGCCGCCGCCAATGGCGCAAGCGCCGCCGGGCCTGACGTGTCCCAGGTGGACGCCGCCGGGCCTGCCGTTGCCGGGCCTGCATTTTCCGGTGTTGACGCCTCGGGCGTAATCATGGCCGGGCCTGCGGTTGCGTGCCCCACCGATGGCAGGACATCCGGCGGCAACGCTGTGGTGGCCTCCGGCATCCCCCACGCCCAGAATGCGCGCCCGCGCATCGGCTATGTGCGCGATGCCGCCCTGTGGTTCTATTATGAGGAGAATCTTGAGGCCCTGCGCCGGGCCGGGGCCGACCTTGTGCGGCTTTCGCTGCTGGATGGGGAGCACGGGGCCGCAGCCGGTGCTGCAAGCGATGCGGAGGGGACGATTTCCGGCCCTGCCTGCCGCGCGCCCTGGCCACGTGTGGATGGCCTGTATCTGGGCGGGGGCTTTCCTGAAGACCATGCCGAAGCTTTGAGCCGCTCGCCGCTGCTGGGGCAACTGGCGGTGTGGGCGGAGCTGGGTATGCCCATATACGCCGAATGTGGCGGTTTTATGGTGCTTTCACGCGGCATCGAACGCCAGGGGGTGCTGTGGCCCATGAGCGGCATTCTGCCGGTAAGCGCTGTTTTTTGTCCAAAACCGCAAGGGCTTGGCTATGTGCGCGGCAAGATTACGGAGACCAATCCCTTTTTTGCGCCGGGCACGGATCTGCGCGGACACGAATTTCATTACTCCCGCTGCCGTTGGGAAAATGCGGACGACTGGAGCCGCAACAACCGGCATGCGCGCTGGGTCATGCAGCTGGACAAGGGGCAGGGCATGGGGCCGCCGCCCGACTCTCCGCAACGCCCGGATACCGGCAAGGGCGGCCCTGCGCCCAAGTCACTCAAGGTGGACGGTCTTGTTTTTCGCAATGTATGGGCCTCCTATACCCATATTTTCGCCCCGGCCGCACCGGGTTGGGCCGAAAATTTCGTGCGCGCGGCCCGCAGCTTTGCCGTACGGAACCGGAGTGAACCATGAGCAACGAAAAAGTCTCCATTATCATCCCTGCCTGGAACCTCTGGGACATGACGGCCAGCTGCCTGCGCTCTCTGGCCCGGCACACGCAGGGGGAAAATGTGGAAATAGTGGTGGTGGACAATGGCTCCACCGATGCCACGGCCACCGGGCTGGAACCTTTGGGCCGCGCCTTGTGGGGCGCGGCTTTTTGTCCCGTGCGGCTGAGCGAAAATGTGGGGTTTGCGAGGGGATGCAATGCCGGGGCCAGAGCCGCTGGCGGTGATCTGCTGTTTTTTCTTAACAATGATACGACCATGACGCCGGGCTGGCTGCCGCCACTGCGCGAAGCTCTTGGCCGGGGGCGCACGGGGGCCGCTGGTCCGTTGCTGCTCTATCCCAACGGAACGGTGCAGCATTGCGGCATTTTCTTTACGCCCTTTCTACAGGTGGGGCATCTGTATGAAGGCTTCCCCGGGGGGCATCCCGCGCCGCGAAAAAGGCGGCCCCTTCAGGCCATAACCGGGGCCGCCATGCTAATGCGCAAGGACGTTTTTTGGGAGTGCGGCGGTTTTTTTGAAGGCTTTCGCAATGGTTTTGAAGATATGGACATCTGCTTTGAATTGCGCGCCAGAGGCTACGCCCTCGCGGTGGAAGGACGCAGCGTCATTGTACACCATACCAGCCAGACACCGGGCCGCTTTGATCACGATGCGGATAACGGCGGGTTGTTCTGTCAGCGACAGGCGCGGTGGCTCCGGCCTGATCTGCATACTCTGGCGGCGCTTGATGGCTATCAGCTGAAACTGGGCGCCAATCTAGAACACTGGCTGGAATTGCCGGAAGCGGCGGAGCAAAAACGCAATGGGGCCTTTGATGCGCACCACTCTGGCGATGAAGACGTCTGCCGGGCCGAGCTGGAGCGTGAGCCTTTATGGCGTGGCGGATGGCATCGTCTGATGGATATGCTGGAAGCCCGGGGTGACATGGCGGCCGCCCTGTTGGCTGCTACGCGCTGCGTCATGCTTATGGGAGACGAGATTTCGCGTGAAAAGCTGCTGCGGCTTACGGCCGTGGTGGAAGGGCCGGACTGTGCGGCCTCTGTGCGGGCCGCCCTTGAGGCTTCTGGGGCGGGCAGCAGGGACGGAGAGCCAAGGGTGCGTGTGCAACGCGGCCGACGGGCGGCATATGCCATGGGTGACTGTCTGCTGGCCGAAGTTTTTAATCAGTGGCTTTTGCGCTATGGGCGGGGCTGAGCGCAACCATTTTTATGACCGCAGTGGCTGGCATGACTTTTTCATGTGTCCGGCATCCGGTGTTTATAGCCTGGTCTATTTTCTGTGTCGGCCACGGAATAGGCCTTTTTTTCTGGGGCCTCTGCGGTATTGCTGTTTTGTGTGATTTTGCGGTTTGTCGCGGGCACGCCAAAGCGGCTATAATTGTTATTGAAAAAATGTAGTCATTACAGCGCGCGATGCATATTTGCATCGCTTTTTTATTTTTTACTACAGACGCCCATTGTTCCGGCTACGGGCAGAAAATTGGGCAAAATTATTGTTAGTAATTATTGACAGTATTGCCGTATTGCAATATGATAAAAGCTATATAAGTTTTTGCTAGAAATATGTCGGATGTACGGTATGAACCTCGAAAGTTGTTGTGCCAGGTATTTTCAAAGCCCGGTTTCGGCCGGAGTGGAGAGCGTCTGATGAAAGCTGTGGATGGACGCTCTGCAGGTTTTTTTCAGACCCTCCCGCGTGACGCGCTTCTTGCTTGCGGGCCCCGTCTGGATTTCCTGCAGGGCCTGCCGCAGGCCCTCGCGGTTATGCGGGTTGATCTGGACATGATGGGCCGCCCCTGCGATTTGATCGTTGTTTACGGTAATGAAGCTCTTTTTACGCTCTTTGGTGTTCCCCGCGAATGGCTGACCGGCGTTTCGCTTGTTGACTCCCACCTGAAGCTTGACAGATCATGGCTGGAAATTTTCTGGAAAACAGCCTACCAGGGGCACATACAGGAAATGACCGGCTTTTGGGCATCGCTGGGCAGGCATCTTGCCGTCACCTGTCATCAGCCTCAGTACGGTTATTGCACATGTCTTTTTCAGGACATCACCGAGCGTGTAAACAAGGAAAATGATCAGGCCAAAAACCGCAACCGTCTTGAGGCACTTTTGCACAGCACGGTCGATATGGTTTTTCAGATGGATCCGGTTACCGGAATCATCAGCAATCTTGATCAGGGTCTGGCTTCATGCGGCGGCCTGCTTAAAACCCGAAGCGTGCCCAAGGCTCTTTTGCGCCACGGCATTCTGGCTTCAGGGCAGAATGAAAAAATTACCCGGCTCATACGGCTGGCCCTGTGCGCCGAGGGTGACTGCACCTGCGAGGTGCGCGCGCGACTCAAGGTCGGTTCACCCTTTACCTGGCACAGCCTGACCGTTGTGAGCTACTGCGACCCGTGCACTCATGAAATGGGCATTATTGCATTTCTCAAAGATGTGCACGCCAGCATCAAGGAAAGGGACGCGCTGGTGCGCCGGGCGGAAAAAGACCCCCTGTGCGGGATCTACAACAGGGCTGCAGGCGAAAGCATCGTTGCCGCAAGATTGGCTGTTACGGACGAAACCTGTCACAGCGCGGCTCTGCTCATTTTTGATCTGGATGATTTCAAGGTGGTCAATGATACTGCCGGACATGCGGTGGGCGATGCGGTTCTGAAGGCTTTCTCCGTTCTGCTGGGGCAGGGCTTTCGCAAGGATGACATCATATTCCGGCTGGGCGGCGACGAGTTTGCTGTTTTTGTGCAGAACATGCCGCAGGAAAGGATATTCCGCGTCAGCAAAAACCTTGCGTCGCGGCTTGAAGAACCGCTTGTTGAAAATGTGTGCGTGGGCATGTGCGTTGGCGTGGCCTATAGTCAATCGGGTCGCCACAGCTATGAAGAATTTTATAAAATGGCCGATAAGGCTTTGTACAATGCCAAGGAAGGTGGCAAGGGACAGGCCGCCATCCTTTGCCTGCACGGGAATGGTGATTGAAACGCCGGGAGGATCCCGGTAACGTAAGGGCACAGTTTTTGAATGTCGTTTTGGTACGCATCATGATTTGTGCGTCGTGGGTGTGTTCGTGAGAAAGAGTGCCGTTTGAGCGCCTCTGCGTTGCATTTCGTGGCATGCACGCTGGCAGCCGCGGTCATAGCCGCATTGCGGTTAGTTATCTCAGAATGCAGGACGTACAAAAAAGAGGGCTGTCAGTAGTGGGGCAGCCCTCACTTTTTTGCTGAAGACGTGCTCGGGGCGAGGTCAGGGACAAGGCGGCAGGCGCGTGAAACTTCGGGACGTTTGCCCTGTTCTGCCATCGGTTTTATATTTCAGTCTATTGCACGTGTGCTCCGCCACAGGCAAGCGCCCGGCCCACTGCCACAACCGTGCGCTTTGCATGGTCAGGCGAGGGCCGGGCGCTTCGAATTCTGGCGATCAGCATTCACAATACGATTCTGGAGCAATTTCGCTTTGAAATGCTTCACATTTCAAAGTTTTCATTCAGCAAAAAAAAGCGATTCCCGGCGGAATCCACGCCACGTTGTGGCGCGCTGCACTTTTGTGCAGCGTCTGAGCATTTGCACTTTTTCAAGGGTAAAATGCCCTAGAAACGACCGATGATCAGATCATTCAACGCTCTTTTGGGAAC
This sequence comes from uncultured bacterium, assembly GCA_905214305.1. Lineage (GTDB taxonomy): Bacteria > Desulfobacterota > Desulfovibrionia > Desulfovibrionales > Desulfovibrionaceae > Desulfovibrio. Next base: position 33,483 of record CAJMLK010000019.1, read on the forward strand.
ATGATGAACCCCCTGAGCGTCACGCCAATAGGTGGTATTGCCGTCAGCGGGCAGCGGAGCCACAACGCGCGTTTCTTTGGCCACACCCAGACCGAGAACCAGCGCGGGCTTCAGGCTGGTCGGGGCCTGCAGGAGGGTGGGGACGGACTGATGGTCAAAGGACTTGATAATGCAGCAGCCCCAGCCGCGGCTGCTGGCTGCCAGCTGTATGGTCTGCGCGGCGATGCCCACATCATAGAATGCCAGCTCTGTGGCGCCCTGCGGCATGAAAATGGCGACAAAGGCTGTGGGCTGTTCACCGGGATGCGGCCCGCCCCAGTCCTTGAGCGCCCCAGCCCAACGGGTAAGCGCAAAAAGTTTTTTGCAGGTATCACCCTGGGCGACAAGGCTGAAGCGCAAGTCCTGGGCATTTCGGGCCGAAGGCGCAAGTCTGGCGCAGTCCACAAGCCATTCCAGATCATTCATGGTCAGCGGGCGGTCTTCTTCAAAGCGCCGGCAGGTGCGCGCCTTTTCAACCAATTCCTTGAAATCCATAAGAGCCTCCTTGCCTGATGCGGCAAATGCCCAGGCACGAACATGAGCATTTTTATTTGCAGGGATACTTTTAACGCAGTGTGCCGTCTAGATGTCGAGCAGATTACCCTTGAGAGTGTACATTCCCAAAGTTACGCCACGCTCGCTTCGACGCTTGACCGCGCACGAAAATAGCTCTGCTGTCTTGGCGGCAGTCGTTGGCGAGCCTGCGAACCTTACGAGTGGCGACAGCCATTGTGTGGAAAAAGGCCGATCGTTACACATGCTGCCTGCGAGCGTAGTTTGCTGCGTTACGATTTCTGAAGCATCCGTAACTTCCTTTGTCGTAACGGCTGAAGCTGCGCGTGCATCTTTGCGGCGGGCAACTGCTCAGGCAGCCGCCAGAGCAAGTTCAAAGTGCAATTGCTCTAGCCGGCATGCAGCAGTGCAACTCCCATGCGCAGCCGTCATCGGCCTGCTCAGGCAGCCGCCAGAGATGTTTGCGGTGGGCGAATCTATACAGTTGCCAGCAGAAACCAGAGCTGGCCCCACTGTATGGCAGCACCAAGAAAGTCGCCGGACACGCCGCCCCGGTCACGTGCCAGCACCGACATGCGGCGAATGAGAGCATACTGGCCGCAAGCCGTCAACGGTACTTGCCACAGGCTTATCTGCCCCGCAAAAAACATGAGGCACAGGAGCAGCAGCGCCCCCAGCGCATACCCGCGCGACAGGCCGGGGCTGGCTCCGGCACAGGTCAGTCCGCCCAGCGACTGCGGCTCCCTGGGCGCTGCGGACGCGGCCAGCCAGAGCGCACAGGCCCGGCCCCAGGCAGGGGCTGCCACGATGCAGAGCCAGTGTTCGCTGCGGATATGCCAGCACAGCGCCAGCCACATGCCGCCAAAAGCCAGCAAAAGATGCAGCGCGCCGAACGCACCCATGCGGCTGTCGCGCAGGATTTGCCAAAATCGTTCACCTCTGGCGCCGCTGCCGCAGGCATCGCCAAGGTCGGCCAGACCATCCCAGTGCAGGCCACGAGTGGCCCATGCTTCAAGCCCCATCCACAGCCAGGCCGCAAGCGCTGCGCACAGCAGCAGCTCGGCTTGTGGAGCCTGACACAGCAAAAAATACAACAGAAAGCAGGGCAGGGCGAGTGCAAGGCCAAGGCATAGGCCCGCCGGGCCGTAAAAGGGCAGGCAGCGGCCAAGGTCGCTCCCGGTACAGTCGGGGCGAGGCGGTACAAGGCAGGTTAAAAAGGCCAGGGCGTCATAACAACGGCCTGGCCGGAACAAGCGGCATTTTTTCAGGTGCACGGCCAAAACCCTAGCGGGTCATGGGGTGATTGAAAGCCAGAGCATAAAGGTGGTGGAAAAAGTCCACATATTCCACGTTGATGCGTTCAGGAACCTTGATACGTGCGGGCGCAAAGTTCAGGATGGAGGTGATGCCCGCATCCATGAGATGCTGGGCCGCCCTCTGTGCCCTTTCAGGCGGGGTGGTAATGATGCCGATCTCGATGTTCAGGTCAGACACCATGTCCTTGAGGTCGCGCGTGCAGTGAACTTCAAGCCCGTGGACAATTTCACCGATCTTGAAGGGGTCGCAGTCGAATATGGCCACAATGTTAAAACCGCGGGCGCGGAATTCGCCGTGGTTAAGAATGGCCTTGCCAAGGTTGCCGACGCCGATGAGAGCCATGCGCCATTCGCGGTCAACACCAAGGGAAGAGGTGATGGCCGCGATAAGGGATTTCACATGGTATCCCACCCCACGGATGCCAAACTCGCCGAAATAGGCGAGGTCTTTGCGCACCTGCGAACCGTTGACCCCGCAAGCTTCAGCCAGGGGGTTGGAGGAAATGACCTCTACATTATCGCGCGAAAAATTTTCCAGCACTTGCACGTATGTGGCGAGCCGCTGGATGGTTGCGCGGGGAATGTGTTTGCTTTTGGGTTGGTTAGCCATAAAAGTACCTTTTGAAAGCCGCGAGCTTGTCAACGGGAAGATGTCGTCTCGTGAAATAAAGTGTCTATCAAAAATCAGCAAATGTGCAAGCCGGGCTGCTTTTGTCAATGGTTACTGCCAAGAGCATATAAAATATACGTAATCCTATGCTATGGCAATGTCACGTTCAATTTAGCGCTATTGGGTTGCATGCACAACCATTGACGATGGCTGCCCCCCAGTGTGATAGTAGCAAGATAGCCAACATGACGCGTAAAATTTAATTTACATTTTTTGCTTGTAATAAAAGCATGTTACATGCTGGTTCCTTTGAGTTTGTGGCCTGTTTTTCCTGGCCTGCGCGGGAAAAGACGGCGCATGTTACAAAAAGAATTTTTCGTGTTCAAAATGCTACTATAAAAGGGTACAAAGGTTAAGCCCCAAGCTTCAGAATATGCTCTGTGCTGTAAAAAAATGCCAGGGCTGTACAGGGCAGCCTCTTTGGCGCGATCGATCCTCTTGATGACCGGCATTTCATGTTTTTATTCGCACGGATGCCCATGTTCGTCATAATTTTCGCAATAAGGCTTCCTCTCCCGTACCGGCAGGCCCTGCTGCTGATGCAGTAGCAGAGCAGTTTACGAATCAGACGCGGTATCTGCACTGCAAGAATTTTCAGAAAAATCCTTGCCCGAAATGCGGACAGGCAGCCTTTTTGCCTGTCGTGCCAGAGCATTTCGAGGGGCAGATGCTCTGGCTGTGAGCGTACCTTTTTTAGAGCAATTTCACTTTGAAATTGCTCTGGCGGCTGCGTAAGCAGACGTTCGCTACGGAGGCGTAAGCGCAGTTTATCTGCGCTGTTAAACGCCGAAGTGAGCATGCCTTGAACTTTGAGAATGTATGTTCTCAAAGTTAATCTGCTCTAGGGTATGCCCTATTTTTTATATGTGAGTAGCGTAAGCAACGCCTTCAGTGAAATAAAATGCCCAATTTTTTGTGGAGCGCTTGCGCCTGACAATTGCCCGTCTTGCAGGCTGTCGGCAGGCCGTGGGCAGCCTGAAAGACGGGCCAGCGGTGTCGGGTCGGGTTTTGCGGCAGAGCCTGATGTGGCGTGATGAAGTCGGGGCGGCGGTGCGTCAGTGCCGGTTGAGCAAGGGCGCAAGCGCACCGTCCACCGTTACGGCAAAGGGAGTTACGGATGCTTCAGAAATCGTAACGCAGGAAACCACGCTTGCAGACAGCGCGTGTAACGATCGGCTTGTTTGCACACAACGGCTGTTGTCATTGGTAAGGTTCGCAGGTTCACCACGGCTGCCGCGAAGACAGCAACGCTGTTTGCTTGCGCGGGTCCAGCGTTGAGTAGCTCTGTGTGTACCTGCTTGAAGGTAGTCTGCAGCAGATATGCTTTTGTCTGGCACGTTGCGGACGCGGTTTGCGGCAGTATGAGAATTCGGGCGCGAAGCAAAGCGGGCGGCGGGAATGAAGGCAAATAAAAAAAGGAAGCCGGAGCCTCCTTTTTTTATTCAAAACTTGTCAGGCCTTACGCGTAGGGGTTGGCGTACAGCAGAATGAAGCTGATAACCAGAGCGTAAATAGCCAGGGATTCGATAAAGGCAAAGGCCAAAATCATGGTGCCGGTGATCTTGCCGCTCACGTCGGGGTTGCGGGCAACGCCTTCGCAGGCGCCCTTCAGACCAAGGCCCATGCCGATGCCGCAACCGAAGGCGGCAATACCAATGCCGAGAGCGGCGGCCAGGCAGGTGTAGCCAAGGGCCGAGGCATCAAGCTGGTTGGCGGCGAAAGCCATGCTGGCCATACCCAGAAGAGCCACGGTGTTCAGGGCGATCATCAGAAGTTTACGCATGAGACACTCCTTGCACTGTTGTATTGTTGGGTCATTACGACCATTCCCCACGTATTGAGTGCCTGTTTTACGTCCGGCAGGAGACGCCGCCGGGCTGGAAACCCGTGGCGGAGGGCGGCAGACCGCCCGTGGCAAGGCTAGTGTTCGGGAGCCTCAAGAGCGCCCTTGATGTAGAACATGGTCAGCATGAAGAACACGAAAGCCTGCATGGTCTTGCCCAGAAGGAAAAGCGCATAGATGGGCAGGGTTCCCAAAATGGGCGCCATTACGAAGAACAGCACCATGACGATTTCTTCACCCCGGATGTTACCGAAAAGACGGAGTGAAAGCGAAACCGGGCGGGAAAGATGCGACACCACTTCAAGCGGGAACATGAGCGGAATAAGGAACTTGGAAGGCCCGGTGAAGTGATGGATGTAATGCGTTTTCCAGCGGATAAGGCCCACGGCGTTATAGAACACCAGCACAAAAAGGGCCATACAGACCGTGGTGTTGAGGTTGGCGGTAGGCGCATCGAAACCGGGCACAAGGCCCATAAGGTTCATGCCGAAAATGTAGATGAAAATGCCCGCCAGCAGAGGCACAAACTTGCGCCCATGCTCGCCCATGGTGGAAATGATAAAGTTTTCAATAGTGTCTACCAGGGCTTCAAAAAAGTTCTGCAAGCCGCCTGGAACCAATGTCAGGCGTCTGCGCAGAACCCAGGCCACCGCAAAGAGGATAGCCATGCAGACCCAGGAGTAGAACACATGCTTGAATTCCACCACCTGTCCACCGATGGTGATTTCGTCCATGCCCATAAATGTGGAGAGCAATACCGGATGCGGCAAACCACCTGCCATGAGCCATGCCTCCTGGTCGATGCGCGCCTTGGCGCTACGTTGATGTAAAGCCCTAAGGCCATTCCCCAAAAATGTCTTGTGTCGGCAGTGCCGTCATGCGGCAGCCCGCAGGCAGCACCAGAACACGAATTTCTGCACGCCCTGCGCCAGACGTTTGCCGGGCCTCAAGGCTGTGTCGCCTGACTCTCGTGCCGCGCTCAAGCCCTGCTGGGCGGCTGCGGCTGACGGTTGCGGCGGTATGCTATAAAATATTTGTCAAAATCTTTTGTCGTGGTGTTCGGACCAGCGCGAAATTTTTTGCTACGGCGTGTTACGCCGCGCGGCCCGCTCGGCCAGAGCAAAGCTGACCAGTGCGCAAAGCCCGCCTGCCAGCATGCCGCCCACAAGGGCGAACACGGGAGCCTGATATATGATGAGGGATATATAAAGGATGCCCCCCACCATGACAAGTCTGCCAAGCCACTGAATAATCACAATTCGCAAAAAAGCTGTGCTGTAGTCGCCCAGCCCGCGGCGCAAAAAAAATCGTGCCAGCCCCCAGAATGTCCAGGCCATGATAGTCAGGCCCACACCAAACCAGAAGATCCAGGGCAGTACCGTAAAACTCAGTGCTCCGGCAAGCAAAAAAGCGGCAGCAAGCAAAATTTCATTGCGCACCATGACGCGCACGGCGGGGTGGTCCAGCCCTCGTCGCCAAAGCCAGGCGTCAAGGCTGTGTATCATGCTCTTTTTGCCGTTCACGGCCATCGGTTTTGCCCTGCTCCCCTGAAAGAACGCCAGTGCCCTCGCTTTGCGGGGCCAATCCCTTGCGCAAGGCGTCTTGCCTTGCAATCTTTTTCAGCAGCGCCTTGGTGTCGCGGTAAACATTCAGAAAACCGGCGGCGATGCCAATAAGCAGAAAAATCAGCTTGCCCCAGGGGCCGGTGTGCAGCCAGTAGTCGATGCCATAGCCTATGGCGAATCCCACGGCGGGACCACTGACCAGATGCAGCCCGATCACGCCGGTGTTGGCCATGGCTTCAAGGCCGCTTTGCTGTTGCTTCAGAAAGTCTTTGAACGACATTTTCCCTCCCGCGCTGCGGCTGCCCTCAGGGGCTGCTGAACAGGCCGTTGTTCTCGCGCGTTAAAGGGATGAACGCTATAAACCCCAACGCTGTGTAAATTATCACAGCTTTTGCGCCGCGTCAATGACTTTGCCGAAAAGTTGTGTGGAGCATGGCCTTACAGGCTTTGCCACAGGGTCAGGCATTCCACATGCGGTGTGTGCGGGAACAGGTCCACCGCAGCCATTTCCACCAGCCGGTAGGCCCCACGAAGCCGGGCCGCGTCACGCGCAAGCGTGGCCGGATTGCACGATACATATAATATGGTGTGGGCATTGAGCCGCAAAAGCGCGTTAAGGGCGCGTGGGGCAAGGCCCGCGCGCGGCGGGTCAACTAGCACCGCGTCCCATGTTTCCGTGGGATGCCAGTAGTTTTCGTGCGTGGGGGCAAGCTTGTCCAGCCGCTGGGCCGCGTCGCCGGCCACATAGGAACACTGGGTGAAGCCCAGGGCGGCCGCGTTGGCCTGCGCAAGAGTGACGGCTCGCGCGTCCTGTTCCAGTCCGAGCAGGCGACTGCAATGGTCAGCCATGAGCAGGCCCGGCGCACCCACGCCACAGTAAAGATCGAGCAGGGCGGGGGATTCCTGTGTGACATGCCGCTTGAGCATGTCGGTTGCGGTGGCTGCCAGCACCTGCGCCGCCGCGGTATTGACCTGAAAGAACGATGCGGCGTCGAGAGCGAAGCGGCGTCCGCCAAGGGGTTGCCAAAGTCGTGCCGCAGCGGGATTGTGCGCGCCTGTTCTGTCAAGGCATGTTACGCGCTTCTGGCCCTGGGCCAGCGCGTCTTCGCTGGCGCGTTCCTCGTGGATAAAACCGGCAAGGGCAGGAAAGGATTGCAGCAGCGTCTGGCCCATGAGCCGTACGGCGTCCTGTTCTTCGGGGCTGCCGGGGCTGGTGATGCACAGCGCCCACCAGCCGGGAGTGCGCTGGTCGGCCGCAAGGCCCCGCCGTAATACCAGAAAACGCCAGAAACCGTCGGCCTGAGCTGCTTCGGCTGCCATGCCCGCTGCGGCAATGCTGTTTGCGGGCGCGCGGCGGGCCGGTCGTGCGGCGCGCCTGCCTTTGCCGTCAGCCTTGCCGTGGCGCGGGGCGTCAGTCTGGGGAGATTGTCTGTAGCGGGCCTGATCGCGGGGCGTATGGGCCGGCAGGCCGCTTTGCGCCGCCAGATCGGCGGTCATGCGCACAATGGCGCGCGCAACCTCGGGCAGCTGGGCGCATTGGGGCACAGCCACTACGCCGCGCCCGTTCCGGCGGCGCAGGCCCAGAATCAGGGGGTCGTCCTGCGCGCTGCCGCCAGCAAAGGCCAGCTCCATCTTGTTGCGGTACTGTTCACGTGCGGGAGAAGGCAGCACCGTGGTGAACAGGCTTTCCACAAGTCCTGTTTCCAGCCCGCCGATGCGGGTCATGGCGTCAAGGGCGATGCGCCGCTTCCACTGCAATTGCATGTCGTATGGCATGGTCTGCAGCGGGCATCCGCCGCAGTCGCCGTGGTGAATACAGACGGGAGGCACGGAGCGCGGAGCTTCCTGCAGGATTTCCACCGCCTCGGCTTCACAGAAACTGGATTTGCGGCGGGTGATGCGCGCACGCACGGTTTGGCCGGGCAGGCCGCCTGTCACAAAAATAACCGTGCCACGGTTGCGGGCGCGCCCGGAGGTTCGACCTCCCGCCGAGGCGGGGGCGGATGTAAATAACGTGTCGCCGTGGGCGCGGGCCAGCCCGCGCCCGTCATGGGTCAGGCTTTCTATATGAAGGGTAATGGTATCGTTCATCGCCCCAAAACATAGCAGCGCAAGGGCAGTATGCCAAGGAAAACTATCAGGAAAAACTATGGATTTGGTTGTAAAAGCGGCAAGAATGCATGCGCAAGAGGTTTTTTCGCTTGTATCGCCGCTGGCCTTGGGGTAAAAGCGCCGTGCGGCTGCATGCCGCCGCCCCGAGGCGGCGGCGGCGCGTCCTTGCCGAAAAAATGCGGAAGGCGCTTGACATTTGCCGTGCAATAGGGCAAATATGCCTTTCTCTTTTTGGAGGTTGATATCATGTACGCGATTATCGAAGCCGGCGGAAAACAGTACCGCGTTGAAGAAGGTTCCAAGATCGTTGTGGATAAGCTCGCGGCTCAGGCCGGAAGCGAAATTTCTCTGGACAAGGTGCTGATGGTCGGCGGCGCAGAATGCAAAGTCGGCGCTCCCTATCTTGCCGGAGCCGCTGTTACGGCGGAAGTGGTGGATCACGGGCGTGGCGCCAAGATCAAGGTATTCAAGCGCTGGCGCCGCAATGACTCGCGCAAGATGCGCGGTCATCGTCAGGACTTTACCACCATTCGCGTCAAGAGCATCAACGGCTAGAACCTTTTATGGGTTCTGGCGGGCGTGAGGGCGAACGCCCGATGTCCGGACACGCGGGTTCCTTGCGGAGCCGGTTTGTCCGGTTGAGCGAAAAATTTACTCGCCCAGGCTGAGCTTCAGGTTCAGCGCACCAGGGAGGCTATTATGGCTCAAAAGAAAGCAGGCGGCTCTTCGCGTAACGGCCGCGACAGTGTAGGCCAGAGGCGCGGCGTTAAACGTTTCGGCGGTCAGCGTGTTCTTGCCGGCAATATTCTGGTGCGCCAGTTGGGCACCACCGTGCACCCCGGCGTCAACGTCGGCATGGGCAGGGACTTCACCCTGTTCGCCACGATTGATGGCGTTGTGCGCTTTGAAAAGTATATCCGCAAGCGTCGCGTGCTTACGCGCGTGCATGTGGAGGCGGCCGCCAGCTAGCGCGGCCGCGTGGAATCTGTTTATAAGGGAAGGGGCCGCAAGGCTTCTTCCCTTTCGGTGTTTGCGCGTCAGGGCAAGTTCACCTTGAAATTGCTCTGCTTCGCGAAGGCGGCAACCACCACCAAGTGGAGTGGATTCTGGCGAAAAACACGTTTTCGCCAGAATGATGCGTTGCAACAGGGCGTGCTTCAAAAGCAAAAAGCTCCAGAGCAACTTCACTTTGAAAATGCTCTGGCGGCTGCGTGAGCAGTCGCCCGCCGCAAAGATGCAAGCGCAGCTTCAGCCGTTACGACAAAGGAAGCTACGGATGCTTCAGAAACCGTAACGCAGGAAACTACGCTTGCAGGCGGCATGTGTGACGGTCGGCCTGTTTCCACACAATGGCTGTCGCCATTGGTAAGGCTTGCAGGCCCGCCAACGGCTGCCGCCAAGACAGCAGAGCTGTTTGCTTGTGCGGTCAAGCATCGAAGCGGGCGTGGCCTAAGCTTTGAGAATGTACATTCTTAAAGTTAATCTGCTCTAAAAGGCATGAACCGGCATGTCGAGTCAGTCGGTCCATGCCGGGCTGTTGCGCAAGGTTGCTTCTGTCCCGCATGTGCGAAAGGGTCCACCTTGCCGTGAGCGGCAAGGCACGGTGCGGGGCTGCCGAAAATTTCCGGACCACTGTCGCGCGGGGCGGGTCTTTGCCCCGACCATCGTGCAGACAGAGCAAAAACAGCGTGAGAAACAAGCCCGAAAGCATCGGGCAGGGGATATTGCATGAAATTTGTGGATGAAGCCAGAATTCAGGTGCGCGCCGGTAAAGGCGGACATGGCTGCCTGTCGTTCCGGCGTGAAAAATTTGTGCCTCGCGGCGGCCCGGACGGCGGCAACGGGGGCGATGGCGGTTCTGTGTACCTCAAGGCAGACAATCGTCTGCTTTCGCTGTACGACTTTCGGCTCAAGCGCCTGTACGAAGCGCAGAACGGCCGCCCCGGTGAGGGCAGCCAGTGCGATGGCCGCAAGGGCGAGAATCTCGTTCTGAATCTGCCCGTGGGAACGCTGGTATACGCCGAAGGCCCGGAAGGCGAAGTGCTGGTGGCCGACCTGAGCGAACCGGACACGGAAGTGCTGGTGGCGAGCGGCGGCCGTGGCGGCAAGGGAAATGAGCATTTCAAGTCTTCTACCATGCGCGCGCCGCGTTTTTCGCAGCCCGGCGAACCCGGTGAAGAGTTCAATCTGCGGCTTGAGCTGAAAATTCTTGCGGATGCCGGTCTTATCGGCCTGCCCAACGCGGGAAAATCCACTTTTATCTCGCAGGTTTCTGCCGCGCGTCCCAAGATTGCGGCCTATCCCTTCACCACGCTCACTCCCAATCTGGGCGTGATGATTGACGAGGTCGACCCGGACAAGCGCATGGTCATTGCCGACATTCCGGGGCTTATTGAAGGCGCGCACGAGGGCCTTGGCCTTGGCCTGCGTTTTCTCAAGCATGTGGAGCGCACGCGCTTTCTCGTACATATTCTCAGCATTGAGGATGTGGGTGATGAAGACCCCTGGGCTGGTTTCACTCTGGTCAACGAGGAGTTGCGCCGTTTCGACGAAGAACTGGGTGAGCGCAGACAGCTTGAGGTGGTGAACAAGATCGACCTCGTCAGCCCCGAAAGGCTGGAAGCCCTGCAAGCGCGGGCCAAGGCTGACGGCCGTGAGATTTACTTCATTTCTGCCCGTGATGGCCTGGGGCTGGAGCCGCTTGTGAAGGAGCTTTGGCAGGTGTGTGACAGCACCGCGCGCAATGAGCCCATTGTGCGTCTGGAAGGCCCCACTGAAGTGGAAGAAGAGGAATTTCCCGAAATTGAAGTTATCTATACCCGCGAATAACGGGTTGTGGAGCGGACATGAACAGGCAGCGCCCCCTTGGCACGGCGTCCGAAGCCGAAGAGCCGGAGCAGTGCGGCAAGGGTCATTCTGAAGAAGAGCGGACTGAAACCTGGCAGCAGGAGCGCGCGCGCGTTCTCGCCCAGGCTCGTGTGATTGTGGTCAAGGTGGGCAGCGCCGTGCTGACGGACGCCAGCGGCTTGAGCAATCCCGTGCTTGCGGGGCTTGCCGCGCAGCTTGCCGCCCTGCGTGATCTGCCCGTGGTCAATGATCCGGCTGGCCAGCCCCCGCAGGGGGCGCGCCGTCTGGTGCTGGTTTCTTCGGGAGCGGTGGCGGCGGGGCGTGCTGCTCTGGCCGGTCGGGGCCGTGTGGTGGAAACGGCTGGTCTGGCTGCGCGTCAGGCTGCGGCTGCTGTGGGGCAGGGGCAGCTCATGCAGGCATGGGACAAGGTTTTTCTGGCCCACGGCATGTCTACGGCACAGGTGCTGCTGACTCGTGACGACCTTCGCGCGCGCCAGCGCTTTCTTAATGCCCGCAATACCTTTGCCGAGCTGCTGCACTGGGATGTGCTGCCGATCGTTAATGAAAACGACACGGTATCCATCAGCGAACTGAAGTTTGGCGATAACGACTGTCTGGCGAGCCTGCTTGTCAACCTGGTGGAAGCCGATCTTTACATCAACCTGACGTCTTCGTCGGGCGTGCTGGCGGCTGATCCGCAAAAGTACCCCGATGCTCCTGTCATGGAGCATATTGATGATGTGGCAACACTTGATCTGGGGCGGCTTTGCGGTGGCAAAACGCTGGTTGGCACAGGCGGCATGTATTCCAAGCTGCTGGCCGCGCGCCGCGCCGCACAGCTGGGCGTGCCCACACTGATTCTGCCCGGCCGCGAGCCGTGGGTTATCAGCCGGGCTTTTGCCGCTGCCGGAGTATGCCCCGCGCCTGAGGGGCATGAGCCGTTCACGCGCGGAACCTGGGTGAGATCCGGTCGGCAGGCCATCACGCGGCGCAAGTTCTGGCTGGCCTATCAGTCCGACCCTGCGGGCAGCGTGCATGTGGACGACGGCGCTGCCAAAGCTTTGCTGCACAAGGGCAGCAGCCTGCTGCCCGGCGGCGTGTGCGCGGTGGAAGGAGCTTTTCAGCGCGGGGGCCTTGTGCGCGTGCTGCACAACGGAGAGAGCATCGGCGTGGGACTTTCCAACTACAGCGCGCCGGAACTCAAGAAAATCATGGGTCTGAAACGCCACGAGGTGGCGGCCATTCTTGGCGACGCCCATTACCCGGAAGTCATCCACAGGGATAATCTGCTGCTGGACGCGGCTGTCTGATTTTTGCCGGAGCGTGTCTGACTTGCGACGTGGTATAAATGCAAGGGGTCGGCACGAGTGACTGTGCCAGACTGAAGCTGAATGCCCGCAAGGGCCGGATGAAAACGTCTGGCCGGGAACAGATCACCGGGGCATCAGCGCCGCGAGTATCAGGGCTGGAGCGACGCAATATTTATCAGAGCACAAAGGTCCCGAAAGGGGCCTTTGTGCTCTGCGCTTTGTCAATCGTGCTGCAAGGGTGGCCGCAGGGGAATGAGCGGGCCGAGGTCAATGCCCGTTACGTCCACAAGGGCGCGGTAGGGATAGACTTCTACCCCGCAGGCCAGCGCGTCATAGAAAAGCCGTGCGTATTCGGGGTCGATAAAATCAGCGGGGGCAAAGCAGTGGCCGTCCGGGCGCTGCACAAGGTAAAGCATGGCGGCCCGTTCGCCCTGAGTCACGATGTCCATAAGCTCGCGCAGGTGCTTTTGCCCGCGTTCGCTGGCTGCATCGGGAAAGCAGGCGGCGTCGTCTTCCATCATGGTGACATTTTTGCACTCCACCCACAGGGGCGGCAGGCCGGGGCCAGTCAGGAAGCCATCCAGACGGCTCTGCCCGCGTTTGGCTTCGCGGACAAGGCTGGTGTAGCCCCTGGCAAAGTCGAGTCGTCCGGCATGAAAAGCGGCCTCAAGCATGCGGTTGGGGATGCTGGTGTTTACCCCCACCCAAAAGCCGGGCGCGTCACACAGGGTTGTGCCCCCGGGCGCGGAAGGCATTGCCGTCCGGGGCAGCCAGACACACTCCTGCGTGTATTTGAGCTTGCGGGCGGGGTTGGTGGCCGGGGAGGCAAGAACGGGACTGCCCGGCCGTGTGAGGCCCAGCATGCTGCCGGAGTTGTTGCTGTGTACCCACAGCTCTTCGCCGTTCAGGCGCAGTTCCACGCTGAAGCGCTTGCGCCGCTGCACAAAACTGCCGATCACACAGCCTTGCGGCATGGGTAGCAGGGGCGCGTGTGCCGTCGCAGGAGGCGTGTGCGCGGGCATGACTGCGTCTGCCGGGGGCGCCCCTTGATCCCCTTGCGCATGGCGCGTCTGGTCGCAGGCGAGTAGCCGGGAGTTGTTCGATTTCTGGGCCGCTGCGCCTTTCTGCCTTGTACGCATTTACACCCCGTGGCGAAGCTGATAAAATTGACGGCTGTAATCTCGCCGTGTACGCCGCATTGCGTCCCCTTTCGTGAAGGAGCCTCTCATGCAGATTTCAGATCGTTTGAGCAGCATCAAACCCTCTCTGACCCTCAGTGTCAACAGCCGCGCGCTGGAGCTCAAGGCTCAGGGCGTTGCCGTAACCAGCCTGGCCGTGGGTGAACCGGATTTTCCCACGCCAAGGCACGTCTGTGAGGCCGCCAAGGCCGCCATTGACGAAAATTTCTGCCGCTATACTGCCGTGCCCGGCATTCCGGAGCTGCGCAAGGCCGCCGGCGCGTACTTTGACCGCGCCTACGGGGTTCCCGTGCCGATGGAATCCATTGTCATCGGGGCCGGGGGCAAACACTGCCTTTACAATTTTTTGCAGGCCACGGTTAATCCGGGCGACGAGGTTCTTATTCCCGCGCCCTACTGGCTGAGCTACCCCGATATGGTCATGCTGGCCGGTGGCGTGCCGGTTACGGTACATGCCGGGCCGGAGCAGGGTTTTAAGGTGACGCCCGCCATGCTGGACGCCGCAACGACTGCCAGAACCCGCCTGCTTATTCTCAATTCGCCCAGCAATCCCACGGGGGCGGTGTATACCGAGGCGGAATTCACGGCCATTATGGACTGGGCCATAGCACGCGGCATTTTTGTGCTGTCTGATGAAATCTATGACCAGCTTGTTTTCGCTCCTGCAAAAATGACCAGCGCTATCGGCTGGTTTGCCCGGTATCCCGAACAGGTGGCCGTGCTGAACGGACTTTCAAAGAGCTATGCCATGACGGGCTGGCGCGTGGGCTTTCTTGCCGCGCACCCGACGCTGATAAAGAAAATATCGTCCATGCAGGGGCACAGCACATCCAGCATCTGCTCCATCGCGCAAAAGGCGGCTCTGGCTGCCCTGACCGGCCCCACGGACTGTATCGAGGTCATGCGGCAGGCTTTTGTGCGCCGTCGCGACCTGGGCATGAAGATCATAGGTTCCTGGCCCTGGGCCGTGTGCCCCAAGCCTGACGGGGCGTTCTATCTTTTTGTGGATGTGCACAAGTGCTATGGTGGCTCGGTGAACAATTCCACGGAGCTGTGCACTCGCCTGCTGGACAAGGCTCATGTGGCCCTTGTGCCCGGCGCGGCCTTTGGTGATGATAACTGCATCCGCCTTTCCTACGCAGTGGCTGATGACGTGCTGACGCACGCCTTGGAAAGCGCCGGGGCCGAGATGGCCCGTCTGGCCGAGGAGGCGGGGAACTAGGGCGGCTCAGTTTGCCGCGGGTTCAGTTTGCGCCGTTTGTTCCGCCGGGGGCGTCAGGTTTTTCAGGAGCGTTGCCGCCAAAACACACAAGGCAGCATCGCAAGACAGCTCTGGTCGCGAACAACAGCTTTGGCTGACGCCCGGCGAACGGCTTCAGACGCGGATTTGAAAGAATTATAATTTTTTTGCAAGAAGTTGTTGACAAATAGGCGTATTTTAGTCATTGTGCATTTCGCCGTGGGGCTGTAGCTCAGTTGGGAGAGCGCTTGAATGGCATTCAAGAGGCCGTCAGTTCAATTCTGTCCAGCTCCACCAGATTTCTTAAAAACCCCCGATCATCACAAAGATGGTCGGGGGTTTCTTGCATTATACAAGGTAAATATCTAGTATTTGCGTCATGCCAAGAATAAGTCGTGATATTCAAGGCGCTCTTAAAATGTCTTGACGTGAAGCTTTTAAGAGCTTGGGAAATCCGCCCAGTGGGATGCGCCCGTAAAGCCTTGAGATAAGTTTGATGACTCTAGCCTCGTAAGCAGATGCTTTCGAGCAACTAGAATATTAGAGCAAAACTCTGACGCGGCGTGATCGACAATTAAGGTTAATACGCTCTGGAGGACCCATGACAACTGTAAAATCCCTACAAACAGATGCACTGAACTATTGGCCAGAAGAGATTTTTAACAAAGAAAAAGAGGTTAGTGTACTACCTCGCTTAATTGAAACGCAAGAATATTTTATAAGCTTACTGCATGTGTCTGACAGATGCCCTAATTCTTGGATAGATAGTATTCAAAATACAACATTCTCCCCTAATGTTTTTTTGAAACATCTTGTGGTTCTTTCAGACATCGGTGGTGAGCCTTTAAATAGGTTGAAAAACACGTTGCGTGAGCAAGCAGTTCATAAATTTACATTTTCTTGGAAGGGAGAACAGTATTTTTATGAATTTAAAACAGTAAAAAATTCTGCACCTTGGAATAATGTTAGCTTGAATATAGATGGGAAAAGTGTCTTTTCTACAAAAAAACTTACAGATGCAATGGTTGATGTCGTTTCAATACTGCTCTACGCTGGAAGTTCTTTAGATTACGAATTTCCAAATGAGATTATGGATAAAGCAGTGATTGGCAATATGATTGGGGATAAGAATGCTCTCGATGTTTTTGTTAGACAAAGATACCTCTGGGTTAGTAGGATTACTGGAGGGGCGACGGCGAACTCTTTAGGGTACTTGGCGCAAGATTATGTCAAGAATTTCCTAATGTTAAATCTTCCCGCTTGAGACTTTTCTTCAAAAAATCTGCCTAGTTGTGAGGGGAGTCCTCTCAGTCATTCCTCTTTTGACATTGTTGCAAAATCGCCGAGCGGGAGATGCTGCGCCATTGAGGTTAGCTTTCAAGTCACCACGAATAGCACAATTGAAAGAAAATCTGGTCAGGCAGAAGGTCGACTAAGATGGGTTCACAATGGTGGCCATTATATAGCATATGTTATTGATGGCGCTGGTAATTTTCAAAGGCAGAGCGCGCTTCAAACGATATGTAATAACAATGTTGTCCGGTTAAGCACCCATAGCTAACAGGCTATAACTATAGGTGTTTAT
>CAJMLK010000020.1 GCA_905214305.1 uncultured bacterium
GAGAAGGCAGGCTTTTGCCTGCCGTAAATGAGCATTTCAAGTGTTAAATGCTCTAGTGTTGAGAGTATGCATTCTCAAAGTTTGAGACACGCTCGCTCCGGCGTTTAACCGCGCAAATAAACAGATCTGCTGTCTTCTCCGTAAAGCCCTTCGGGCAACGGCTGAAGCTGCACTTGCCGCCCCTGTGGCGGGCATACGCTCTCGCATCCGCCAGAGCAATTTCAAAATGAAATTGCTTTAAAGCGTTACAGTAGCCGGGGATCCGGCGCAGTATCCTGACACCCGGCGAAATTCGGCCGCGGAAAATACCGCAACGAATGCAATGGGGCGTAGTGAAACGCAAAATGTTTCGGCCGACTTTTCCCTCCGGTTTCGGGAAAAGTCGGCCGATTGCTTTTTATGTCAAGGTTGCGGAGTAGTGCAGAGTTGTGTCTGCCAAACCGGCGCCGCATAAAAGCCCGTCGCGGCTGAAGGCGGCTTGCGCCGAGGGCGCGGGTCTTTGTTCCTGCTTGCCTATACGCCGGTGGCCGCAGCTTCGTCCACGACCCACACAAGGTCGCCAAAGCCGGGGCGCACCATCTGGGCGGGCAGCGTGGGCGGAGCCAGCAGGTTGAGGGCGCGGGAAAGCACGCTGTGCTTTTCGGCCCCGGTGACCAGAAACATGCAGCAGCGGGCATTATTGATGACCGGCAGGGTAAGGGTAAGCCGGTCGGCTTTGCGCTCAGGAACATACTGGTCAATGACCAGTCGCTTTTTTTCCGCAAGGGCGGGCGAGTGGGGGAAAATGGAGCCGGTATGCCCGTCTTCGCCCATACCCAGCAGCATGAAGTCAAAGCGGGGAATGTCCTGCGGGCCAAGATCGAATTCGGCGCGCAACTGCCCTTCATACTTGATGGCAGCCTCAACGGGGTCTTCGTCACCGCGCATGCGGTAGAAATGCGTGGCCGGGACGTGGCTGAGAAGCTCTCTGCGAGCGAGACCGTAGTTGCTGTCGGCATGTTCCGGCCCCACACAGCGTTCGTCCACCCAGAAAATGCTTATCTTGTCCCAGGGCAGGCGGTCGGCCCAGTCGTCACCGGCAAGCAGCCGGAAAAGGGGAATGGGGGTCTGCCCGCCGGACAGGGCGATGCGGAAGACACCCCTTTCGGCAACAGCCTCTTCGCAGGCGGCGGCAAGAATATGTGCGGCGCGTTCGGCCATGGCGGCCGGATCTTTGTGAATGTGCACCGTAAGGTGGATGGATCGGCTGAGGCCCGACATGTGGCGGCTCCTTCAAAGTTGACGATGGAAACGGCCGGCATGGCCTGCCGTTTTGCTGGAACTTGCCTGCAAAGTGCGTCCTGGCAGCCGGATTTCCGGCCTTGCGGGCGCGGTGCGATCAAACAGGTGGCCGATACGGGCCGCCCTGTTTACCGGCAGCCATGACGAAAAATTTTTTGCCCTGACCAAGCTGGGCGACGCCGCGTATTATGGCACAGAAGCAGCGGAGAGAAAAGCCATATTTGTGTCAATAGCGTGCCGCAACTATTGAAATTCTTCGATAGGTTCGGGAGTGTCCGAAATGTGCAGCACCTCGCCGTTGTCCAGCCCGAGAGTTTTCCATGCGGCCGTGCATTTCAGTGGTTGCCCCTGCAACAGGCGGCGGCCAAGTTCGCTGTGACCGTCCAGTTCGATGGTCCAGCTGCGCTTGAAGTCTTCGCCCGGACGGACAGGCTGTACGGCATTCAGGTTGCGACGCAACAGGGCGTTGCCGGAGGCATCAGCCAGTGCCACAGACAGGTTCATGTTGTTGACGCCCACCGTGCCGATGTCACGCGCAAGAACGCGCACCACCACAAGCAGGGTGCTGCCGTCTGAAATCAGACCGGCATCTGCCGAGCAGGACTGAATGGGAAAGATATCCTTGATGCGCCGCTCTGTTTGCGTGTTCTTGTCAACAATTATCTGCCGCTGCCCGCGCATGCGCTCCACCTGCGCTTCGCGAAACTGGCGCGTAAGTTCCGGCCCGTTCACCAGATTGCGCACGATCCAGCCTTCGGCGGTTTTGTCCATGCGCAGGATCAGCGGAAAAGTTTTATCCAGCAGGGCGTGACGTATTCTGGCCGTCAGCAGCGCAGTGCCTTCGCTGGAGGTTTGCAGATGAATGGTCTTGGCAAGTTGCTCAAGAAAATCTGGCGGCAGGGCGTAAAGCGGAGTCATTAACCGCGCCTTCAGGTCAGGCTCTTCCTTGGCAGGTTCCTGCTTGGTGCGCATTTGCCTGAGCAGGGCAGTCTGTATCATGTCGCTGATCTGGCGTTCCTGATCAGGCCCCGCTTTGAGAAAAGGATAGCTTCTCGCCAGACTGGCAGCCAGCTGCCGCGAAAGTGCGTTGAAGTCTACCAGTTCCGCAAGTTCATCTGGCTGGGCCCCTTTCAGCGAGTCACGCAACTCTTCATAGGCGTACAGGCTGGACTGGCGGAACTCGTAATATCGCCAGCCGCTGAACAGCAGTACCACCATGATCATGATCAGCATGCCTGCGGCGATCGCAAGCACGTGCTGGCGCACAAAGGAAATCAGCCGAGAAAGGTCAGGGAAATTCATGACGCACCCGATATTTTCTGATTCACTGAGAGTTCAGGGAATTTTTTGATCCATACTCCAGCGCTGGCTCCGGTCTGCGCAGGCGCTGCCCTTTGATTTTGAGTGGCAAGGGAGTCACGGGGCGCGCGGGGCCAAGATCGAGGCGGACAATGCACCACGCGCCGAGGGGAAGGGGCAACTTGCGAATGCAGCCGCCCAGTGAGCAGAAACTGTTCCAGATGCAGCGCGGTCCGGCAAGAGTGCTCATGCCGCAGGCTTTGCCGCCTCCCATTTCCTTGAGCATGCGCCAGACGCGCCACCATGAGTGTGCAGCCCCCGGCCAGGGGTCTTTTCGACCGTTAAGGCAGTGCATAAGATACGCAAGAGAGGCATTGTTCCAGAAAGTAACGGCAAGGCCGCCGGAAGTGACGCGCAGGGCTTCGCGCACGGCGACTTCTGTTTTCTTTTTGTCGCCGCAGGAGAGGTGGAGTACAACTCCGTCAAATGAACTGTCATCAAAAGGCAGATGATCGTCTGCGGCGGCGGTGATTTCTGCTCGAGTGCCCATGACGGCAGCGGCCCGCGTTCGCAGTTCCGGTCGCAATTCGGTTGCCGTGAGGTCAAAGCCGCATTCCCACAGCAAGGGCGAAAATACCCCCTGGCCGCAATTGACCTCCAGCAGGGTTTTTCCCCTGCGGGGCCAGACTGCCAGGCTGTGCTGCAGAAGGTTCTGCTGTTTGTCCAGGGCGGAAAGGCCCTTGGCATTCCAATGCCACCGCTTCATGGTTCTGCCTTTTGATCAGGTGGTTCGATTATTTTCTAATATCCCACTATTTTGCAAACAGGTCAAAATGGCAAGAAAAAACTGCCGGGAGGCTTGTGCCCGAGCAGGGGCAACGTCCACAAAAAAACGGTGGGAAAAAGCGTTGCCCGCATTTTCCCACCGTTCAAGCGAAAATGTGTACCAGTTTATACTGCCGCGATGGATTCGATCTCCACCTTGGCGCCCAGCGGCAGGGCGCTGACTTCTACGCAGGAGCGTGCCGGGCAGGGCGCGCTGAAATACTGCTGATAGACTTCGTTTACCGCACCGAAGGTTTTGATGTCGGTAATAAAGACGGTTGTTTTCACAATGTTTGCAGTGGTCAAACCCTGTGATTCAAGAATGGCCTGCACGTTTTTGCAGCACTGGACGGCCTGGGCGGCGGCGTCGCCTTCCACCAGCTTGCCGGTTGCGGGGTCAATGGGAACCTGACCGGAAAGAAATATGAGGTTGCCCGTCCTGATGGCCTGGCTGTAGGGGCCAACGGCGGCAGGAGCCTTGTCAGTGCTGATGACTTCCTTGTTCATGATTGTTCCTTTCAACGGTACATGGGTAACAGGTTGAAGACAAAAAGCGTATGGCAAACAGCAACAAAACAGCCGTATGCCAGCAACAGAGGTACGGTCAGGCGGCCACCCGGCGTCGTGTACACGGACGCGCCATAGCGTTTCCGGCTGCTGCTGAGCAAAAGGGCCGGTATGATAACTGCCCAGAATGCCGATGCCAACCCTGCCCAGCCGATGGCGGGCAAAAAGCCGTCAGGCCAGATAAGCCCCCCCAGGATGGGCGGCACAAAGGTCACAAGCAGGGTCTTGGTTCTTCCTGAGCGGCTGTTGTCAAAATTGCACAGGTCGGCCATATAGTCAAAAAGTCCCAGGCCCGCTCCAAGAAAAGAGGTTGAAACAGCCAGAAGCGAAAAGCCTTCAAGCATGCGCAAGACCAGAAAACTGCTCAGGTTGTTGCCCGCTGCGGCCATCAGGTCGCCAACGTTGCCGCCTGCCTGAATAACGCCCTTGAAATCCGCCCGCGAAATATTGCCATCTGCGGCAATCAGCCACGATACATAGCAGACCAGAGCCACTATTGTGCCGTAGCGCAGGCTTGCATCAATGGTGCGCGGTTCCTTGCCCATGTATTTGACAAGACTCGGCACGGAAGCATGAAAACAGAAGGATGTCAGATAGGTTGAAACGGCTCCCCACAGAAAGATCATTTCTCCGCCGCCGCCGTTGCGGTCCAGCAGGGTGTCCACACGCAGGTGGGTTATCATGCCGCTGACGGAAATAAAGTAGGAAATGACCATGCCGCCCACAAGCAGGATGGAAAACTTGTCCACCGCTTCGGAACTCCACCAGATAAAAACCGTGAGCAGCAGGGCGAACACGAGGCTGTTGAGAAGTCGCGGTGGCGCTGTGCCGGTTATGGACGTAATGCTCTGCTCAATAATGGATCCGCCCCCGCTTACGTAAGCATAAACAAGTGTGTAGAGCACAAAGGCAACAGCAAAGCCATTGACAAGGCTCCATTTGGGGCCCAGCAGTTCCCGCACCATGGTATGAAAGCTGTGTCCGGGTTCAAAATGCATGCTCACTTCAAGAAGAGCCTGACTTGAGCGCAGCATGATGATCCAGGAGAGCAGCATCAGCCCGATTGACCATGAAAACCACATTCCGGCCGAAGCCATCGGCAAGGCCAGCATGCCGGCGCCTATGGCCGTGCCGGCCACAAGGGTGGTGCCGCCAAGCACGGGAGAAAAGCGGAAGTCCATCATAATTCCTTGTTTGGGGTGATATCTGTTGGGCGGGTGTGAAAAAAGTTGGAAAGCAGCGCCCCGGAAATGTTCTGCCACACGCTGTAAAGGGCGCCCGCGATGGCTGCCGCAGGCGAAAAATGTGCCAGCGCAAGGGCAGTGGCAAGGCCGGAATTCTTGGTGCCGACTGCCAGACACAGCGCGCGGCCGGTGCTTCGGTCGAGCCGGAAAAGACGGGCAAGCAGGCTGCCCAGAGCAAGACCGGCAAGATTAAGGCAGACAACGGCCATGAAGATGTCCAGACCTGCCCGCAGGATGTTTGCGGCATTTATTGCCAGAATGCCGGCCACCACAAGCGTGATGGTGAGGGCGGAAAGCAGGGGCAAAAAGGGCAGGGCGCGACGGGTCAGGTTGCCGCAAAAGCGGTGTGCCGCAAGTCCCATAAGTACGGGAGCCACCACTATCTTGCTGATGGAAAGCACAAGGCCGCCCACATCGACAGGTATCCACACTCCGCCCAGAAGCCATGTCAGGGCGGGCATGAGCACAAGAGCAAGGAACGTACCCAGCGATGTGAGCGTTACAGCATAGGGGACGTCGCCTCTGGCGATATAGGCCATGACATTGGAGGCGGTTCCACCTGGGGCCGTGCCAACGAGGATGAGACCCATCGCCATGTCCGGCGGCAGAGAGCAGACATGGCAAAAAAAGAAAGCCAGCAGGGCCATCAGGGCAAACTGGGCGGCTATGCCCAGAGCAATATGCCGTGGCCGTGCCAGCACATGGTTGAAGTCTCCCACGCGCAGGGTCATGCCCATGCCAAACATGATGAGTCCGAGAAGCGGGGTGACGTAGGGGGCGACCCAGCGAAAAAGCTCGGGTCGCCAGAGGGCCAGAGCGGAACAGGCAATGACCACAAGGCCCATATAGCGCGTGAGGGCGGCGCTGATGATGATTGCAAGGCGCAGCAAGTCTGTTTTTCCTCCGCCTGAGGCGTAGTGTGCGGACATCGGCATACTGTCAGACTGCCGTGCGGATGGCAAGGGCATGAATAAAAAACTTACTATCGCTAGAGAGTTGGCAGTGATCGGCCTGTTGAGCCAGCCAAATGTTCGGCATGCATCTCACTTGAAAAAGCTGCCCCAAGCGGATACTCTGTGTTGTTAGGAGCGCGCCCATTTGGCGCGCGTTTTCGCACCGCACCTTTGCCAAGGCGAAAACGTCACCAAATTTTGAGGAGCATCATGAGCAACGAACCGGACAAGATTATCTATTCCATGATCCGCGTGACCAAGCGCCACGGGCAGAAGGAAGTGCTGAAAGACATTTCCCTCTCCTATTTCTACGGAGCCAAAATTGGCGTGCTTGGTTTGAACGGCGCGGGCAAATCCAGCCTGCTGAGAATTCTGGCCGGTGTAGACCAGTCCTTTGACGGTAAAACCGTTCTGGCCCCGGGCTACACCATCGGCTATCTGGAGCAGGAACCGCTTGCCCACGAAACGCGCACCGTGCGCGAAGTGGTTGAAGACGGTGTAAGCGATCTCACGGCCATTGCCCGGCAGTTTGAAGAAATCAATGCCAAATTTGCCGAACCGATGGAGCCGGACGAAATGGACGCGCTCATAGCGCGGCAGGCTGAAGTACAGGAGCTCATGGATGCCAAAAACATCTGGGACCTGGATTCGCGCCTTGAAATGGCTATGGACGCCTTGCGCTGCCCCCCCGGCGATATGCCCGTGCAGCAGATTTCCGGTGGTGAACGCCGCCGTGTGGCCCTGTGCCGCCTGTTACTGCAAAATCCCGACATCCTGCTGCTCGACGAACCCACCAACCACCTGGATGCGGAGTCGGTAGCCTGGCTTGAGCGCTATCTTTCCACATTCCCCGGTACTGTTATCGCCGTCACGCATGACCGCTACTTTCTTGACAATGTGGCGGGCTGGATTCTTGAGCTTGACCGCGGCCGGGGCATTCCCTGGAAGGGCAACTATTCTTCCTGGCTTGAGCAGAAGCAGAAACGTCTTGCCACTGAAGAGCGAAGCGAAGCCGAAAGGCAGAAGACCCTGCAGCGCGAACTGGAGTGGGTGCGCATGTCGCCCAAGGGCCGCCACGCCAAGGGCAAGGCACGCCTCAACGCTTACGAGGCCATGCTTTCGCACGAAAGTGAAAAACGCGCGCCCGACCTTGAAATCTATATTCCTCCGGGACCGCGGCTTGGCAAAAGCGTGATCGAGCTGAGCAGCCTTGGCAAATCCCTGGGCGACAGAATGCTTATGGACGGGGCCAATGCGCTGATTCCCCCCGGAGCCATTGTGGGCATTGTCGGCCCCAACGGCGCGGGCAAGACCACCCTGTTCAAGATGCTGGTGGGGCTGGAAAAGCCTGACACCGGCACGCTCAAGGTTGGTGAAACCGTACAGTTTGCCTATGTGGATCAGGGACGCGAATCCCTGACCCCGGGTAAAACCGTCTACGAGCTTATCAGTGACGGGGCCGAAACCATCAAGCTCGGCAACCGTGAGGTAAACGCGCGTGCCTACTGCACACGTTTCAACTTCCACGGCGCCGATCAGCAGAAAAAAGTGGATGTGCTTTCCGGTGGAGAGCGTAACCGTCTGCATCTGGCCCGCATGCTGAAATCCGGGGCCAACGTTCTGCTGCTTGACGAACCCACAAACGATATTGACGTCAACACCATGCGCGCTCTTGAAGACGCCCTGGACAACTTTGCGGGCTGCGTGCTGGTAATCAGCCATGACCGCTGGTTTCTCGACAGGGTGGCTACCCACATCATGGCTTTTGAAGATGAGGCGGGCGTGGTTTTTGTTGAAGGCAACTATTCGGATTATGAGGATGATCGTAAAAAGCGTCTCGGCAAGGATGCCGATACGCCACACCGCCTCAAGTTCCGCAAACTGACACGATGAGTGCTGCCCCCCGCGTCGGACCGTCCGGCGCGGGGGCTGATCGCTCCGGAGGGCAGATGCATACAGAAATAAAATCGCAAATCAGAATTCGTAACGATGCCGCCGCACCAGGCATAAAAGCTGTCCTGCTGGCTCTGGTGCTGGCACTCATGACAGCAGGCAGTGCCTGGGCAGCCCAGGAAAAAAACTCCTCCTCCATTGCTCCCACTTCCCCCTCAAGTCCCATATCAGCCATACTTTCGCCTTCTGGCGGATCGGTGCAGGTTGAAGAAACCCTGCCTGTCCTTATGGATGATGACATGGGCATCCTGAGCTTTGTGCTGCCTGGAGATGCGGAAAACCTTCAGATCAGCGTTTCCGGCCATACCATTGCCCGCTGGACATCCACTCCCCAGTCGCTGGAGCGCAGGGGGCATCTGGCCCGGCTGCGGGCTGATTTGAACACTGAAATAAATCAGGCCAATGGCAAGCTCGCTGCCGTCAAGGCGCAGCTGGCCCTGTGGGAAAGCCCGCCCAGCAGCAGCTCGTATCAGGATTTGACGCAAAGGGAAAAAAGGCAGGTGAGTGCCATTCCCGAGCTGATCATTGAGCGGGCCAACCTTGAAAGTCTGGTCGACGTGCTCCGCAAGCAGCTGGATCTGCTGCCGCTAAGCCCTGAAATGGGGCAGCGCATCACCATCGCCCTGCGTAAACCCGTGACGGCCAAGCAGTTGAAGGTGACCTACAGCTACCAGCTGAGCAACTGCGGCTGGCGCCCTGTTTACAGCTTTGATGCCAAAACCGGAAACAGCAAGAGCAATGAAACCTCCGTGCGGCTTATGGCTGAAATATGGCAGCTTTCGGGTATTGACTGGAGCAACACACAGCTCACCCTTGTTTCTCGTGGCGAAGGTCCGCGTGAGCCAGCGAATCTGCGCAAATGGGTTGTTGATTCACAGGCCCCGATCCCCCAGCCCGTGCCCCCGATGCGCATCATGGCCCGGGAAGCTGCGGTGATGTCAGCTCCGGCGGATGTTGCGCAGGAGAAGCCTCTGGTCGAGCACGACGGCAGCGCTGTCTTTGCCCGCTGGAATCTGGCAGTGCGTGGCCTGCCTGAAGGGCGTTCGCGTCTGCTTATTGTTGAAGACACGTGGAAAACGCCTTTGCAGTGGCTGGTTCGCCCACGGGTGGGGGACAGCCGCGTGTGGCTCATGGGCAAGTACAGCTTGCCGACGGAACAGTCCTGGCCGGAAGGCTCGGCGGAATTCAGCGTGGACGGGCAGGGCGTCGGACAGGGATTTTTCACGCCGCGCGGCGGAGAAGCAACCCTGTACTTCGGGCCTGACCCCCGTGTGCATGTGAATGTGATTGTGAACAGCAAGCGGCGTGGTGAAAGCGGCTTTATAGAAAAAAGCCGCACCTGGACATGGGCATGGACATATGTGCTCACCAACCAGCACAAGGATGCCATTACCGTGCGCGTGGAGCGCCCCATGCCGATGGTCGTGGATCAGGGCGTGTCTGTTTCGTATAACGACTCGCCAGCTTCGCAGCAGGTCCCCGATGAGCACATGCTGTTGTGGAACTTGGAAGTGCCGGGCGATGGAAAGGCCGAGATTAAACACTCGGTGTCCATCACGTCTTCCAAGGAAATTCCGATGCTTACCGACATTCCTTAAGGGAATGCGTGTGCTTTGATTCATATATGTGCAAGGCCGCCCTGTATTCGGGGCGGCCTTTGCAACAGAAGGGCAGCCGGTTGTCCGCCCAAGGAGGCTCGCTTGAATTTTAATCCGGTTTTTTTCGATCTGGACGGAACCATTACGGATTCTGAAGTCGGCATAATCAATTCCGTGCAATACGCTCTGAAGCATTTTGGCGTTTCCATGACACGGGAAAGCCTTATTCCTTTTATCGGGCCGCCCTTGCGCGATTCCTTTTCCAAACTTTTTCCCGATGATCAGGAAAAAGTGGAAGGTGTCATCCGTAAATACAGAGAATATTACACGGATCAGGGCATTTTTGAAAACCGCCTTTATGACGGCATATTCGAGCTTTTGCACACGCTGGCGGCAGAGGGGCGCACTCTGGCGCTCGCCACTTCCAAACCCGAGCCTTTTGCTCTGCGTATTGTGGAGCATTTCGACATCGCACAGTGCTTTACCTGTGTTGCCGGAGCGGAATTTAACGGCCCGCGCAACAACAAGACCGCCGTGCTGCGCTATGCCTGCGAACGGCTGGGCGTAACGCCTTCAGCATCGTGCCTGATGATAGGGGATCGCAAGTACGATGTGGCTGGCGCGCATGCAGTTGGCATGCCCTGCGCTGCGGTCTTGTACGGTTACGGCTCCGAGGCGGAATTGAAAGCGGCCGAGGCCGACTGGCTGTGTCCCGACGTGCCGTCTTTGCAGGCACTTTTGCAGAAAAAGAACTGAAACCAAAACGCGAGAGCCGGTTACGAATGAAATGAACCGGCTGCCCTGCAAGGATTTTCAAAGGTTTTCAGAAAAATCCCTGCCACGAAATGCGGGCAGGTTTTTGCCTGTCCTGCGTGAGCGCTTCACGTGTTGAATGTTCGAAACAGAAGGGCATGAGAACAGGACGGGACCGGCCTCGGGTTTTGGGGTCGGCTCGGCTGTTGCGCATGTATAGACAGAAACGCCGGGGAGACGCTTCCCGGCGTTTTTACGAGGCACTCGCAAGTATTGCCATCATGGTTGAATTGTCAGAGCGGTAGCGCCGTTTGAGCAGAACTGAAAGTATCGTGCCTTTGCGCTGTCGGTATCATCCCTGAGGGAAGCCGCTTTCAATGGTGCGCGCTATTGCCATGCCTGCGACAAAAGCGCTGCGATATCCATCTTTTCAGCATCGACCCCTGTGAGCGAACGTTCGATTTCCAGACCATGCTCCTTGCTCAGGTCCAGAAATATGGGGCTGATGGATTTCCCCGTGGGGTCAAAGGCCATGATAACACATGGCTGCGCGGGAAAGCTCGGGTTTGAGCGACACACAATGCCCTGCTCACCGCTGGACAGCTGTACCGGAGTGCCCACCGGATAAATGCCCATCATCTTGATAAAGCGCTCAACATAGCCCGGGGCCCATGCCTGACCGCGCATTTTATACATCATTGCAAGAGCGATATTGGCGGGCATAGGGGTTTTATAGACCCGCTTGGCCGAAAGGGCGTCATAGTTGTCACTGACCGAAAGAATGCGCCCGTAGATGCCGATCTTGTTGCCCGACAGCCGATAGGGGTAGCCTGTGCCGTTATGTTTTTCGTGGTGCTGTGCAACGGCCTGCAAAACTTCCGGCGGTATGTTGTCGGCTTTTTTCAGCTGATTGTAGCCGAGAACCACGTGGGACTGCATGACTTCCTGTTCTTCAGGCGTAAGTCTGCGCGGGGCGTTAAGTATCTCTTGCGGGATGAATGCCTTGCCAAAATCATGAAACAGCCCGGCCATGCCCACCAGATGAAGCTTTTCTTCCGGCAGGCCAAGGTGATGTGCGTAGGCAACGGCAAAAATGGTTACATTGACGGAATGCGTATAGGTGTATTCGTCAGAGCTTTTGAGTTTTGATAGCGAAACCAGCGCGTCCACATTGCGGTTGAGGCTGTTGACAATGGATTCCACATAGGGCTGGGAAGCCGCCACGTCAACAGCGCCCCCTTGAGCTGCCTGCATGAGGCTGCGCACATGGTCGAAGGAGTCTGCATAGATGGCAGCGGCCTTCGGGATCTCTTCATCCAGAGAAACCAGAGGGCCTTTGGGATCAGGCCAGATGTTTTCTTCCTGATCTTTGGCAAGCTCGTCCAGTCGGCGGAAGCGTGAAGGGTCATGATAGGCTTCTGTGTACCCCTGCTTGATGATCTGCGCGATCTCTTCCCGCGACGTGATAAGCCCCTCTTCCATATACAAGAGAGGGGCTTTGATCCACGAAAGCCCGGGGCTGACGAGGTACATCCCGGGCACGATGTCGGCAACAGTTATCTTTACTGACGCCATGGCTAAAATACCCTATATGGCCGACCACGACATTGATCATGCCGTGGTCGGGTTTTTCAGATATGAGGGGGCTTAGCCGATATCCCAATCAAGCCCGAAGGTATCGTGCAGAATGCGCACGGCCAGCTCAACGTATTTTTCCTGAATCAGGATTGTGATCTTGATTTCAGAAGTGCTTATCATGAGAATATTGATGCCTTCGTGCGTGAGGGCGGCAAACGTGCGCGCGGCAACGCCGGAATGGTTGCGCATGCCTACGCCGATGGCGGAAACCTTGGCCACGCTGACATCGTGCAAAATTTCCGAGGCGCCGGTTTTTTCGGCCACGGCTTGCATCACAGCCAGCGTCTGCTGCAGGTCTTTGCGTGAAATGGTAAAGGTAATGTCTGTATGCCCGTCCAGACTCGTGTTCTGCACGATCATGTCGACAAGAATGCCCTTTTCGGAAAGAGGCCCGAACACGGCGGCGGCCATTCCCGGTACATCCGGCAGATCGCGAATGGTTACGCGGGCCTGATCTTTATCATATGCGATGCCGGAAACAAGAACGGCTTCCATTGTGGAATCCTCCTGAGTAACGAGAGTGCCGGGATCAGTGCTGAATGTGGAGCGTACCCGCACGGGAACCTTGTATTTTTTGGCAAATTCTACCGAGCGGATGTGCAGAACCTTGGCCCCCATGCTCGCCATTTCAAGCATTTCTTCATAGGCAACACGGTCCATCTTGCGGGCCGTGGAGCAGATATTGGGGTCAGTGGTGTAAACGCCGTCCACGTCCGTATAGATTTCGCACTCGGCGGAACCCATGGCCGCAGCAAGGGCCACTGCCGAAGTGTCTGATCCGCCGCGTCCGAGAGTGGTGATGCGGCCGTTTTCAGTGCAGCCCTGAAAGCCTGCAACGACCAGCACATCATAGTCTTTCAGAAAGCCGTACAGGGCCTTGCTGTTGATGGAGCGAATGCGCGCGCGGCCAAAATCATCATCGGTGGTAATGGGAATCTGCCAACCCAGCAAGGAACGGGCGCGAATGCCCGCATCCTTGAGCAGCATGGTGAACAGGCTGATGGAAACCTGTTCGCCCGTAGCCACAAGGGCGTCACATTCCGCGCTGTCGGGGGTGGGCGACCATTCGCCGGCCAGAGCAAGAAGCTGGTTGGTTTCACCGGCCCGGGCCGACAGCACGGCTATGACCTTATAGCCCTGCGCCAGACCGTGCAGAACTTTTTCCCGCACCTGCTTCATAGATTCAAGCTTGGCTACCGACGTGCCGCCAAACTTTTGCACCAGAATTTTCATGCCTGTATCCATTGCCCACAATCCTTCACAGTGTACAACAGGCCAATTGTGTGAACGCAGTTCTGAGGGTTCAGACTCTGCTTGAAGTCCATTGTTCACACAAATGGCGCAACAGGGCCTCGGCCTTACGGCCGCAGGCTTGCAGCGTCAATAAGTGACCTTCTTCGCATGCCTTTAGCGTGATGTCCAGATATTCTTCAGGACGCTCCAGTTCGGGCAGAAACTCTGCCCACTCAATTATAATTAATGTACTCAGGTTATCAAGCGCTTCAAGCAGGTCTTCCGGCGCGGATCCCGGACAGCGGTAAAGGTCGCAGTGCAGTACCGGCGGTACTGTAGGGTAATGGTTGCACAGCGTAAAAGAGGGGCTGGCGACCTCTGCTTCATTGCCTCCGGGCAGGGCCAGAATCATAAAGCGCGTCAGCGTTGTTTTACCACTGCCAAGGTCACCGTGCAAAAGCAGGGCTTTTACTTCGGGCGCACTGTCCAGCGCGCGTACCAGCAAACCGGCAAACTGCCGGGTATCATCAAGAGTGGCAAGAGTTATGAGGGCCATGCAAGGTCATCTTCCTGATCTTGGGAAATGTTTTGAAGGACGTGGGGCAGGGCATCCGCGATGGCTGTGGCCGTATTGCCGCGCACTGGCCACCGGTCTGCAAGCGAACGTCCGGCCAGAGCGTGCAGGGCCACGCCCAGCCCGGCCGTTATCAGGGATGGCCCCTGGGCAGGGGCGTGCTCCGCCCGGTCGGCATGCCTTATATCCGGTTTCGAGGCCAGCAGGCCGCCGATGCACCCTGCCAGCACATCGCCCGAACCACCCACAGCCAGCTGTGGCACGTCATAGGGGCAGATACCGATGGGGCCGCGCTTTTGCCGTACCAGAGTGCCGGCTCCTTTAAGAATGTTGACACCACGGCTCAAGGAACAAAGACCGTCCAGAGCGGCCCATCTGTCCCCCTGTACTTTCTGTGCGGAACACCCCAGAAGCATGGCGGCTTCGCCGGGGTGGGGCGTAAGGATGTCCTCTTCGCGTATGGCGTTCAGAAGGTCACGCTGCTGTGACATTACGGCCAAAGCGTCTGCGTCAAAAACCGTAGGAGGGCGATGCAGGTCAAGCAGGGCACGCAAAAAGGCGGCGGCATCTTTGCCGCGGCTCAGGCCGGGGCCGACCACAAGAGCGTCACAGTGCTGCAGCAGGGCGGCGAGAGGGGCAGAAATGCTTTCGGGCCACGCATGGTCGGTATTTTCCAGGCCCAGTGTCATTATTTCGGGCCAGCCGCACTTGATGTCGTTTACAGCCGCTGCAGGAGCCGCTGCCGTTACCAGACCGGCCCCGGCCCTCAGAGCCGCGCGCGCGGACAGATGCGCTGCACCGCCATATCCCGGCGCACCGCCGAGAACCAGCACATGACCAAAAACGTTTTTAAAGCTGTTTTCAGGCAGGCTGGCGGGGGAACCAAGCCGCGCAATGCAGCGTCCATCTATAAGATAGGCAGAGCCGGGGGTTTTGTGGCGCACGATTGTGGGGATGCCGATGTCGCAAACGTGTACCTGACCGACCCAGGGGCGCGCGCAGGGCAGAGCCAGCCCCGGCTTGCCCGCAGCAAAGCTTGCAGTGACCGTAGCCCGGACAGCTTCGGGCTGCGGCAGACCGGTACGCGCATTCAGGCCGGAGGGAATGTCCAGCGCCAGCACCGGCCGTTGCGAGGCAAGCCTGTTGACGCTTTCAATCAGAGTCAGGGTCTCCGGGCGCAGCACACCGCTGAAGCCTGTGCCCATGATGCCGTCAACAATGATATCGGGCAGGCTGTCCGTGGGGAGACGCCATGTGCCTCTGGTTTGGCGCAATGGGAAAAGGGGGACGCCTGCGGCTCTGGCAATGGCGACATGTCTCGCGCATGCGCCCTTGCTGTGGCTCAGCGCCTTGGCGTGGAGCACCAGTGGGCGGGCATGTGCATCAAGCAGGTGACGCGCAAGACAGGCCGCATCGCCCCCGTTGTTGCCGCTGCCCATGAAAAGCCATATGCTTTTTCCCGCAAGGTTCGGACAGTGGCGACGCAGAATATGCAGTGCCGCTCGTGCGGCATTTTCCATAAGCAGGATTTCCGGCAAACCGAGAGCCGCCGCATCCCTGTCCCAGGCACGCAATTCTTCCGGCAGGGCCAGCGGGGGAAAAAGGGGCGGATCGCAGACACGTCCCGGCATCATGGTGCCTCCAGAACTACCACGGCCACAGCAGAGGAGCGGTCATGGCTGATGGTTACATGACAGGCGGTCACGCCCATGTCACGAGCGCGTCGCAGGGCTGCGCCATGCAGCCGTAACTGTGGTTTGCCGCCGGGTGTTGTCAGGGTCTCCACAAGCGCGGGGCCGATGCCCTTGCTGAAGCCCGTGCCCAATGCCTTTACGGCGGCTTCTTTGGCCGCAAAACGTCCGGCCACGTAATTGACGGTCAGGGAGGGCATGGCAGCCAGCTCTTCGGGGCCAAGAATTTTTTCGGCAAAGCGGCGTCCGAAGCGCGCAAGGCTTTTTTCTATACGCGCAAGTTCAACAATATCAATGCCCAAGCCGACAATCATGCTCCGTTGCTCCCTTGTGAAAAAAAGTATGTCCCAGGGGGCAATCCCCCTGAAGGGCTGGTTGCCCAATGAAAAAAAATGTCGTATATGCGGCCATTCAGAAAACTATTTTGACCCGTTCCCGGCTGTAAGGTCAAGAGCGCAGCCAGGTTTGGACGCAGGAGAACGTCATATATGAAACTGTGCATTATCGGCACCGGCTATGTTGGTCTGGTCAGCGCCGCATGCTTTGCGGAAATGGGCAACACCGTAACGTGCGTTGATGTGAATCCCGAAGTTGTAAAAAAACTGAATGCGGGATCCGTGCATATCTTTGAGCCGGGCCTTGAACCGATGGTGCGTCACAGCCGCGCTGACGGCCGGTTGACGTTCACCACCAGACTTGAGGAAGGCATTGCCCAGGCCGATTGCGCTTTCATCTGCGTGGGTACGCCGCCGCAGCCTGACGGTTCGTGCGATTTGAGCTTTGTGCGACAGGTCGCCAGCGAAATCGGCCAGTATATGCAGAAAGACATGGTCGTTGTGGACAAATCCACCGTGCCCGTGGGAACTGCCGATGAAGTGCGCGGCATCATTGAAAGCGAATTGAAAAAGCGTGGCGCTGACCTGCGGGTGGACGTGGTTTCCAATCCCGAATTTCTCAAAGAAGGCGACGCCATTGCCGATTTTATGAAGCCAGACCGCGTGGTCATCGGCACGGATTCGGAGACGGCGGCCACGCTTATGCGCGAGCTTTACTCTCCTTTTGCCCGCACGCGGGACAAAATCATTGTCATGGGCGTGCGCAGTGCAGAGATGACCAAGTACGCTGCCAACTGCATGCTTGCCACAAAAATTTCATTCATTAATGAAATTGCTACCATATGTGCGCAGGTGGGCGCGGATGTGCGCGATGTGCGCACGGGCATCGGCTCGGATTCTCGCATCGGCTATCAGTTCATCTACCCCGGCGTGGGGTACGGTGGCTCGTGCTTCCCCAAAGACGTGAAGGCTCTTATCCGCACTGCGGAAAACGCTGGGGTTGAGCCAAGGCTGCTCAACGCTGTTGAAGCAGTTAACGCCACGCAGAAAAAATACATGGCCGCCCGGGTTGAAGCATATTTTGCGCCTCAGGGTGGTGTGGCAGGCAAAATCCTGACCATGTGGGGACTGGCGTTCAAGGCCAATACCGACGATATGCGCGAAGCGGCCTCCATTACCATTATCAATGAACTGACGACCAAGGGCATGAAAATACGTGCGTTTGACCCTGTTGCCGCCGACAATGCCCGAAGCATTTTTGCAGACAACAAGCTGGTGGAAATCGTGGACGATCAGTACGCGGCCTGCCAGGGAGCACAGGGACTTATGGTTGTGACGGAATGGAACCAGTTCCGCAATCCCGACTTTGAAAAGGTGCGTGGCCTGCTTACAGCCCCTCTGCTGTTTGACGGGCGCAACCTGTATTCGCCTTCTGCCATGGCCGAACGTGGCTTTGCCTATTTCTGCATTGGTCGGGCAAATTCCTAACTCATGGCAGGGCTGCCAGCCTTGCGGTGGACAGGGGGATTGAACGGAGCACGTTCAATCCCCCTTTTTTATACGTGCAAGGTGCCTGTAACCGCGCTGCGGCAGGGTGCAGCAATGCTCGCCACGCAAGACGCTGATCGTCCGCCGTGCTGAAGCATCATGTGGAACGGGCCGTTCACACAGGCATGCGTGCGTGGGCCATCCAGCGTAAATACGGAGTGCGGCTTCCGGCAACAGCGCCTTATTCGTGCCTTTGGCGCTGGGGCGGCATGCATTGCATGCCCGGCGCTGCTGGAGTATACCGATCAGAGTGAACAAACCTCTTTTATTCAGGCAAGAAATTATGCAGCAGACAAATCTTGTTCATGAAAATGCCAACAAGCTTCACGAGCAGCAACTCGGCCTTTTGTACGAGCTGGCGCAGATCATGAATTTTACGACAGATTTGACTCAGGCGCTGGATAAGGCCTTAAAACTTATGGCTCGGCAGCTGCATATGATGCGCGGGGCCATAACCCTCATTTCGCCGCATACCGGAGAAATACGCACTGAGGCGGGCTATGGACTCAAGCCCGCAGAGCTGCGCCGCGGCCGCTATGTGCGCGGTGAAGGCATTACGGGCAGAGTCATTGAGAGCGGGCGGCCCATGTACATTTCCAATGTGTCTGAAGAGCCGCTGTTTTTGAATCGTACACGTTCGCGCGATTTGAACAAGGAAGGCATTTCTTTCATATGTGTGCCCATTCGCCTCAATGATCAGGTGGTGGGCGCTCTTTCTGTGGATCACCTGCTGGTGGACGATGCGACACTGGAAGACGAAATGCGCCTTCTGACCATAGTGTCCACACTTCTTGGTCATGCCGCACTGGAAACTCAGGGGCGCATGGACGAAGAAACGTCCTCGCCACTGCGCCCCAGAGGATTTGTGGGAAATTCCGAAGGAATGCAAAAAGTTTATGCCCAGATAGCCCAGGTAGCCCCTTCGGTAACAACCGTTTTTCTTCAGGGTGAATCAGGCACGGGCAAAGAGCTTGCCGCCCGTGCCATTCACGCCGGCAGCGCCCGTGCAGGCAAGCCCTTCATCTCGCTCAATTGCGCGGCCTTGCCGGAAAACCTCATTGAAAGCGAGCTTTTTGGTCATGAGCGCGGGGCGTTTACCGGGGCCAGCGCCACACGCAAGGGGCGGTTTGAACTGGCTCACGGCGGCACGCTGTTTCTGGATGAAGTGGGCGAGCTGTCGCTCATGACTCAGGCCAAGCTGCTGCGTGTTTTGCAAGAGCGTGCTTTTGAGCGCCTGGGCGGTATGGACACTCATTATGTGGATGTGCGCTTTATTACTGCCACCAACAGAAACCTTGAGCATATGGTCTCCAAGGAAAGCTTCCGCCGCGACCTGTTTTATCGCCTGAATGTATTTCCCATCTACCTGCCTCCGCTGCGCGGCCGCCCTGAAGACATACTTCCGCTTGCCAACCATTTTATCCGAAAATTTGCTCAGGCCAACGGGCGTGAAAATGTGCGGCTTTCTCTGGCAGTGATGGATATGCTGCAACGGTATGCCTGGCCCGGAAATATCCGTGAACTGGAAAACGTCATGGAAAGGGCGGTATTGCTTTTGGGCCGTGAAGGTCTTGTGCTGCCGCAGCATCTGCCCCCGGCTTTGCATGGCGCCCACTGCGCGGGCATGAATGGAGAAAGCGCCTGTGCGGCGCGTCCGGGCTTTTCTGGCAGCCTTCAGGACCAGCTGGATGAACTTGAACGGGCCTCCATTGTGGAGGCGCTGGAGTTCAGCCAGGGCCAGATGGGCAAGGCTGCCGCAAGCCTTGGCCTGACGGAACGTATCATGGCCCTGCGCATGAAAAAGTATGATATCAGCTACAAGGAATTTCGTCCCAGGCATGGCCGTTCGTAACGCGGTACTGTCTTGGCGGCCAAAGCATGCCAAAAGAGCATAAAGGGCATAAAACTACTGATATGTAGCTTTATGCCCTTGTTCTTTTTAGGGTATTTTTTGAGAAATATTCTTTTATTTATGATGATTATGTTGTGTATAGCTCATAAAAAGCCAAATTGTTCATATAAAACGACCAAAATGTATAAAATTATAATATACTGATATAACATGCTTAAATGAGTATATCCTTGATGGCGCGTTTTCCGCTGTATCTGCATGTCTTTTTTTCTACAGAAACGTAAAAAATCTCCTGCCCTCCAAACCCAACGTTATCGTCATCCACAAAGTCGTAAAATAAATACCCTTCAATTTCAGCGTATTGCGAATGATTCGCTCCGCGTATTTGTCTTGGCACAGTTAATGCTTTTACAGGTGCAGGCAACGGTATTGTATTGCTGCCTGCGGATCCGGCGCCGGGCCGCTGAAGAAATTCAGCAACACGCACCCAGTGTGCGTAATGATCAAGGACGCCCTATGAATGCCCCTGATACTGCCTTTGTCATTATCTGCGCCGCCATGGTCATGCTCATGCTTCCGGCTTTGGCCCTGTTTTATGGCGGTCTTGTCCGCGCACGCAATGTTCTTTCAACCCATATGTACAGCTACGCCTGCCTTGGGCTTGTTTCCGTGCTTTGGGCGCTTGTGGGCTACACGCTGGCCTTTGGCGACGATGTGGGCGGTCTGGTGGGAAATTTCAGGTTTGTCCTGCTCAACGGGGTAAACGGCAGTCCCGCCCCGATGGCCCCACAGTTGCCGCATACGGTCTTTATGGGCTTTCAGTGCATGTTCGCCGTGCTCACCGTGGCCCTGATTTCAGGAGCCTATGCAGAGCGCATGCGTTTTTCTGCCATGCTGCTTTTCTCGGCCCTGTGGCTGATTTTTGTATACGCCCCCATGGCCCACTGGGTGTGGGGCGGCGGATGGATGGGCCGCATGGGTGCTCTGGATTTTGCCGGTGGAGCAGTGGTGCACATGTCTTCGGGGGCCGCAGCTCTTGCCTGCGCTCAGGCATTGGGACCCAGAATTTCAGCCGAATCAGGCCATGCTCCCCACAATCTGCCGTTAACGCTTCTTGGCGGCGGCATCCTCTGGTTCGGCTGGTTCGGCTTTAACGCAGGCAGCGCGCTTGCCGCAGGCACTCTTGCGGGGCAGGCGCTTGTCACTACCCACATGGCAGCGGCCTGCGGCATCCTTGGCTGGATAATCATTGAATGGAAGCACACGGGCAAGCCTACCAGCCTGGGAGCGATTTCCGGCGCGCTGGCGGGGCTTGTGGCAATCACGCCGGGTGCGGGTTTTGTTGAAGTGCTGCCGGCCATGCTCATAGGATTTATCGGCGGCATGGTGTGTTACGGCGGCGTATTGCTGAAGAGCCGGGGAGGCTATGACGATGCCCTTGATGTTGTGGGCATACACGGCCTTGGCGGAACCTGGGGCGCGCTGGCGACGGGCCTGTTTGCCAGTGCTGCGGTCAACGGCGTGGACGGGCTTTTTTACGGCAATCCAGCGCAGGTGTGGATACAGCTTGTGTCCATCGCCGGAACATGGGCGTTTGTTTACGTTGCCACCCGCATCATCGTTCGCCTTGTGGATGCCGTGGTGGGATTGCGTGTTGCCCCTGAAGAAGAATGCAGCGGGCTTGATCTCGGTGAGCACAATGAACGCGGTTATAATCTGTAGTCCGGGAGAAGCAGTACCATGAAAAAGATCGAGATAATTATCCGTCCCGGCATGTTCGAGAAAGTCAGAGATGTGCTTTCAGAATTGGGCATTCACGGCCTGAACTACACGGAAATAAGGGGTTTCGGGCGGCAGCGCGGCCACACCGAGGTATACCGTGGCTCCATCATGCAGGTGGATTGCCTGCCCAAGATAAAGATTGATGTGGTTTTGCATGACGCCATGTTTGAGTCGGCAGTGGACGCAGTAATGCTCACGGCCCGCACGGGGCAGGTCGGTGACGGAAAGATTTTTATCAGTCAGGTGGATGACGCTGTGCGCATCCGCACGGGCCAACGCGGCGATGCGGCCCTGTAGGCAGAAAATTTCAACACAAGCTTTACGTATGCAATCGATAAAGGAGTAAAGGCATGAGTTCCACCCGCAAAAAAGCTTTATTCATGGCGATAAATACCGCTCCTGTGGTTCCTGCCCACAGGGAAGGACCCGCCTGCCGCGTGGAAGACAACTTTGGCCGTTATGTTTTTGGTCTTTCCACCATGCGCAAGCGCCTGCCAAAGGACGTTTACAGCAAGCTGGTCAAGACCATTCGGGATGGCGAACGGCTGAACCCGGACATTGCCGATGTGGTCGCCAATGCCATGAAGGACTGGGCCATAGAAAATGGCGCTAGCCACTACACACACTGGTTTCATCCCATGACCGGACTTACGGCCGAAAAGCACGACGCTTTTCTGTCGCCCACGTCCGATGGGCAGGTCATAAGCGAGTTTTCGGGCAAGATGCTCATCAGCGGCGAACCTGACGCCTCGTCCTTTCCTTCGGGCGGCATTCGTTCCACTTTTGAGGCACGCGGCTATACCGCCTGGGACCCCAGTGTGCCGGTTTTTATCATTCCCGCGCCGTACGGGGCAACGTTGCACATTCCCACATATTTCTATTCGTATTCCGGCGAGGCGCTGGATCGCAAAATCCCGTTGCTGCGCTCCATATCTGCCCTGTCGCGGCAGGCCATGCGCATACTTCGCCTGTTCGGCAACGAATCCGCGGCATATGTGCGCGCCATGGTAGGGCCGGAACAGGAATACTTTCTTGTGGACAAGCATCTTGCGGCCCTGCGGCCAGACCTGCTGCTGGCAGGACGCACCCTCCTGGGAGCGCCTTCGGCCAAAGGACAGGAAATGGAAGACCATTACTTCGGCGCAATTCCTGCCCGTGTAATGAGCTTTATGCAGGATGTGGAAAATGAGTTGCTGGCTTTGGGCATTCCCGCAAAAACCAGACACAATGAGGTGGCTCCAGGGCAGTTTGAGCTGGCCCCGGTTTACGAAGAGGCCAACATTGCCTGCGACCATAACATGCTCACCATGAACATGATGCGGCATATGGCCGCAAGGCACGGTTTTGTCTGCCTGTTGCATGAAAAACCTTTTGCCGGTGTCAATGGCAGCGGCAAGCACAATAACTGGTCCATGAGCGATTCTGACGGCCAGAACCTGCTCAACCCCGGAACAACACCACAGGACAACGCGCAGTTTCTTGTTTTTCTGGCCGCAGTTCTGCGTGCGGTTCACAAACACAGCACGGCCCTGCGGCTTGGAACCATAAGCGCGGGCAATGACCATCGCCTTGGGGCCAACGAGGCTCCTCCGGCCATTCTTTCCGTCTACCTTGGCGAGCAGCTCACCGGGGTTCTGGAGGGCATCATCAGCGGGCACGGTCACAAAAGTAAAAAAAGCGGCTTTATGGAGGTCGGCGTTTCAACGTTGCCGCCCCTGCCGGTGGACCTTTCGGACCGCAACCGCACAAGTCCTTTTGCCTTTACGGGCAACAAGTTCGAATTCCGTTCGGTGGGCTCATCACAGTCGGTGGCCCCGGTCAATATCGTCCTTAATGCTGCGGTGGCCTGCGCACTGGATGACATCGCTACCGAGCTGGAAGCCTCCGTGTCTGCCGGAGCAGACCTTAATGCCGCACTTCAGGAATTGCTGCCGCGCATGTTCAAGGCGCATATGCCTGTCGTCTTTAACGGCAACGGATATGCGGCCTCGTGGAAAACAGAGGCGGCCAGACGCGGCCTGCCCAACCACAGCAATACGGTAACAGCACTTGAACACTATAGTGATCCTGATGTCATGAATGTTTT
Source organism: uncultured bacterium (assembly GCA_905214305.1). Classification (GTDB taxonomy): domain Bacteria; phylum Desulfobacterota; class Desulfovibrionia; order Desulfovibrionales; family Desulfovibrionaceae; genus Desulfovibrio. The sequence goes on from CAJMLK010000020.1 coordinate 23,213, forward strand.
TCTGCGGCACGGCATTTTGACAGAACGAGAAATACTGTCCCGTCAGGAAATACTGCTTGAAAACTACTGCAAAACCATTTGCATTGAAGGCAGCCTGATGCTGGACATGCTGCGCACGTCTGTCTTGCCGCAATGCCTTGAAGCGCAGTCGCGAGCGGCCGATGCAGTTATCAAGACTCGCGCTGTTCTGGGAGACAGTGGAGCCGCACCTGAAGAGCGGTACTTTAACAGGTTGCATGCAGACCTCGCGGCGCTTCAGGTCAACATGGAAGAACTGGATCAGGCACTTGCCAAAACATCGGGCATCAAGGGAATTCTGGAAGAAGCCAAGGCTGCCCGCGATGATGTTCTTGCGGCCATGAACCGTTGTCGCGAGCACGCCGACAACCTTGAAAGACTCGTTGACGACAGTCTGTGGGTTTTGCCCAAATATGCCGAGTTGCTGTGGTCGCATTAGGGTCGCCATGAAAAATTCACTGCGGCAGTAAATGCTGTTTCAATATGAATCATTGCGGAGGCGCAAAGCAAACACAGATTTTTCAATGTTGATGGCAGAAGCCTCATCCCGGGGGGGAGCGTGGCCTTCATGCCGTCAGCCCCTGCGCATGGCGCGGGGAGTCTCCGGCCAGAGCCGTTTGCCGCAACGAGCGGCTCTGGCCGGAGCACAAGGCGGAGAGTCTGGCGGCTCTTCGCCTTTCATTGCGGGGCGGGTGCGCCGCGTTTACTTTTGATTTGAATCGGAATACTTTCTTTATACATCGTATTGTCAAAGATGTTTTTTTGAGGCGCTGAGCGCCCTTGAAGAAAAAGGAGCAACTATGGCTGTGGCATTGCGCTTTACCAAGATGCAGGGCATCGGCAATGACTATGTTTATATCAACGGCTTTCAAGAGCGTATTGAAAGCCCGGGGGAACTTGCCAAAAAAATCAGCGACCGCCATTTCGGCATCGGTTCTGACGGGCTTGTTCTTATTTTGCCGTCAGCATCGGCGGACGTGCGCATGCGCATGTTCAACGCTGACGGCTCGGAATCTGAAATGTGCGGCAATGCAGTGCGTTGCGTAGGCAAATATGTTTATGATCACGGCATACAGGTCAAAGACGTTATTACGGTTGAAACCCGCGCAGGCGTCAAGATTGTGCGTCTTTTGTTTGAAGCGGGGGAGGTTTGCGGGGCCACGGTGGACATGGGTGAGCCTGAGCTGAATCCGGCCAGAATCCCCGTGCTTACCGAAACATCAGGGGATGGCAGCCAGCAGCGCTTTGTGGCCCGCCCTGTGGACGTTAACGGCCAGCTCTATGAAATAACAGCCATATCCATGGGCAATCCCCATGCCGTCATTTTCATGAAGGGTATTGACGACCTTGACCTGCCCCGCATCGGGCCGCGCTTTGAGCACCATCCCCTGTTTCCCAAGCGAACCAATACGGAGTTTGCGGAAGTCATATCTTCCACCAAGGTTCGCATGCGCGTATGGGAACGCGGCGCGGGAGAAACGCTGGCCTGCGGAACCGGGGCCTGCGCCGTTGCCGTTGCCTGCGTACTGAACGGCTATGCCGGGCGTGAAGTGGAAGTTGAACTTAAGGGCGGTTCCTTGCATATCCACTGGGATGAAGCCAGCAATCATGTGTATATGACCGGCGGCGCGGTGACCGTCTTTTCCGGAGAATATTACATCTGAACCTGATTGAAGAGGATGGCATGACTACCATAAACAGCAATTTTCTTAAGCTTCAGAGCAATTACCTTTTTGCGGATATCGCCCGCAAGGTTTCGGCCTACAGGGATGCCAACCCTGACAGGCGCGTTATCAGTCTGGGTATAGGCGATGTTACACGTCCGCTGGTTCCCGCTGTTATTCAGGCCCTGCACAGGGCTGTGGACGAAATGGGAGATGCGGCGCATTTTCACGGTTATGGGCCGGAACAGGGCTACGCGTTTTTGCGTGATATCATCATGCAGTATGACTATAAGGCGCGTGGCATTGCCCTTGATCCTGATGAAATCTTCGTCAGTGATGGCGCAAAGCCTGATGTAGGCAACTTTCAGGAGCTTTTTGCCCAGGACAGCATCGTGGCGGTTACCGACCCGGTGTACCCGGTATACGTTGACTCCAATGTCATGGCCGGGCGCTCGGGCGAAATGAAAAACGGGCAGTGGAGCAGGATTGTCTATCTGCCGTGCGTAAAAGAAAACGATTTCGTACCGGATTTTCCTGCCGTCCGGCCTGATATCATCTACCTCTGTTATCCCAACAACCCCACAGGCACAGTGCTTTCACGTGCAACCCTGCAAGGGTGGGTGGATTATGCCAGACGCGAGGGCTGCATCATTCTGTATGACTCAGCCTATGAAGCCTTCATCACCGAAGCCGACATTCCCCACAGTATTTACGAAATACCAGGTGCGGAAGAAGTGGCTGTGGAGTTTCGCAGCTTTTCCAAAACGGCCGGTTTTACCGGCCTGCGGTGCGCCTATACCGTAGTGCCCAAGGCTCTGCGCGTCAGTGACGGAAAAAACGGTTCGGTGAGCCTTAACGCGCTTTGGAATCGCCGTCAGTGCACCAAGTACAACGGTTGCCCCTATGTTGTGCAGCGTGCCGCCGAGGCCGTATACAGCGAGCAGGGACAAAAGGAAGTCATGGGGGTTATTGCGGGCTATCTGCGCAATGCCGCCATGTTGCGCACGGCGGCCAATGAAATGGGTTTTGACGTCTATGGCGGCGTGAATGCACCCTATATCTGGGTGCGCGTGCCTGACGACACCGATTCCTGGGGATTCTTTGACAAGCTGCTGCAACAGGCGGCGCTGGTCTGCACTCCCGGAGCGGGATTTGGCGTTTCAGGCGAGGGATATGTGCGCCTGACGGCCTTCGGCACGCCCGAAGATACGGAAGAAGCCATAAAAAGACTGCGCAATTTGTGCTGAGGCATCGCTTTTTGCTCGCTTGCGACGTGTGCGGAGGGCGCTGAGGCAAAAGGTGTCCCCACGCAGACTTTTCGAGCCTGACGGTTTCTTTCAGGGTGGAACAGCCGTTGGCATGGTTGTTCCGCCCTGATGCCGTCTGGAGCACAGCTGCGACACGCTTGTGCGTTTGATGGCGGCATGCCTGTAAAAAACCGGAGACCCTGAAGGGCCTCCGGTTTTTTACAGGCAAGGCAGAAAAGGCTTTTGGCCGTTATACGCCCTGCGCAACCATCGCGTTGGCAACCTTGCGGAAACCAGCAATGTTGGCGCCCATCACAAGGTTGCCGGGCTCTCCGAATTCTTTGGCAGTTTCAGCTGCGCTCATGTAGATATTGCGCATGATTTCGTGCAGTTTGCTGTCCACCTCTTCAAATGACCAGCTTTGCATGCTGGCATTCTGTGCCATTTCAAGCTGGCTGGTGGCAACGCCGCCGGCATTGGCGGCCTTGGCGGGGCCGTAACAGATGCCCGCCTCAAGGAAGGCATGCACCGCGTCAAGGGTAGAGGGCATGTTGGCCCCTTCGGCCACACACTGGCAACCGTTGGCAAGCAGAACCCTGGCGTCTTCAAGATTCAGTTCGTTCTGGGTCGCGCAGGGGAATGCGGCATCGCAGGGAACAGACCACACGGCATTGCGGCCGTCGGCGTATTCACTCACCGGTGTATACACAGCGGAAGAAACCAGGTCGGCGTAGCGGGTGAGGGATTCGCGCTCCACTTCCTTGATCTGCTTGAGGACATCGAGCTTGATGCCTTCAGCGTCATAGATCATGCCGCGCGAGTCGGAAACGGTAAGCGGGGTGGCCCCTACCTGATAGAGCTTTTCGCAGCAATAGATGGCCACGTTGCCGGCGCCGGAAACCGTGCATTTTTTGCCTTCAAGGTTCTGGCCTTTGCCTTCGAGCATGCTCTGGGCAAAGTATACGGCGCCATAGCCGGTGGCCTCGGTACGGGCAAGGGAGCCGCCGAACAGCAGGTTTTTCCCGGTCAGTACGCCTTCATAGCTCTGGGTAAGGCGTTTGTACTGGCCGAAAAGATAGCCCACCTCGCGTCCGCCGACGCCGATGTCCCCGGCAGGAACGTCAACGGTGGCCCCGATATGGCGGTAAAGTTCGCTCATGAAGGCCTGGCAAAAGCGCATGACTTCCATTTCAGACTTGCCCTTGGGGTCAAAGTCCGCCCCGCCCTTGCCGCCGCCAATGGCGAGGCCGGTGAGGGAGTTTTTGAAAATCTGCTCAAAGCCGAGAAATTTCAGAATACCCTGATTGACGCTCGGGTGAAAACGCAGGCCGCCCTTGTAGGGGCCAATGGCGGAATTGTATTGAACACGAAAACCCTTGTTAACCTGAATCTGCCCTTTATCGTCAACCCACTGAACGCGAAATGATATGGTGCGTTCAGGTTCTACAATGCGTTCAAGAATCTTGTAGCGTTCGTACTGCGGATTTTTGTCCAGCACGGGCTGTAGGCTTTGTAGCACCTCTTGTACAGCTTGCAGGAAGATGGGTTCGTAGGCGTATTTATCTTGAAGATTACTCACTACACGCTGTACATAGGACATTGTCGCTCTCCTTGTGGCGATGGTCAGGAAGCTGTCCTGAAAAGACAGTCCTGTTTTTGGGGCGGGTTACTAAGTAATCCAAAATTGCGGCGTCTGACAAGGCTTTTCAGGCCCGTAAACCGGCCAGAGAAAAAAATATTTGTGCCCCGCGCAGATATTTTTTCCGGCATGGCCTGCTACAAAAAATACGCCATGCAGGGCAGCACGTTAGCCCGGCCTCAAGTTCCTTTTCAGGCAACAGGGTGAAATTGCTCCAAAGGATATGCAAACGTGCTGTACGGGCTTGCCCGCAGTGCCCCCAGGCGTGCAATGCTCAGGCGTGCAATGCCGAGGTGCGTGGCTTTACGCTGTTTGCCGGACATGCCTGTCATGCGGCTTGCCGCAACGGTCGGCCAGTCCTTGGGGGGTATACCACAGCGGGGAGAAACGTCCAGCAGCAGGGCAAACCCCACACGAAATTCTTTGGCAGGCACAGGCATGAAGCACAGATACTTGTGTCTGGCCGCGACGAGTGGTAGCGTGTGCTAGTAAGAACGCATGCCAATATCCTTCCGCAACGCATTGTGACAATTCATTCATGAAGCATTCCCGTATATTACGCGCCTCAATTCTCATCACACTGCTTGTGGCGGTGGTCTTTTTTCTGTCTGCGCTGGCCTGGCGGCATGTTGCGCCTGCCACTGCCAGAGCCGAGCAGGACTACCGCGCCGAAATAGCCGCCGGCAAGCCCATTGGCGACGCTGTTGCTCCGGAGCGTCCTCTTTCTGCCGGTCTGGACTCTGTGGACGATGTAAAACCGGCATCTCTGGAAGACGCCGCAGCCCCTCCGCAGCCGCTTGCTACAGCAGCCGAATCCGAGACGCCTGACCGCGCTGCGCAGTCCGATAATGACGCCACTCCGGTTCAAGGAGACAGCGCCCCGGTTCAAGGGGATGCAGCCAATGCCCCTGATGACGCTGACGGAGCAGAAGAACTTTCCCAGCCCGTCGAGCTTGCGGCCAAATCATCTGCCGAAGAAAGCAGCGCCACACAGGCAAGCGCTGCGCCAAACTCCACTTCGTCAGGCTCCAAGCTGCATCTTTTTGGTACAGTGGAGTTTAAGCGCCCTTTATCTTCATTGCCGGGCTGGCTTGATGTCCTTAAGCGCAATAAAAAAGATCCGATCTTTATTCCCGGAAAGTATTTTAAAAAATCGGTTACATGGGACAGCTTTAAGAAAAATGCCCAGGGTAAAAGCCCTATGGAGCTTTTGCGCTATGTTAACGGCTTCTGGAATACCTGGCCCTACAAGGAAGACATCAGCAATTGGGGCGTAGAGGACTATTGGGCCATCCCGGCTGAATTCTTGAGAAAGTCAGGCGACTGTGAAGACTATGCCATCGTCAAATATTTCACCCTCAAAGAACTGGGCATCCCGGCTGAAAATATGCGTATAGTGGTTGTGCGCGACACGTTGCGAAACCTGGCGCACGCCGTTTTGGCCGTCTATCTGAATGGTGACGCATACATACTTGATAATCTTAGTAATACTGTCTTGTCGCACAGCAGGATCAGGCAGTACAGTCCACAGTACTCGGTCAACGAATTTGGCCGCTGGGCGCATCTCAAAGGGCGCAAGCTGAAGTAGGAAAATTTATGAAAATTCAAGAGATGGATGTCCAAAGTGTCGTCGGCAAATACCGGCTGAGAAAAGCAGCAATTGCTGCCGTAAGTTTGGCGCTTTTTCTGGTGACGGCCTCAGTTGCCTACGTGCTTTGTGCCTTGCAGATCAAATATGCCACGCAGGATGTTCTGCACAACCAGAGAGAGATAGAGCAGGTCTGGCTGGAAAAATCTCTTGAGGTTGTCCGCACATGGCATAACAACCTTGTGGAACAGGCACGTTTTGTCAGTACTGCAGAGATGTTCCGCCTGTATGCTGTGGATGTGCGCAATCTTGGGCCTGACGGCGCTGCCCGGCTTGTCGGGCTTGATGCCCCGGCCAGCAGCAGCGAAGCCCTGCGCTCGCTGGCCGAACAGTTGCCATACATGCAAGACCTGCTTCAGGACTTTGCAAAGAGCAGGCAATGGACAGCAGCCCGTATTGTTTTGCCTGACGGCCAGTCGCTGATCATGCAGGAACATGCTGAGCCCCTCACGGAAGCGCAGGCAGACATGGTGCGCAGGGCCACCTCAGGAAAATCCATTGTTTTTGGCCCGGTGCGTACTGTTGGGCAAGAGCTTGTCATGGATCTTGCCGACCCTCTTTATGAGGTGCTCGGGCAGGGCAGCACCGTGCCGGTGGCAGCGCTGCTGGCTACCGTTCCTGTGGACAGGGCGCTGGTTTCTTTTCTGGCGCTGGGACAGGAGCAGTATCGCGACATTCGCCCATCCATTGTGCAGGAGAATGATAAAGGCATGCAGGCAATAAGCCTGCGCGACGGCAAGGCGGAACTGGGCCCGACCTCGGTCGAACTGAAAGAGGGCAATCTGGCCTTCCAGCGCAGACAGGGTGTTGCAGAGCAGGGTGAAGTATATTCACTGGGAAGCTATGTAAGCGCTTTCAACTGGTGGGTTGTGGTTGAAGTGCGTGCCGGCATTGTTGATTTCTTTCTGGAAAGCCAGAAGCGGCAAATATATGGTCTGGGCATTCTCGGCAGTCTGGGCGCAGCTCTGCTGATGGCCTTTGTGTGGGCCAGCATCGCGGGGCGTTCGTATCGAGCCACTGCCAGACATTTTCAGCGGCTCTATGCGCTTATCAAGCAGCAAAAGCTCATGCTTGACAGCGTGAATGCTTCCCTTCAGGCAGGCCTTATGCTTGCCGACAGCCGTGGGCAGCTGCAGATGTATAACCCGGCTTTCACCGCCATGACCGGAAAAAGCGAAGCAGAACTTGTGGGCAGCAATCTTTGCAACGCCTTGCCCGAATCGGCCGCAAAAACGCTTCTGGACGGCATGCGAAAAGTCGTCAAGGAAAACGTTGAAGGAAGCCTTGAACTTTCTCTGGGCCAATCCAGAGAAGAGCGCCTGTATCGCGTAACGCTTTTTCCTTTTGAAGACAGGTTGATGGAAGAAGCTGCCGAACCGGGCGGATGCGTTGGCATTTTTCAGGACATTACGGAATTTCGCCGCCGGGCGGAGGCCGCCCGCGAACGTCAGGCCAGCAGTATTGCGGCCCTTGTACGCGCCATTGAGAGTGTGGACGTCAACCTTATCGGCCATTCACAAAAGATGGAGCAGGTTGTGGATCTGCTTGCCGAAAGCCTTGAGCTTTCTGACAAGGATAAAGAAACGTTGCGGATTGCCGCCCGGCTTTCACAGGTGGGCAAAATATTTGTGCCGCACCACCTGCTGAGCAAGACAGGAAAGCTCACGCCGGAAGAGCAAAACGAAGTCATGCGCGCTCCCGAGTATGCTTACAGGGCCTTGTGCGATCTGCGTTTTGGTCTGCCGGTTCCCGATGCTGTATACCAGATGGGCGAGAGACTCGACGGCACAGGGCAGCCCCGCAAGCTCAGCGGAGATGCCATTACGCCCAATGCGCGCATTCTGGCCGTTGTTAACGCCTTTTGCGCCATGGTCAGTTCCCGCTCATACCGCGCAGGCATGGAAACTGATGAGGCCATTGCCCTGCTCAGGCGCGATCATGGCTTTGATCAGGGCGTGGTGGCAGCCCTTGCCGCCTTGCCGGCAGACCGGCTGCAAAAGGCTATCGATGACGTCAAAACCATGCAGACAAAAAGCGAAGAATAAGCCCCGGCTGTGGCAAGCAGCTTTTTCCCTGAGCATCTTTGAGCATTCCGGGCATTGAAGCATCAGGCCGCCTGTTCGAGCAATCTTACTTTGAAGTTGCCCTGACAGGCGGCCTGATGCTTCTGGTACTCATAAGCCGGGTCAAGAGAAAACCGGCCCAGTTTCATCGGGAATTCAGTCACGCGGCAGTGGCTGCACCCGCCGCGCGGCGTGTCGTGGCCTTGTCATGCTGTTGCATGTCTTGATGAACCAAGATGAATTTAAATTATTCAGGGAGGTTAAACTTTTCATTTTTTTTGAAGATAAATTCTTGCCTGTCGGAGCAGTTTGTAGCAATCTTTTCTTCCCCCCCCTTATCGTGACCGAAACTATCCGCCAGCATGGTTTCGGCAATCCGTCAGGATTGCCCGGCTGTCAGCAGCCGTAACAACCAGCAAATTCGCTCACAGCCTTGCGGCAGCGCCATGCGCTTCACAGGGTTTTCACACTGATCATCCATCGTGCGTACACATCAGCGTTGCGGCTGCCGCGTATTGCGGGCCGGTCTTTTCGCGACGCTTATTATCGAGGTTACAACCATGTGCAGAATCGGCGCTATCAAAAGCGGAATGCCGGTCCCTCCCTCTGTGGCACTCAATCTCATGCTGCCGCAGCAGGAAGGTCACGACAATTCCGGCTTTGCCATGATCATGCAGGATTTGGAAGGGGTATTCAGCCATTACAAGAACAAGCCCCTGCTTTCACTGGCCTGTACACCGCAGGGTGTGCAGCTTGCCAATGATTTTATGGAAAAAAAGGGCTTTGTTCAGGTGGCTCAGTGGGTTCCTGACGTAGACAGGCAACCGGGTCTTAAAATTGAGGCCATGCCGCGCTATGTATTCAGAAACTATGATTATCCAGAGATATACCGCTACCGCAAACAAAAAGAGCGTGAAGACCTGCTGCTTGATACACGGCTTGAGCTGCGGGCCTTGCTGGAAAAAAACCATGCGGGCTTTGTCTACTCATTCTGGCCTGATACCCTGACACTGAAAGAAATCGGTGATCCGGCAGATATCGCCACCTACTTTCGTCTCTGGAATGATGATGAACGCCTTACCGCCAGAAATATTGTTGTTCAGTGCCGCCAGAACACCAATTATGACATTGTGCGCTATGCGGCGCATCCCTTTTTTCTTCAGGGCCATACTGTATGCGCCAATGGTGAAAACACATTTTTTACCAGAAACAAAGAGCTTCAGAGCGCCTTGCACAGAGGTTATGCAGGCTTTGAATCCGATTCGCAGACGTTGCTGTACACCCTGCACTATGTGCTGCATGAGCTTGAGTGGCCCATAAAATACTTCAAACACGTGATTACACCCCTGCCTTTTGCGGAAGCGGAACAGCGCCCTGACGGCAAGGTGCTTACCCTTATACGGGAATCTCTGGCCCATCTTGAAATCAATGGTCCCAATGCCATTATCGCTCTTTTGCCGGACGGAAGCCTGATGACCTGCTGCGATTCAAAAAAATTGCGGCCCCTTGTTGTGGGACGCCATGGGAACATGGTGGCAATCGCCTCCGAGGTCTGCGGGCTGAATGCAATTTTGCCCGACCGCAACGTGGCAGAAGATATCTATCCGCATGAGCGGGAAATGGTGGTCGTGGACAATGATCTGGCGGTGCAGCGATGGAATCAGTAAAAACTCAGGACATCAGTGTCAACGACCTGTTCTGGAAGATAGAGTTCAGGCCGGACATGTGTATCGGATGCGGCTCCTGCGTGGCTGCCTGCACCTTTGCGGCCATTGAGCCGGCCCGGCTGCGTCGCCGTGCCGTGTTGCGCCCGGCCGTGGGTCCTGCGCAGGATGATGGCGCTCCTTTTTTCATCATGCAAAAGTCCTCAATCCGGCATGCCTGCGTTGGGTGCGGCATGTGCGAAAAAAGCTGCCCCACCGCAGCCATACGCCCCGTGCGCAATGCCGATCAGCGTGTGGGCTTTCTGGCGCGTGAGCATGGCCCCATAAAGCGCGGCGGACGGAGCAACCTTGCCATGCCGCGCACCCTTGATTCTCTCGTTGTCGGACGCATCAGCCAGATGACGGACCCCGCCCTTGATTCGGAACGGCACACCTTTGACATGCGCGCACCTCTGGGACGCGTTCTGCCTGCCGGGGATCTGCCGCTCAGGATCGAGGGAACAAGTCTTGTCCCTGCTGGGCGAGCGCCCACGGTGAACTGGATTTATCCACTCCTGTTCAGTGATATGAGCATCGGGGCCTTGTCCACGCGGGCCTGGGAAGCAATTGCCCTTGCTACGGCCTACCTTAACGAAAAGTGCGGCATGCCGGTGCGCATGTGCTCGGGCGAAGGGGGCATGCCCGGCAGGCTTCTGGAATCAGAACAGCTGAAATACATGATCCTGCAAATAGCATCGGGGCATTTCGGCTGGAACCGCATCATCAGGGCCATGCCCCACATGAAGGTCGATCCGGCCGGAGTGCTCATCAAAATAGGGCAGGGGGCAAAACCCGGTGACGGCGGCCTGCTGCCAGCGGCCAAGGTGGCGCCACATATTCAGGCCATACGCGGCGTTCCACGAACTACGCTGCATTCTCCGCCCAACCATCAGGGGCTTTACTCCATTGAAGAGTCTGTGCAGAAGATGCATCTTTCTCTCAACGCCGCCTTTGGCTTTCGCGTCCCTGTGGCAATCAAGTGCGCGGCTTCGGCCACATCCGTTTCTGTCTATAACAACCTGTTGCGCGATCCCTACAGAATCTGCGGCGGTTTCTTTCTTGACGGCATCCAGGGCGGAACCGGTGCGGCCAATGAGGTTTCTCTCGATCATACGGGCCATCCCATTGTCTCCAAGCTGCGCGATTGCTATCAGGCCGCCGTGGCCCAGGGACTTCAGGGGCAGATTCCCCTGTGGGCTGGCGGCGGCATCGGCCTTTCGGGCAATGCCGCGGCTGACGCCTTTAAAATGATCTGCCTTGGAGCCAACGGGGTTATCGTCGGCAAAGTTCTCATTCAGCTGCTCGGCTGTGTCGGCAATGAGCACGGCCGCTGCAACGCCTGCAATACGGGCAGATGCCCCACCGGTATCTGCACACAGGATCCGCGTCTGGTCAGACGGCTGGATGTGGACAAGGGCGCTCAAGGCATTGTGGATTACATGCTGGCCTTTGACGCCGAACTGCGCAAGCTGCTGGCCCCTGTGGGCAACAGCTCCATGCCGGTAGGGCGGTCGGATGCACTGGTAACGACAGACAGGGCCGTTGCCGACAAGCTTGGCATTCAGTATGCCTGCTAGTTTACAGTAAAAGGATAACTGTATGTTGCGAATGAACACGCTGCACAATCACGAACGCATGTCCACGCAGGATTTGCTGCTGGCAATTGAAGACGCAGTGGACAGGGGTGAGACGGTTTTTCATATAGAGGCATCGGGCCAGCACGATATTGGTGGCCCACTATGGAACAGGGACGGCAAAAAGCTCATGTTTACCGTGAGCAATCCCGGCCAGCGCGTAGGGTCCATGTGTCTGCCTGATACAGAAGTGCTGGTTGAAGGATCTGCCGCCGCGGATGTCGGCTGGCTCAACGCAGGCGGACGCATTACAGTTCGCGGTGATGCGGGCGACACCGCGGGGCATTGTGCGGCTGCGGGGGTGATCTACATCGGCGGGCGGGCGGGCACACGCTCCGGCTCGCTGATGAAGCACGACCCCATGTATGAGCCGCCGGAACTGTGGGTGCTCAAAAGTGTGGGCAGCTTTTCCTTTGAATTCATGGGGGGCGGACGGGCTGTGGTTTGCGGCTACGAAAGCCAGACCATGCCGTCCATTCTCGGTGAACGGCCCTGTGTGGGCATGGTGGGCGGCACTGTCTATTTTCGTGGCCCTGTGGGCAATCTTTCGCCGGATGTGCGCGTAAGCGCCTTGACCGGCCAGGACCTTGCGTGGCTTGAGGCGGGGCTGGAGTCTTTTCTTGCCGCCATTGACAAGCCGCAGCTGCACAAAGAACTTTCTGTATGGAAACACTGGAAAAAAATTGTTCCAGTGCCGCAAGAGCAGCACGAGCACAAAGGCGCCCAGAAGATGGCGCAATTCCGCGCCGAGGAATGGATCAAGAACGGCATTTTCAGTGATGTGGCCCCAGATGACTTCGCCGTCAACGGGCTTGTCGCCGTGGGCGATTACCGCCTGCGCGTGCCGGTATGGGAAAACAGGGGCCATGCCGGGGGGGATTCCCCCGCGAGTTCTGCTCCGGGGCTGTGCCGTGACTGCAAGATATGCATCAAATCATGCCCACAGAAAGCAATTCGCCGCAAACAGGTGAATGAAGGTTTTGACTATGCGGCCGATCCCGCGCGCTGCATTGGCTGCGGCATCTGCGCGGCAGTTTGCCCCTGTGGCGTCTGGCGGATGCATGCCAGTCAGGATATGTGCGCAGGGGGCTGAGTGGCATTATTGGCCTGCCATGCCTGAAGCCGGTCAGGGGAGTGACGGGAAAAGCCGTGCGCATGCGCTAATGCTGCGGCATGCGGCATGATAAGGTATATGCCTGCTTTTTCTTTTACGCGTTCTGATGCATACTGGAGTGGTGAGTCAGTTCTTTTTCAGGAGAGTGCCATATGGATATTTTTGAAGCCCTTTTTACACGCCGCAGCATCCGCAAGTTCACTTCCGAAGATGTGAGCGACGCTGACCTTGAAATCATGCTGAGGGCAGCAATGGCTGCGCCCAGTGCCCATAACCGCCAGCCCTGGCATTTTGTTGTTGTGCGCGACAAGGCCCTGCTGGCGGAAATAGCCGACCGTCATCCCTATGCCAAGATGGCCGCCGAAGCTCCCCTTGCCATTGTTGTCTGCGCCGATCCCGCCGAGGCCAAGGAACCGCGCTACTGGCAGCAGGATTGTACGGCCGCGCTGGAAAACATGCTGCTGGCCGCGCGCGGCAAGAATATCGGCACGGTGTGGTGCGGCATGCATCCGCTTGAAGACAGGGTAGAGCCTGTCCGCCAGTTGCTGAGAATCCCTGCGAACATCAACATTCTGGCGCTGGTTGTGGCGGGCCATCCGGCACAGCCTTTTGGCGAAGCTGACCGCTATCGCGAAGACAAGGTTCATCACAATGGCTGGTAGGCAACCGCCTGTTGCCGAAGGAAAATAAGAGTTCCGCTGTTTCTTGTGCGGGCCGCTCCGGGCATGGTCCGTTGCGGCCCGCCCCTGTTCAGGAAACAGCCCACCGGAGCGTTCACCGCCTGAAATATCTGCCTGACGGACAAGCCGCTGCCGCTTTGCCACGTAGCTTCCTCGGCGTTACGGCCGGCATCGCCGTGGTGTGCATGAGTTCAGGCGGTGTAACGGCATGCCACAGACACGCTCACCGCGCTTCCTGCTTTTTCTGCGCTTTGACCGGCAGCTTTGTTGACGTTTTGCTTTTCTTTTTCTGTGGAGCACAGTCTTTGAGGCTGGCGCAGGCCCCACCCGCAATGGCCCACAGGTACAGGGCGGCAGTGGTGGCATGAGGGGAATAGCGCTTTTTATATCTGGCAAAAAGGGCGGGGGTAATCTGACGATGCCTGTACAGCATGCGCAGACCACGCTGGATTGCCAGATCGTCCCGGCTCAGGATGTCCGGTCGCTGCATGGAAAAAATCATGATCATTTCTGCAGTCCACAGGCCTATGCCCTTCAGCTGCACCAAATGTGCGCAAACTTCCTCATCTGTCATGGATGGCAGGCGCTCAAGGTCAAGACTTCCATCAAGGGCAGCCTCGGCAATATCTTTTATATACATGGCCTTGCGCATGGATATGCCGCAGCTTTGCAAGCTCTCCGCGCTTATGGTCATGAGGTTTTCCGGGGTCAGGGGGCAGAACTGCTCCCGCATTCGCCTCCAGACGGTGGCCTGGGCTTTTGTTGATATCTGCTGCCCCACGATGGAATTTAAAAGCGCGCTGAAAAGGTCGGGGGTGATTTCGCGCCGGATGTGACCGATTTCGTCCATGGCGGCGGCAAGAATCGGATCACGCGACCTGAGCCATGACTTTTCTTTTTCGCCGTACTCAAAACAAGGTGTATTGTGCATGGGCCTTCTCTGCTTGCCATCTTTTTTCATGCTCCAGCAGCCACTGCTTGACGTCAAGGCCACCCGCATATCCGGTAAGGCTGCCGTCATGCCCGATGACACGATGACAGGGAACGATGATAGCTACCGGATTGCGATTGTTCGCCATGCCGACTGCTCGGCTGCCGCCGGGCTTGCCGATCATGACGGCGATGTCTTTATAGCTGCGCGTTTCACCAGCCGGGATGGTCTGCAGTGCCTGCCAGACGGTAGCCTGAAACGTTGTGCCGCCAAGATTCAGGGGCACGTCAAATTCCTTTCTCGTGCCTGCGAAGTATTCCGCAAGCTGGCATCCCGCCCGCTCAATAACCGGCCTTTTTTGTAGCGTAAAACCCTCGGGCGGAGGCTCTGTGCTGAAAAAGACCCCGCAGATGGCATTGTCTTTTTCAGCTATGCCGATCTTGCCGATGGGGCAGTCATAAAACCATAAATTTGTCATGGGCGGCTCCGATTTGCCGGTGCGTTGCGCCTGAAGCGGCTTTTGCAGTGTGGTGAGGCAAGACGAACACAATAATAAGATAGTGCCAACATATGCGTTACCCTGCACGTGAAGAGCATTGCCACTGCCGACGGTATTTGGCGGGGCTTGTGCCTGTCTGCTTTCTGAAAAAAGCATAAAATGACGCCAGACTTTCAAAGCCGATGGCCGCGGCAATGTCTGTAATGGGCATGGCTGTCTTTTCCAGCAGTGCGCGGCTTTGCCGCTCCCTGACCAGCCCGAGATACTGCGCCGGGGTTTGGCCGTACTGCTGCCGGAAAATGACTGCCAGATGACTTTGCGACACCCCAAGTCGTTCAAGTTTGGCTTTAAGGCGGACACGGCTTTCAAAGTGACTGTCAATGAGGCTTTTGGCCTGTTCGGCAAGCATTGCGGCCGGATCATATGTTTTCAGGTCGGGACGGCAGCGCTTGCAAGGCCGAAGCCCGGCCCGTTCGGCCTCATCAGCCGTGTGAAAGTATAAAACATTTTTACGCAGTGGTGTTCGTGACCTGCATGAGGGGCGGCAGTACGCGCCCACGGTTTTTACGGCATAAAAAAACCGTCCGTCATAAGCCGGATCACAGTCACACAATGCCTGCCACATGGTGGCATCAGAAAGCTCTGTCATATCAGCGCCTCGCTGTTCCAAGCCATAGCACGGGCATACGCACGCGTCTTGCCCGTTTTCAAGATGTAATTCCTGTTTGGGGCAAGGTCAAAACCATGCGTTTTTCAGCCGCTCCAAAGCCGCGACCATGTCTGCTTCCGGCAGTGTGCCATAGCCCAGAAACAGACAGTTGGCAGGGCAGCGTGTCTTGTCCTGCCAAAACGGCGAAGCAGGGTATACACGCACGCCGCAAGCAGCGGCTTTTTCTGCAAGGATCGCCTCGTCCGGCCCTGTGGGAAATTCCAGCAAAAGGTGCAGGCCAGCATTATGGCCGTGTATACGCACGTGTTTGCCGAACAGTCGATCAACCGTATGCACAAAAAGATCGTGCTTTTTTTTCTTGAGCAGACAGATTTTTCTTAAATGCTTTTCCCAGTATCCCAGTTTCATGAAACGGCTCAGTACCGCCTGTTCAAGCCAGGGAACGGTGCATTGGAAACCGGAAAAAACAGTGCGGAACCTGTCTGCAAGCAGGCGGGGAAGCACCATGTAAGACATGCGCATGCCTGGCGAAAGCACCTTGGAAAAAGTACCCATATAGATAACCCGGCCGTTCTCGTCGATGGACTGGAGCGAAGGAACCGGCCTGCCGTTATAGCGCAGTTCGCTGTCATAATCGTCTTCTACAATAAAGGCGCTGTTTTTCATTGCCCATTCCAGAAGTTTTACACGCCTGCCAATGGGCATGACAACTCCTGCAGGAAACTGGTGCGACGGGGCGATATGAACAAGGGTGGCAGGTGACGCAGCAAGGCTTTCTATGTCGATACCATCAGTTTTTACCGGAACAGGAAGCGTCACAGCGTTGCAGAATTCGTAGGCCGCTCTGGCGCCTGCGTAGCCCGGGTCTTCAATGGCAACAAACGTGCATTCATCCCGAAGCAGGCGCATGACGGCAATGATCGAGGGTTGCAGGCCACTGCATATGACCACCTGTTCAGCGGTGCAGCAAACGCCGCGGCTGCGATAAAGATATGACGCCAGCTCGCTGCGCAGGGCCGGGCTGCCGCAGGCATCTGTGTAGGCATGCATGTCTGCGGTCTGGCCGCTGCCTGTGCGCAGAGAAGACAAAATGTCCCCCGTCAGCCTTCGCCACACCACAGCAGGGAAGATTGAAGCATCCAGATTTTCGTAATTGAAATCGTAATCGATGCATTGCCGGGATGTCGGATTTTTTTCGCATATGTCCGCGCGGTCAGCAAAGGGAAGGGGGCTGGCAACATGCATGTCGCTGTATACGGGGTTAACCTTGTAGCCGCTGCCGGGGCGAACGCGCACATATCCCTCGAGAACAAGCTGTGCATAGGCATTTTCAACCGTATTCTTGCCAAGCTGCAGTTCCTTTGCCAGAGCGCGGATGGACGGCAGTCTGTCGTCAGCGATCATCGCTCCGGCAAGGATTTCGTTTTTGATCTGTTCGTAAAGCTGCTGATAGAGGGGCATGCTATCGCCAGCATTGAGATACAGCATGATTTTTCCTCCGGCGCGCAAGCGCCGTGCCTTGCGCAGCGCATAAAGGCGTGGATAATGTTTTCCACTGAAGGGCGCAAAGCGTCAGCTCAGAAAAAGTAAAACTGTCCCTGTTCAGCAGCAGATATTTTCTGTTATGCAGAGGGTCAAATATCATAACCGAGGGGAATTATGCAGGCAAGAATGAAGAAGTATCCTTTGGCTGAAGAAAAGGTGCACGATCTGCTCGCAACGGAAGCAGTGGGCAGAATAGCCAGCAGCGGGGCGGATGGTTTTCCCTATATCACTCCGGTGCATTTTGTTTTTTTGCAGGGCAGAATCTTCATCCACGGTCTGGCCGTGGGCGAGAAGCTGAACAACATGAAAAATGATTCCCGCGTGGGCTTTGAGGTGGAAAGGATGCTCGGCCTTGTGCAGGACGACAAACTGCCCTGCGATACCAACACCAGCTATGAAAGCGTCATTATACGAGGAAATGCCGCACTGATCGATGATCCCGCACTGAAGGTCGCCGTTCTTGACGCTTTTGTGGCCAAATATGCGCCGCATCACACCGGCCGGTCATACCCTGACCCCATGCTCAAAATGACGGGCGTCATTGCCATTGATGTCCTTTCCTGTACGGGAAAATACTATCCCATGTAGCCGTTTAAACCTGGCATTGCGGGCTAGTCTGCTGTGTGTTTTGCCGGATTATCGGCATACCCCCTGTTCGGATATCAACATCCGGCAGGGGGCTTTCTGTACTGCAGCCTGAAAAGTGTTGCGCCGTTGAAAATGCCGTGCACAATTTTCAAACATTACACTTTGCGCGTAACAACATGTTCCAGTTGCACTTAAACTGCTTGGGGCGGTCGGCTCCTATTGTCGCGGCCATGACCATTGCCTGATGAAATCGCCAATACATCTTTTGGTTATTGACAATGAAGTGACGCAGCATATCGTAATACTACGGAGTGAAAAAAGTTTTCATTAATTGTGCGCATGCTCACAGAATCAGATGATCCGTCTGTGTATAGCAAAGATGACAAGCGTGATCATAACATGCAACAGCCGTCAGGGCGAAGGAAAAGCCATGAAGATACTGCAGCTTGAATCAACAAGAGAGTTTTCTGCCAATGCCATGAAGCGTTTTTTTCTTGTGGAGGATTCGCCGTATTTCAAGATGATAAATTTCAATCTGGATGCCGGGGTGACTTTTCCTGTCCACTCGCATGATCTGGACGGCGAACTGTCCATACAGGTGCTGGAAGGAGAGGGATTTTTTCTCGGGGCAGACGATGTAAAGCTGCCCGCCAGGGCTGGGGATATTCTTGTGTCTGAAATCCGCGAACCGCATGGTGTTGAGGCCGTGTCACGCATGCGCCTGCTGGTGACCATTACGCCGCCGATCTAGAGGTAGAGCATTTTCGCATTGAGGATGCCCATCCCCAATGCCTCCAAGACGCCCGCTTCGGCGAGTCACCGCGCAAAAATTGCGCATGAGTGCGCTTGGGTGCGTTGCGGGCGCCTGCTCACGCAGTCGGCAAGGCAAGTTCAAAGTATAAATGCTCTGGCTTTCATCCAGAGCCACCACTCTGGCATGAGCCTGCATTGCCGCGCGCAAGCACATAAACGTTCGAGGTGACTATGTTGCTCACAAAAGATACGACCATTCACTCTCTGACGAGCGAATATCCTTTTTTGATAGAATCGCTGGCACAGCATAACAGCAGCTTCGAAAAGCTGAAAAATCCGCTTTTGCGGCAGACTGTCGGGCGCATTGCCACAATTGAAAAAGCCGCCGGAATGGGCAATGAAGGCGTGCTTTCCCTGCTCCTGTTCATTGCAGGCGAGATCATGGCTCAAACGGGCCAGCCGGTAGAAATATCACCGCCCGAGGTGCAGCAGGCGCAACCTTCAGGCACGGCATCGCGTGAACAGCGTCTGGCCCAGCTTAAGGAAATCATCAGGGAGCTGCATGACGGTGTGGAGTTTGCGGCCCTGCAGGAAAAATTCAACAAAACCGTGGGCGATATCAGCCCTGAAGAAATTGCCTCCCTTGAGCAGAGCCTTGTTGATGAAGGCATGCCGGAAACGGAAATAAAGAAAATGTGTCACTTGCATGCGGCGCTGTTTCAAAACGCGCTGGAGGGACAGGCGATGCCACAGGTTCCGGCCGGGCATCCGGTGGACACCTATCTCAAGGAAAACGCACAGGCCAAAAAAATCACGGCTGAAATCAAAGACGCTCTTGCGCTGGTTTCCGGTGAAGACGGTGAAAATTCGTGGCCTTTTACTGCGGGCAGGCTCAAGTCGCTGACTCTGGGTCTGGCCGACATCCAGACCCATTACGTCCGGAAGGAAAACCAGCTGTTTCCTTTGCTTGAGCAGCACGATCTGAGTGCCCCCGGCAAGGTCATGTGGGAAGTGCACGACGATATCAGGCGCCTGTTCCGTCAGGCGCAGGAGCAGTTTGATACGGGCGACAGAAACGGCGTTGTCGCGGCTGTGAAAGCGCTTGTGGACGAAGTTGATGAGATGTTCCGCAAGGAAGAAAATATCCTCTTCCCCATGAGCCTTCAGCTGTTGACCGACGATGACTGGGGGCGCTGCCGCAGGGGGGACGATGAAATCGGCTATTCCTTTGATGTTGTGCCGGGCGACCAATGGGCAGCCCCGGAAGCGCCCTCCGGGGGCAGTGAAACAGGTCAGACAGGGCTTGTAGACCTTTCCACCGGCCGCTTGCCGCAACAGGTGGTGGACGCCATCCTTTGCAATCTGCCTGTAGACATCAGCTTTGTGGATGCCGACGACCGCGTCGCCTACTATTCTGACAGCGTGCACCGCATTTTTCCCAGAAGCGCCGCCGTCATCGGGCGTGAGGTGAAAAACTGCCATCCTTCCAAGTCCGTTCACATGGTTACGGAAATATTGGAAGCCTTTAAAAAGGGTGAACGGGACAAGGCGGAATTCTGGCTCGAACTCGGTGGAAAGTTCATTCACATCCAGTACCTTGCCTTGCGAGACAGGCAGGGAGAATACCTGGGCTGCCTCGAAGTCGGGCAGGACGCCACCTACCTTCGTTCGCTGACCGGGCAAAAGCGCCTGCTTGAATGGACATGATCAGGTGCGCTGCGCCACATGGTTGACGGAAGTTTTTATACTGCAACGGCAATGGCGGCAGGGGAGAAATCTCTTGTCGCCATTGGCTGTTCAGAGCATTTCGACTTTGAAAAAAGTTGCATGTTCTAACTGTAGAGTGTCAACACGTTGTTCACCCTCCTAGCCTCGAAGCTGGAGGTTTTCTG
>CAJMLK010000021.1 GCA_905214305.1 uncultured bacterium
GGTTAAGCATCGAAGCGATGCGTGGCTTAAACTTTGAGAATGTACATTCTCAAAGCTAATCTGCTCTGGGGAAACGCTGATCTATCCCGTCTGGCGGCGTTGCTTCACTTTTTTAGAAACAGTCGAGGACTGTAACACGGCCCGTGCGGCCGTGCCTGGAGAGTCATGATGTACCCGCGTTTTGTTTTTTGTCTGCTGGCTTTGTGCCTGACCGTTTTTGCTGCTCCTGCTGCCGCCAAAACCTACGATCTGGCCTTCATAAGCGCCGACATTCCCGATGCCTGCCATTTTATGACGCGCGACGGGGCTGTTTTTGTGGTGGACGATGAAGACCACTTTTTCACCCTCAACATTGCCGAGCGTGACAAGAGCCTGAGCCTTGAGGAATATGCGCAAAAACTCTCCCGCTCCATCAACGGCGGGCCTGTGAGCAGGGCGGGCGAAGACGCCTGGACGTTTCTGGTCAAGGTGGCCGTGGTTCCCTTTAACGTGCTCGTCATGGCAAATGACGAAAACGTGGCGGAGCTTTTTACCGACCAGAACCGGGCGGAATGGCCCAAAGACATAAAGAGCGCCCTTGAGTCCATCAAGGGAAAAACCCCGGCGCTGGACAGCCTGCTCCAAAAGCTCCTTGCGCCGCGCCAGCCGTAAAAATTCTCCGGCAGTGGCCCTACTTTTTTATGGACAAACAGACAGGCCCGTGAGAATTTCTCACGCATCGAGGATCACACACAGGAGATCACCATGTTGAACAGATTTTTCCTGCTTCCCCTCTTCTGCCTGTCGCTTCTGGCCCTGTCATGCCCTGCTCTGGCCAAGGAGATGAAGTTTGCCCACTTCAGCATGGACGTGCCCGCCGCATGTACCGTGCAGGAGCGTGAGGGCAAGGTCACGGTCAGGGCCACGCCGGAAATTTTCTTTACCATCGCCGTCTTTACCAAAGGCGAGGCCGGGAACCTTTCTGACAGGGACTTTGCCGCCAAACTCGCGCAACAGCTCAAGGGCTCGGCTCCCGTAGCCACCGAAGACGGCGGCTGGAGCTTCACCACCAGGGCAGGAGCCGTTGCGGCCAATGTGGATGTGGTCGGCGATGCCGATTACGTCATGATGTTCATGAGCGACGCCGGGGACAAGGAATGGCCCGAAGCGCTTCAGGCTGCCTATGATTCCATCAAGGGCAACAACGCCAAGGTTGACGATTTCTTGCAAAAAACCCTGTTTGCGGAATAAAATCAAGGCATGTTCGGCTGCCGCCCTGCAAGGCGGCACAAAAGCGGATACTTTGGCCCGGCCTGAAAAGGCCGGGCATATTTTTAGAGCAACTTTTCTTTGAAATTGCTCTGGCGGATGCGGGAGCAGACGCCCGCCGCAAAGGCGCAGGCGCCGTTTATCGGCGCGGTTAAACGCCGGAGCAGACGTCTTGGAAGCATTGAGAGCAGGTATTTTCAAGGCGAAAAGGCCATAGAGCGCTTTAACTTTGAAAAATCCAAATGTTCTAGAGCAGTTAACACTTGAAATGCTCGCTTACGGCAGGCAAAAGCCTGCCTTCTCGCATTTCGTGGCAAGGATTTTCAAGAAAATCCTTGCAGAGCAGTTAACTCATTTCATTCGTAAACTGCTTTAACGCCGCACGTGCGCGCTGTGCGCTGCAACATGGCGCGGATTCTGTTGGAAATCAGATGTTTCGGCGGAATGACAATGCGGAATGACAATTTTGAAAATGCACATGTTCAAAGTTGATCCGCTTCAGGTTCGCCTTGCGCAAGGCTCTGCCAAGGGCCTTTACCCAAGCGTCTTTACCCAAGCGTCTTTTCCAAAGCGTCTTTTCCAAAGCGTCTTTGCCAAAGCGTCTTTTCTGGCCGGAATCCGGCCCGGCAGGGGCGCGTGACGTCTGCGCCGGTCACGCGGCATGCGGCGCGTCAACGGCTGACAGACCCGGCATTTCCTGCAATGATGGGACTGCGCCGCGCCACCCAAACCCGGTTGCGGCCTGCGCGCTTGGCCCCATAGAGGGCCTTGTCTGCCCGGTACAGAACCCGCAGGGCGTCTTCGTGCATTTCGTATTCGCTACAGCCAAGGCTGACGGTCACGGTCTGGCCGTCAGGCCCGCGAATGGCGCTGGAAACAGCCTTGCGAATTCTTTCCGCGGCCTGTTCGGCCTGTTCCAGAAGGCTGCCGGGCATCAGCACCACAAATTCCTCACCGCCGTAGCGACACACCGTGTCCATCTCGCGCATGCAGCCCCGGACAACCTGCGCCACTTCCTTGAGCACACTGTCGCCCACAAGGTGGCCGAAGCTGTCGTTGATCTGCTTGAAATGGTCCACATCCATCATGATGCAGCAAAAAAGCTTTTTTTCCAGCCGGGTGTATTTTTCCAGCACCATATCAAGGTATTTGCGGGTATGCAGGCCGGTCAGCGCGTCTGTCAGGCTGCTTTCATCCGCCTGCCTGACCCTGTTGATCATGCAATC
Organism: uncultured bacterium; assembly: GCA_905214305.1. Taxonomy (GTDB): domain Bacteria; phylum Desulfobacterota; class Desulfovibrionia; order Desulfovibrionales; family Desulfovibrionaceae; genus Desulfovibrio. The sequence continues at coordinate 2,475 of CAJMLK010000021.1, forward strand.
CAGCTGGCTGCGCAATGCGCCGATGGTGTGGCTTTGTTCCGCTATATCCACAATAACGCCCAAAAGACCGCGCATGCCGCTGTCGTCCTTAAAGCCGCTGCTCCAGTAAAGACAGGTGTGCTCATTGCCGTCAGCAAACGTATAGTTGACCACATGGTGGCTCACCTCTTGCTGAAGAACCATCTCGCCGTCTTCTGCCTGATACCTTTCCCGGTCTTCTTTGGGCAGGTACTCAAGATCGAGAACAGTTTTTCCCAGCACGTTCTTTCTGTCCACGCCGAACATTTTTTCATACGCCCTGTTAATGAACGTGAAACGCAGGTCGGCATCTTTGATAAAGACGGCATTGGGCAGAACGTCCATAACGGTCATCAATGTGGCAAGGCTGAGGCTGCTCATAATTTTACACGGCCCATCATGCGCGGTGTGGCCCAAAGGCCCGCGACCGCAGCAATGGCGTTAACAGGTGATAAGAACCAGCATGTGGTTTTCACAGACTGTAAACGACATGCCTTCAGCTTTCCACTGCAAAAAAACCGCCGGACCGGATGCCGCGCGGGACAAAGTTCTGGCGCGCCCGGCACACGGGCCTGGGGCATGCGCCAATATAAAAGGCGCTCCCGTGGGAGCGCCTTTTATTATCTGCAAACAGCGGCTAGCTGTTTTCGCTTTCTTCAAACTTCTGCTTGAGCAGATCGCCCAGGCTCTGGCCGGATTCCTGCGGCCCGGAATGGAATTCCTTGGGCTTGCGGCGGTCTTCCACTTCCTGAATCTGCTTGATGGACAGGCCCAGGCGGCGCTCTTCAGCGCTGACATGAATGACCTTGGCCTGAATTTCCTGGCCTTCCTTGTAGATTTCAGCCGGGGTCTTGACCTTCTTGCTGGACAGTTCGGAAACGTGCACCAGCCCTTCAATGCCTTCTTCCACTTCAACGAAGAGGCCGAAGTCGGTGATGTTGGTCACGATGCCCTTGACGGTGCAACCCACGGGGTAGGTGGTGGGCACATGGCCCCACGGATCGTCCACCAGCTGCTTGACGCCCAGGGTGAACTTTTCGTTCTCCTGATCAACGGTCAGTACCTTGGCCTGCACGGTATCGCCCACCTTGTACATTTCGTTGGGGTGGCGCACCTTCTTGGTCCAGGAGATGTCAGACACGTGAATGAGGCCGTCAATGCCGTCTTCAATGCCGATGAACATGCCGAATTCGGTGATGTTCTTGATGACACCTTCAAGGATGGTTCCTTCAGGATACTTTTCAGCAACCAGTTCCCAGGGGTTGGGACGAACCTGCTTCATGCCGAGGCTGATGCGCTTCTTTTCGCCGTCCACGCCCAGAATGACCACTTCGACTTCGTCGCCGGTGTGAACCATCTGGGAAGGATGACGCAGCTTGCGCGTCCACGACATTTCAGAGATGTGCACAAGCCCTTCCACACCGGGTTCCAGTTCCACAAACGCGCCGTAGTCCACCAGATTGGTGACCTTGCCGGAGCACTTGGCCCCTTCGGGGAAGCGGGCGGAAATGTCCTGCCACGGATCGGGCACGAGCTGCTTGAGACCCAGCGAAACCTTGTTGTTGTCGCGGTCAAAGGAAAGAACCTTGAGGGTCAGCTCCTGACCGATGGTGATCATTTCCTTGGGATGGCGGATGCGCTTCCAGCTCATGTCGGTGATGTGCAGAAGCCCGTCAAGGCCGCCCAGGTCAACAAACACACCGTATTCGGTGATGTTTTTGGCCTTGCCTTCCACGGTCTGACCCTCTTCAAGGGTGCGCAGCAGATCCTGACGCTTGGAATCGCGCTCTTCTTCAAGCAGCACGCGGCGAGAAACGATAACGTTGCTGCGGCGGCGGTTGATCTTGAGCACGCGGAACTCGAACTCCTGATTGACCAGGGCGTCCATGTCCGGCACGGGGCGCAGGTCCACATGGGAACCGGGCAAAAAGGCCTCTACTCCGCCGATGTCCACAGTGTAGCCGCCCTTGATGCGACGCACAATGTGGCCCGTGATGACCCTGTTGTTTTCCTGCACGTCTTCGAGCTGGTCGAAAACCTGCATGCGTTTGGCCTTTTCAAAAGAAAGGGTGATGGTTCCGTCGTTTTCGTTCTTGCGAACAACGTACACGTCCACCTTGTCGCCCACGGCAACGCCGATGTTACCGGCAGCATCGCGAAATTCGGCCGTGGGAATCTGACCCTCGGACTTGAAGTTCACGTCCACCAGCACATTGTCGTCATCCACACGGACGATTTCGCCCTTGGTGATAGAGCCTTCTTCAAGGTCGCCAAAATCGGAAGTGAGGTAGTTTTCGAGGGCACTCTCGAAATTCATTTCGGTTTCGTGCCCGGTTTCCAAACCTGCCATATGTCCAGCCTCCAAACATGATTTCCCTAATACAAGGGAGGCCGCATAAGTACCAGAATTTTGCCGAAAGAACAAGGAAAAATCCGCCAAAAATGGCCTCCGGAGCCGAAAACCGGTTCCGAACTCCCTGTATCTCCCCGGTTGGCGCAAGCCATCGCCTGCCTTGACATTTACCGCGCCCTGTTGTCCTCTGTCGTTTTGGCGGGGAATTTCGTGCAAATCGAAAACAGTCGCGCTGCGGTAAGAGGGGACAACGCTTCTTCATGCTGCTTTGAAAAGCGGCATGCGACAGCCAATCGCACATGCGGTGAAGGCGAAGCCAAGGCGCGGGCCATGCGGCCCCACAACCCTCAAGTCCGAATATCCGCCGGGGCCGAGGCCCTTTGCGAACCTTTCAACGCGAAATTGAGGAGGTTGCCATGCCGCGTACTCTGTCACACCACGGGCTTCGCCCACTGCTTTTCGTTCTGCTGCTTCTCGCGGGCCTTTGCCTGCAAGGCACAAGCCATGCCGCCGATACCCCCAAAGAAGGCATACTGCTGGTAGCCTTTGGAACCAGCGTTCCCGAAGGCATGCCCGCCTTCAAGGCCGTGGATGCGGAATTTAAAAAAGCCTTTCCCGATTCTCCCGTGGTGTGGGCCTACACCTCGCAGATCATTCGTAAAAAACTGGCCGAACAGGGTCAGCCCGTGGGGGGCATCAGCGACGGCATGGCCGAGCTTGCCAAAGACGGCGTAAAGGTCGTGCGCGTGCAGTCGCTGCATGTGCTGGGCGGCGAAGAATTTTCTGCTCTTGAGCGGGCTGTGCTGCTTGACGTAAGCAAGCACCCCGGCCGCTTTGACGCGGTTTTCCTGGGCCGCCCCCTGCTTGAGTCCAAGGGCGACGCGCAGGAACTGGCCGCCATCCTGCTGGCAGACACCAAAAAGGCACGCGGCAAAAACGCCGCCCTTGTGCTTATGGGTCACGGCCAGAGCCACGGCCGCGCCGACCTTGCGTTTGAAGGCGTGCGGGCCGTGTTCAGGGATACGGACAAAAACGTTCACATGGCTACGGTGGAAGGCGCGCGCACGTTTGAAGACCTGCTCAAGGAACTCAAGGCCGCCAAGGTCAAGCAGGTGGTGCTGGCTCCGCTGATGCTGGTTGCCGGTGACCATGCCCGCAACGACCTTGCAGGTGACGAGGACGACTCGTGGGCCGCGCAGCTTAAAAAAGCGGGCATCAAGGTTGAGGCCCATCTCAAGGGCATGGGTGAAATGCCCGGCACGGCCGCCATTTTTGTGCGCCACGCCAAGGAAAGCACCGACGACCTGACCAAGGAACCAAGAAAGCCGTAAACGCGCGGCACACGCGCCCATCTGCATGCGCCCACGTGGCGATCAGCGGCGATATCAGGCGTGCGGGCCGGGCAATACTCCCGGCACGCACGCTTTTTTATGCATTTTCGCCACAGGCCGGGCCGGGCGGCCCGCAATGGCGGGCAGAGCCGCAAAACCGGCATATGCGGCAAGGGCCACGGCAATCCTTACTGCCCGATTGTGGGATCTTGGGGTACACAATATCTGTTTTTTTGTGTAGCATGCCTTTGAGCATTTTCGCATCGAGAATAGCTGTTTTCACTGCTTCCGGAACGCCCGCTGCGGCGTTTGGCCGCGCGGACAGACTGCGCCTGCGCCTCCACGGCGGGCCTCTGCTCCCGCATCCGCCAGAGCGCTTTCAAAGAGAAACTGCTCTTGAAATTTCATTCGTAACGTGCCGGGCGGCCATTGCGGGCGCAGTCCGGCTTCCAGCCGACGGGGGAGGCCCCATGCCCAAGCAAAGTCGCAAGATAGCCCCGCCGCGCGCCGCGGCGCAGCCCCGCCGCACAGCCAGAAGCGGGCGCGCCCATCCGCAGGAACCGGAAAAGACCGCCTGCCACAAGGCCGAGGCCCAGGCCATCTTTGCCAACGCCAAACGCATGGCCGCAATGATGGCACGTACCCTTGGCCCCTTTTGCGAGGTGGCCGTGCACGATTTCAGTGATCTCGAGCACTCCATCATCCACATCGAAGGCGCGCTTACCGGCCGCAATGTGGGTGCTCCCGCCACCAACATGGTCACCAAGGCATGGCGGCAGGGCGGAGACAAGGTGCAGGACATCATTGCCTATTCCGCCGCAACCCCCTCCGGGCGGACGCTCAAGTCCTCCATCAGCTTTCTGCGCAACAGCGAGGAGCAGGTGATCGGCGCGGTATGCATGCACTTTGACCTTACAGACCTGGAGCGCTTTCAGGGGGTTCTGCATGCCCTGCTGCGCTTTGAAAGCGCCCCCGGCAAGGAAATGAGCGAAGCGTTCCCCTCCTGCCTCGGTGAAACCAGCGATGCCATCATTGAAACGGCCATCCGCCGGGCGGGCAAACATCCCGCCACCATGACTCGGGAGGAAAAACTGCATTTTGTGCGGATTATGGACGAAGAAGGGGCTTTTCTCATCAAGGGCATGGTGCAGTATCTGGCAAAGGCCATGCGCGTTTCCATCTACACCGTGTACAACTACATGCGCCAGATCAAGGAAGACGCCAGCCGCGAAACACCCGCAAACCGGAAAAACACTGACCAGTAACGGCCCGCTGCAATAGAGCAATTTGACTTCGGAGCTGTTCCGGCGGTGGCGTGAGCAGTCGCCCGCCGAAGATGCACACGCAGTTTCAGCCGTTACGACAAAGGAAGTTGCGGATACTTCAGAAATCGTAACGCAGCTAACTACGCTTGCAGGCAGCATATGCAACGATCGCCTGTTTCCACACAATGGCTGTCGCCATTCGTAGCTCGCAGGCTCGCCAACCACTGCCGCCGAGACAGCAGAGCTATTTTCGTGCGCGGTCAAGTATCGAAGCGAGCGCGGCTTACACTTTGAGAGCGTACATTCTCAAAGTTTGCCTGCAATAGAGCAGATTAACTTTGAAATGCTTCACATTTCAAAGTTTTCATTCAGCCGAAAAATGCGATTTTCGGCTGAATCTACGCCACATTGTGGCGCGCTGCACTTTCGTGCAGCGTTAGAGCATTTACACTTTTTCAAAGTTAAAATGCTCTAGTTGCGGACGTGGCCGGAGTGGTCGCCCTGCCTTACTGCCAGCCGCCCCACAGGACCATCCGCTGCAAACCCAGCGCCGCAACGAGCAGGACCGCCTGAACAAGCAGGGCCGCCACAAAGGCTGCGCCGCGCGCCCTCGCGCCAAGACGCGCCGGGGCCAGCCCGGCCAGCATGCCCCACACGCCCTGCACCACACGCTTGAGAGGCCATACAAGCGCCAGCCCCATCCATAGCAGGCCGCCCCAGGTAAAAAATCTGATATCCGAAATGGCCCAGAAGCGTTCCAGCACCATCCCCAGATCAATATGCCCCGCACTGTAGGCATTGCCTATGGATTCAACGGCATCCAGCGCCTTTTCCTCGCTGAACAGCACGCCCACGGCCCCGAACAGCAGCACAAGGGCCACAAGCAGCATGAGCAGCAGCCAGAACGTGTTCATCTGCCACCGCGCATGACCGAGCAAAACCCTGTCGCCCTGCGCCCCGGCCACCCGGCGCAGCACGGGGGCCAGCAACGGCACGGGCAGGGGCAATACCCCGAGCACAGGCAGCCACAGGGCAAACGCGCCCCCGGCCAGACAGAGATACCCCGCCCAGGCCAGCCCCGGAGCCAGCACCTTGCCTGCGGACATGAAACCTCCCGTGATAGACGTACCGCGTGTATACAATAAGCCATAATCTCACGGCTGTCTTTCGCGGGCAAGGGCTTATCGCCTCTTTGGTACGGCGGGGCACTGCGGGGCACTGCGGGCCACTGCGCGAACGGCAAAGCGCGTCGCGGCGCCATGCCCGGGCGCGGTTCAGCGCCTGTCCACCACGCGGCGCGACTTGCTGAACGTGCGCGGCAGAGCCGCGTAATCCACAATGCTGACGTCCATGCGTGCCATGATGGCCTTGTGCAGGCGTTTTTCCAGCGCAGCGGCCAGAGCGGCATCATTGCCCCCGCAGGCATTTTGTGTGCGCTCCACAGTAAGGGCCAGATGATCCAGACCGCGCTCGTCCCGGCTGAGTTCCACCTGATACTCGCCGCCCAGCTCGGCAAATTCCCCGATAACAGCCATGAACTGGCCGGGGTAGATATTGACGCCCCGGTAGATCAGCATGTCGTCCGAGCGACCCAGAATACGGTCGTGGCGCGGCATGTTCAGGCCGCAGGCGCAGCGCCCCGGCAACAGACGGCACAGATCGTGGGTGCGATAGCGCAGCAGCGGCACGGCCTCCTTGCACAGGCTGGTCACCACCATCTCGCCCACCTCGCCCTCGGGCACGGGCTGGAGCGTCACGGGATCAAGCACCTCGATGATGAACAGGTCCGCCCAATAGTGCAGGCCATCGTGGGCATCGCAGTCTATGGCCGTGCCGGGACCGTACATTTCGGTCATGCCCGCGATGTCATAACAGCCCTCAAGGCCCAGCTTGCTTTCAATGGTGAGACGCATCTTTTCGCTGCGCGCCTCAGACCCGCAGATCATCCTGCGCAGCTTGAGCCGCTCGCCAAGGCCGGCCCGCTCCACCTCTTCGGCCAGCAGCAGGGCCATTGAAGCCGTCGCGCCAAAACAGGTGGACTCAAGGTCCTGCAAAAGCTGCAAATGCATCTCAAGGTTGCCCGGCCCCACAGGCACGGTGAGCATGCCCATCTTTTCGCTGCCGCCCTGAAAGCCCACCCCGGCCGTCCACAGGCCGTAGCCCACGGCTATCTGCATGCGGTCTTCGGCGGTCAGCCCGGCCAGCTCATAGCAGCGGGCCATCTGCAGATTGAATGTTTCCACGTCCGCCGCCGTATAGGCCAGAATCTTGCGCTTGCCCGTGGTTCCGCTGGAGGCGTGAATCCGCACCACCTCGGTCGGCGGCACACACAGCAGCGGCAGGGGATATCCCTCGCGCAGGTCCTCCACGTCCACGGTGGGCAGACGCGAAAGGTCATCCAGACCAATGGCGTCGCCAGGTTCAAGACCGCAGGCGCGCAGCTTGCTGCTGTATTGGGGGGAGTTCCAGGCACGGCGCACTGTCCAGCGCAGGCCCTCCTCCTGACGGAGGCGGATTTCCTCATCCGCAAGCTGTGGAATGAAGCGGTATGACATGCTTCTGCGGCTCCTTTGATCTTGAGGCGTGGTTAATGGCTGCGTGCCGTGACGAGCGCCGTATGCATCCAGAGGAATTTCAAGATGAAGCTGCTCTGAAACGGGCCAATTTCGAGCCTGTACATTCTCAAAGTTTACGGCACGCAGCGCTGGGCGATTGTGCGTCTTTTCAATCCGTCAGGCAAGCCAAATGCCGCAACGGCGCGGAATACCCGGCACAAACAGCAAAAAATATCCCCATGCTCCGCATTTCTACACCTCGTGGCAGCGCGCAAAAGCCCGGCGCACGTCCGCAAGCAGCGTCTGAGGACGGCCTGCTCCCTCCCGTGCGGCCTGTGCCAGCGCCAGCATGAGCAGCACGCGCGCCTTGGGCGCGGAAAGCATGCCCGAAGCGATAAAGGGGGCGTAGCCGTCCAGATCCGTCACAGGGCCGCCGCCCGTGCGGCTGGCCCGCACCACGGGCTTGCCCGTCTCAACGGCCCGGGCAAGCGCCTCGCGCACGTCAGACGGCATGGAGCCGTTGCCCATGCCCACCACCACCAGACCGGCCGAGCGTTCCAGCGAAAAGAGCACCGCGTCCAGCGGCATGCCTGCGCAGGCATAGAGCACGTCCACACGCGGCAGATCATCCTGCCCGGCATGGGCGGCATAGGTTCCGGCCAGAGCCGGGCCGTCCTCCCCGGTGTGGTAGAAAACAGGGCGACCATTGATGACCCGCCCGAGCAGGCCGGATTCCAGCGCGCGAAACGCCTCCACATCAAGCGTTCCGGCCTTTACTGCCGTGCGCGCCGAAAGAATGCGCCCGTTCATCACAATAAGCGTGCCGCGCCCCCTCGCCCCTGCGCTGGCCGCCACGGCCACGGCATCGCGGATATTGATGGGACCGTCCGCACTCAGGGACGTGGCCGGGCGCATGGCGCCGGTAAGCACCACGGGCTTGGAACTGCTCATGGTCAGATGCAGGTAAAAAGCCGACTCTTCAAGCGTGTCTGTGCCGTGGGTCAGCACCACGCCGCACATGGCCGCATCGTCCAGAGCCTCGCCGCAGTCGCGCCCGAGCTTGGCCCAGTGGCAGGGGCGCATATCCTCGCTGGGCAGGTTGCCGCACTGGCGGCTGGCAATGCGCGCCACGCCGTCAATGCCGGGCAGACTTTCCAGCATGCACTCCACAGAAAGCACGCCGGCCTGATAGCTGATCTGCTCCAGCGGGGTGTCGGCCACGCCTGCGATGGTTCCGCCCGTGCCCAGCAGGGCCACCTGCGGCAGAGACGCGCCGCACGGCGCGGCAGCGGCATGGAAAGAATCACTCATATCGGCTCCCGCCGCGCCGCCCCTTCTGACAGGAGCCACCGCGCGGACTTGCAATTTCTGATTGGCGCGATCCGGCCAAAGCGCTCTGCCCCTCGGGCGGAGCACAGGAATGCGGCGCGCCGCACAGCGCGCGGCGCATTTGCCGAAAAGACGCACTGCGCAAAGGCGGCCCGCTGCCCCGACGGCCCACTGCCAACAATGCTCCTGCATCAGGGCAGGACTGCCATTGTCGCCTGCTGCCACGCGGTCACCATGCCGGTGCGGCGCTCATCTCCTGTTTGCCACTGGCCGCGGCATATGAGGCAGGGGCGCCACCCACTGCATTTCCACCACCGGCTGGCCCGTATGGCCGCACACGCTTTCGCCCGTCGGCACAAAGCCCGATCGCGCATAAAAAGCTCTGGCTCCGCTGTTGGCGCGGTACACGTCAAGGCGCAGCCTGTGCCGCCCGTGCATGGCGTGCCGCACCAGAACAGTCCCCAATCCCATGCGCCAGCACGAAGGCCGCACAAAGAGCGCGGCCAGAAAATCCACGCCGTCAGGGCTGCAAAGAGCGGAAAAGGCAACTGCCTCCCCATGCCTTTCCAGCACGTCCAGATGCGATGACGGCAGATAGTGCCGCTGCATGGCATCGCGTTGGTGCTGCCACAGGGCCGGGCTTGCAAAATCGTGGGCCAGCAGCGATGCCTCAAGCCAGATATCCGCACAGGCCGCATAGTGCCGGGCACTGAGTCCACGCACCAGCGTGATGCCGTCGGGCAGGGTATTCATGAGGGGCCTCATCTCCGGCAGGCAAAGGCATGCGGGCACGCCGGAGAAAAATTTTTTTGTGCTCCTCCACATGTTTAAGCAAGGCGGCGCGCGGCGTCAACGCACTCGCGGCCCCACTGAAAACGCTCGCCGAGGCACAGGCGTTTGCACCCCCTCTTGGTTTTGTCATTTCCTTGGTGTAGCGTGCGCGCATGGACAAGAAAAAAATATCCCTTGTATCGCTCGGCCACCTGTCGTGCGACGTCAATGGCGGGGCCTTGCCCGCCATTCTGCCCTTCTTGCGCACCCACTACGGCCTGACATATCAGGCCACGGGCGGGCTGATGTTTGCCTATTCCTGCCTGTCGTCCATCATCCAGCCGCTTTTCGGCCTTATGGCAGACAGGCTCTCCAAGCCGTGGCTTATCCCCCTCGGCGTGTTCCTGGCAGGCATGGGGCTGGCAGCAGTGGGCTTCATGTCCAGCTACTGGGCCATTTTTGCGGCCATCGGCCTGAGCGGCGTGGGCGCGGCCCTTTTTCACCCCGAGGGCGCACGCTTTGCCAACAAGGTGTCAGGCAAAAGCAAGGGCACAGGCATGAGCATCTTTTCCATAGGCGGTAACGCGGGCTTTGTTATCGGCCCGCTGCTCGCCACCTTTTTCCTGAGCTGGCTCGGCATGCCCGGAACCTTCATCTTCGGACTGCTGGCAACGGTGATGGCCTCCATCCTGCTGCTGCTGATCATGCGCATGGTTGCGCCTGAAGCCGCTGCCGCCGCCCAACGCACCGCCACTGCCGCCTACGGCGCCCCGCAGGCCGGAACACAGGGCAAAGACGCTTCAGGGCAGCCCGGCGGCGCAACGCCCGACGCCGAAGGCGGCGAAGCACCGCAGAACAACTGGCACGAATTTTCAAAGCTGACCGGGGCCATCATTGCGCGCTCCATTCTTTTTGTGGGCTTCAACACCTTTATTCCCCTGTACTGGGTGAACGGCTTTGGGCAGAGCAAAACCGCCGGGGCCGTAGCCCTGACCATTTTCTGCACGTTCGGGGTTGCCAGCAACATTCTGGGCGGCGTACTGGCCGACAGGCACGGCTTCAGGGTCATCGTGCGTCTGGGCTTTGCCCTGATGACACCCGCCGTGCTGGCCTTCGGCCTGCTGCCCAACCTTTATGCCGCCTATGCCCTGCTGCCCCTGCTCGGCTTTGTGCTTTACGCGCCCTTCAGTTCTCTGGTGGTTCTGGGGCAGACCTACCTTGCCCGCAATATCGGTTTTGCCTCGGGCATTACCCTGGGCCTGGCCACCAGTCTGGGAGGCATATTCGCACCGCTGCTGGGCTGGATCGCCGACAATCACGGGCTGCCGCGCACCTTTCAGTGTCTGGCCGTGGTTGCCCTCATAGGCACGGTGTTTGCCTTTGCCCTGCGCGAACATGCGGCAAAGGCTCCAGCAAAGACGGCCCGCGCATAGCCCCTCCGCCACACGCGGTTACGAACATTCAATAATCCCCTGTATCGGCATACCCGGTACAGGGGATTTTTTCGTCCGCTGTCATGCTGCATGCCAATTTTCACCCGCGCCTGCTCACAGAACGCCCCGCGTTACGCACCAAAAGCAGATCAGCCCGCCTCCACGGTGTGTGCGCCATGTCAGCTTGTGTGCGGAAAATCATGTGCTGGATGTTCATAACGAATATAACATAGTGTTATTATTAAAGTAGTATGAATTTTAAATGTTCCTTTAGGCAAAAAAGTATCCGTCCGGGCAAATATCGTTGCTCCGGGCGGATACCAGTCAGCCTTGCAGCCTGATGTGCCTGATGTTTCCTTGGCGTAAAAACAGGTGCGCAAACTGTTCCTATCTCATGCAAAGCTACAATATAAATGAATATATTTCAGACACACCCTGTTCTTTCCGTGTGCGCAAAAAGGCAGTCCGGAAACCGGCAGGAAGGAGAGCCACCGGTTTCCGGACTGTTTACACGGGCTGCGCCCTGGGCCGCTCGGGGTGCGGCATGTTCCTGGAGCAAATCAGCTTTGAAAATGTACATTCTCAAAGTTTAAGTCACGCTCGCTTCGATGCTTAACCGCGCAAGTAAATAGCGCTTGCATCTTTGCAGCGGGCGACTGCTCACGCAGCCGCCAGAGCAATTTCAAAGTGAACTTGCTCTAGAGTTTTGTCTCGTACTTGCGCAGCACCGAAGCTCCGTCGGTGCGGATGATCTTGAGCCAGCAGAAGGTCAGCAGCAACGAGGGCAATGCCATGAGCGCGCCGGAGAAGTTGCCGAACATCTTGGCAACACCGAGGCCGCCCATGCAGATCATGCCCAGAGCCAGAACGCACTGCACGAGGCACCAGAAGGTACGGTGCAGGCGGTGCGGCTCGGAATCGGGGCTGAGGCGACGGGTGGCCGTGCTGGCGACCACATAGGAACCGGAGTTGACCGTGGTTGCCAGAAAGATGGTGGACAGCAGGCAGTACGCCACGAGCACCAGTTCCTTGAAGGGCAGCGTGCCAAGCACGGCAACCATTGCGGCGGCCCCGCCCTCTGCCTTGAGGATGCTCACGGCATCAAGAATGCCCGCATGCTGCACATAGAGCGAATAGGAACCAAAGATGCCGTGCATCAGACAGCCACCGGAAACCGTGCCCGTCATGCCCCACAGAATGATTTCACGCACGGTGCGACCGCGTGAAATGCGCGCGATGAACAGCCCCATGAAAGGCCCGAAGCCTGCCCAGAACAGGGCGTAAAAAATGGTCCAGTCCTGCGGGAAGCTGCCGCCGCCCCACGGATCTGTCCAGAACACCATATTGGGGTAGTTGCCGAGCCACTTGCCGAAGGCATTGGTGAAGATATTGAAAAGCTGCACCGTAGGCCCGCAAAAGAAGCAATAGGCCGCCAGCATCAGGGCCAGAATGACGTTCACGTCGCTCAGCCACTTGATGCCCTTGTCCAGCCCCCTATAAACCGTATACCCCGCCACCAGGCCGCTGAAAGCCAGAATGACGACCTGCGTGGTCAGGTTGGGATTGATGCCGAACACGCTTTGCAGCGCATAGGCCACGGTGGGCAGGGAAAGGCACATGGTCACGGCCGTGCAGAACATGAGGCCAAGGATAAAGAACACGTCAATGCACAGGCCAAGCCAGCCGCGCGCCATGCGCTGACCGATGATCATTTCTGTGGCCGTGCTCACCCGCAGAAAAGGTTCCTTGCGGATGTAGAACATGTAGGCAATGGGCAGCGCGGTGATAAGATAGGTGCACCATGCGTTCGGTCCCCAGTGCATCAGCAGATAGGCCAGCGCCCAGTCATAGGCCTGAGTGCTCATGGGGTCCGCATACTGCGGCGGAATAAGGATGTTCCAGAGCGGCTCGGTGATGGCCCAGAACATGATGGCGCCGCCCACGCCGGAACAGAAAATCATGGCTATCCACGATGGCAGGGCGAACTGGGGTTTTTCATCAGGCTCACCGAACTTGATCTTGCCCCAGCGGCTCAAGGCAAAATAGAAACAGAGAAAAATCAGAGCAACGGTTATCCAGAGATACAGCGTGCCGAAATTGGCCGCAAAAGGCTGGTAGATTGCCGTTAGAACCGATTCCGCAGCTTTGGGCACGATTACTGCGGGCAAGCTGATGAGCAGCACGATAAGCAGGCCCGGAACAAAAATTTTCCAGTCCGGTCGCAGGTCTTCGCCACTGTTTTCGCCAGACGTGCCGGTGGGCTTGATTTCAGCCATGTTGCCTCCCAATGAGCAGATAGTGAAAAGGATTTTTCCCTATTCTGCAGTAGTCGTGCCAAAATTCACCAAGCTGAAATACTTGTATTATTTTGAAATGCCAAGCCCAAACGCCTTTCAGCACGACAGGAGTGTCGCCTTTGGCGACAAAAAAGTCTTTTAAAAATCATGTTTAAATTCATAATGTTATAAGCATATATGTTCTTTTCACGCCATTTCGGTCGCCTTTGGCCGTGCCCGCACGCCCGAAATGATTGTGCCCATTATGTCATGCACAAAAACAATACACATATCTCCATGTAAAAAGGGATGTTATGGCGGTTGGCATGCTTATTGATTAACCAGGCGGCATCACACGGCAATCTCATGCTCGTCATGCATCACCAAGGAGGTTTATACTTATGTCCGCCAAAGCCAAACGCGCCGCCCTTATCGGCTATGACTGCCTTATCCCCAAGAGGCTTGAACATATGCTGGCCCAGGGAGGGCTGGACAATTTCCGCAAGTTCATGAACGAAGGCAGCTACATTCCCGAAGGGTTCAACCTGCCCACGGTCACCCCGCCCTCCTGGGCCACCATCTGCACCGGCGCATGGCCCCGCACCCACGGCGTGGAAGACTACTATTACTATCACGAAGGCCGCAGCCTGGACTACAAGGAAACCACCCAGGCTTTCGGCTCCGACATCCTCACCGCCCAGACCATCTGGGACGCCTGGGACAAGGCGGGCAAAAAGTGTCTTGTGATCAACTACCCCATGTCCTGGCCGTCCAAGATGGACAAGGGCGTCATGATCATGGGCGAGGGCCTCAGCCCCGCCGAAACACGCTGGCCCCTGCACGGCAACGAGCACAAGGAATTTCTCTGCTCTGAAAGCGTGATCTCCACCGACTACTACCCCATGGGCGCGCAGGGCGTTTTTGATGACGCCAAAGGCTGGAAAAACCTGCCCGAAGGCGACGAACCGCTTGAAATGACCGTCAACATGACCTTCAAGGAATCCATCGAACCCCTTGAGGATCAGGTATGGCACTGTCTTGTCTGGCAAAGCGAAGACGACGGCTATGACCGAATGGCCCTGTGCCCCGAAAAAGACTATGCCAAGGCATTTTTCACCATCACCCTGGGCGCGTGGAGCGAACCCGTGCAGCACGACTTTACCATAAAGGCCGATGGCCGTACGGAAAAGGGCGTGTTTCGCTGCAAGCTCATGCAGCTGTCTGACGATGCTGAAGAATTCAAGCTTTACGTGTCCGGCATAGCTGGTCGCTGCGGCTTTGTTGCGCCTGCCGAAGCCGCCGCCCACATTGATTTTTCCAAAGACATCACGGCCAACGACATCGGTCTTGTGGCCTACCTGCACGGCATCATCGACACCGACACCGTGTGCGAACTTGTGGAATTTCACAGCGCATGGCTGTGGAACACCATCAGCTCGCTCATCAAGGCCAACCCGGACTGGGATCTGCTTTACATGCACTCCCACCCCATTGACTGGTTCTATCACGGCTGGCTCAGCGAACTGGACAGCAAGGACGATGCCGTACGCGCCCGCGCCGAAAAAATGGAACGCCACATCTACGAAGTGGAAGACCGCCTGCTGGGCCGCCTGATGGACATCATGGGCGATGAGACCCTCATGTGCGTCTGCTCCGACCACGGCGCAACCCCCATGGGGCCGATCCTCAACACGGCCCACGCCCTCAAGGAGGCCGGCCTGTGCTCCTACGAGCCTAAAAAGTCGGAAAACTACTGGGACATCTACGAAGAAACCGAAGGTTTCAACTATGTGCTTGACGTGAGCAAGTCCGTAGCCGTGCCCCAGCGCTACATGTTTGTCTACGTCAACCTCAAGGACAAGTACCCCGGCGGCATTGTGGAAGCCGAGGACTATGAAAAGGTGCGTGACCAGATCATTGATGCCCTGCTTGACTACAAACACCCCGAAACCGGCGAACGCCCGGTGCTGCTGGCCGTGCGCCGTGAAGACGCCCACGTGTTCGGCATGGGCGGCGCGCAGGCGGGTGACGTGGTGTACGTGCTCAAGCCCGAGTATATGGCCGAGCACGGATATGGCCTGCCCACGGGCGAATCCGGCTGCGGCAGCCTCAAGAATCTGCTCATGTTCCGCGGGCCGAACATCAAGAAGGGCTACCGCTACACGCGCCCGCGCTGGCTGGCCGACATCGTGCCCACCTTCTGCTACGTGACCGGCAACCCCATTCCTGAAGACGCCGAAGGCGCGCCCATTTATCAGATCATGGAAAACCCCGATCTGGTGGACTAACCCCGAATTTGCAACCGGCGGGGCACGCCCCGCATCAGACGCCATGATCTTTTCCTTTACTTGGCGCCCGCCCGTGAGGGCGGGCGCCAAGTAAAGGAAAAGATCATGGCCGAGAAAAAAGCGATACTGCTCCTGGCGCCGGAGCTGAACCTGAACGCCACGTCAGAAGCCCTCGACAAGCTCCGCAAAAAGGCGGCCCTGCTGCCCAAGGCCTGCAAAGACGGCCTTGAAGCCCGCGCCGTGGCCCTGGGCGCAAAAACGGTGGACACCAGCGCGCTGACAGAAGAAAACGAAGAAGCCTTTTTGCTGCTCAAGGGCGGCGATGCCGAACTGGCCGCCATACTTGAACATGCCGACAGGCGCACCCTTGTGGTCGTGGCCGGGGCTGATGCCGCAGCATTTTACGGCCTTGCGGTCAACGGCAAGGCCGGTGCGGTAGAACGCGCGGTCAATGCCGAGGACATCGCCCTGACCATTGCCACCATCGCTGACCTGCCCATCGCGGCGGAATGCACCGGAGCCATCATTTATCAGGTCATGAAAAACCCCAACCTCAAGCTCGACGAAATCCGCAAGCTCAAGGAAGCTCTGCTGCGTATGGAATCCGTCATCCAGCGCGACAACCGCGAACCCTGGGACAAGCACGACTGCGCCTGATCTCCCTTGCCAGGAGACGCGCCCATACCCCACGCCGGGCGGCCCGCCGCAAAACATGCGTCGCGGCCGCCCGCGCCGCTTCAAGGGCTTGCGGCCACCTTGCCCGCAGACGCACAGGCCGCCCGCCACCCAAACCGCCGCGTAAAACCTACTGCCTCTTGCGCGGGGGGCCGCCCTCAAGCATCAGGGTTCCGGCTCTGGGCTCGCTCATGCCCAGCCGTTTCATCTTGCGCTGCAAGGTGCGCAGGTTAAGCCCCAGCGCCTGCGCCGCCCGCCCCTTCTGCCAGCGACACTGGTCCAGCGCCTGACGTATCATGCGCTCTTCCAGCCGCATGACCGCCTGATCAAGCGTGGCGGCCTCGGCCTCCACGGTGAGCACCAGCCCCACATCATGGTTCAGGTCGCCAAGAGAAGACAAAGCCTCTTCGCCAAAGGCCATGTATCTGTCCAGAAAATTGTAAAGTTCGCGCACGTTGCCGGGCCAGTCATAGCGCTCCATAGCCAGACGCACGTGCTGCGGCAGCACCATGAACACCTTGCGCCGCTCCATCCACGCATCCACCAGCAGGGGAATGTCGCCCTGCCGCTCACGCAAGGGCGGCAAGGTAATGGAAAGCACATGCACCCTGTAGTAGAAGTCCGAGCGCATTTTCTTTTCGCGCACCATGTGCGCAAGGTCCTGATTGGTGGCCGCAATAAGCCTGAATGAGGACTTGCGGGGGCGGTTGTCACCCACCGGGGTGTACATCTTGTTTTCAATGGCCCGCAGCAGCTTGACCTGAAGGTGCAGCGGCAGCTCGCCTATTTCGTCCAGAAACAGGGTTCCTCCGTGAGCCGCGCCGATATACCCGTCCTTATTGGCGTGCGCGCCGGAAAAGGCTCCCTTGACGTGCCCGAAAAATTCGCTTTCCAGCAGCTGCTCGGGAATGGCCCCGCAGTTGACGGGCACATAGTTGCCCTTGCGCCCGCTGTATTCATGAATGCTGCGCGCCACCAGGTCTTTGCCGCAACCGGTTTCGCCGTAAATGATGACGTTCGAATCCGTCTCTGCAGCACGCAGAACCTGACTGTAGAGCTGCCGCATGGGTTCGCTCTGCCCCACCATTGCCCCCAGGCCGCGCAGATTGACCACAGATTCCCGCAATGCGCGATTTTCTTCACGAAGGGCAAGCTCCTGAAACTTCTGCTCGCTCACGTCCATGATCAGGCCTTCCAGATACTGCGGACAGCCCTCTTCATCATCCACGCACTCGCCCTGATCCCAGAGCCACTTTATCCGGCCAGAGGGCAGCAGAAGGCGGTACATTACCTGATAGGATTCCCGCGCGACAATACTGTCGCGTATGGTTTTTCGGCTCCGCTCAAGGTCATCGGGGTGGGTCATGCGCTCAATGGTATTGTTGTGCCCCATGAGCATGTCCCCGGCAGTGATGCCCAAAAGGTCGTAACAGCCACGGCTGACGAATTCCAGCTCATAGATCAGGTTTTTCTTTTCATCACGGGTGTCGCCCAAAATGCGGCAACGGTATGCCATCCCCGGCAAATGGTTGAGTAAACGGCGATAACTTTTTTCCACGTTCAAAAAAGAAGGCTGAGAAGACAATGTCATGGCATCACCTTTTACATTTTCTGTCGCCATACGCGACAAAAATGTCGTGTTTCGTAAGCGATAATCGCCCGATGTGCCAGAAAACACAAGCTCCGGCGTGGGCCTCGCGCACAAAGACATCTGGCACCATTAGTGCAATAGGCAGGCCAATTGCTCCAAACCCATTCCGGAGGACTCGACATGTCGCATAACCTCAGTGTTTCTCTCTCCCGCAAGGGGGCCAGGGTCGATCTTGATATGGATGTGGCCGCCATCGGCATGATCTCCATCGACGGTGAGGCCGTGCCCTCCGAAGAGCGCGCGGGCGTTGCCAAAAAGATGCTGGGGGCCTCTGCCCTGTACTGCTATTGTGCCGCGCTGGACAAGGCCCTGGATACCCGCAACGCCAAGTATGACAGCATCCGTGGCTCTGCCACGGTGCGCACCGGCACGGACGAGCTGGGCCGGGGCCGCGTCATCGGCATTGATATTGACGTGACTGTTCATATGGACGAGGAATTTGCCTTTATTTTCGACCGCGTTGAAAAAGTCATGCGCAAGGGCTGCCTTGTTACGGGATCGCTTGAAAACGCCTTTCCTGTAACCTACAGGCTCACCCTTGCCGAAGACGAGGACTAGGCATGACTGCCGAAAGCCAAACCCTCACCGTCATCGGCGGCGGCCCCGGCGGCTACACGGCGGCCTTTGCGGCTGCCCGCGCGGGCATGCGCGTCACCCTTGTGGAGTGCGAAACCCTTGGGGGAACCTGCCTCAATCACGGCTGTATCCCCACCAAGACCATCAAGTCCTCTGCCGAAGCGCTGGAAATGGCCCAAAACGCGGCCGAATTCGGCGTGCGCATCGAGGGCGACATTCGCATTGACCCCACGGCAGTGCTGCAACGCAAGGAGCGTGTGCGCTCCATCCTCTGCACAGGGCTGGAAAAAACCTGCGCGTCTCTGGGCATTGATCTGGTACGCGGCAGGGGCCGCATCCTGCGCACCGGGCTGGTTGAACTGACCGAATCCGGCGGCTGCCGTACGGTGGAATCCGACAACATCATCATCGCCACCGGCTCACGCCCCGTTGAACTGCCCGGACTGCCCACAGACCACACGCACATCCTGAACAGCGACGACGCCCTGCGGCTGGAGTCCGTGCCATCTTCGCTCATCATTGTGGGCGGCGGCGTCATTGGCTGTGAAATGGCCTGTATTTACAGGGCGTTCGGCGACACTGTCACCCTTGTGGAAGGACAGGGGCGCGTTCTGCCCCTGCCCTCGGTGGATGAAGACATCAGCGCCCTTTTGCAGCGTGAGATGAAAAAACGCCGCATTGCCTGCGAAACCGGCCGCACGCTCACCAACGTCTCCGCCGGGCCGGACGGCGTGCAGGCAGTGCTGGCGGCATCTCCCTTTGCGCCTTCCGGCGCTGCCCCCCGCCCGGAAAAAGCCGTGCACGCCGAGAAGGTGCTGGTAACCGTGGGCCGCGCACCCTGCACCAGGGGTCTTGGCCTTGAAGAAGCAGGCGTTGCGGTGGACGCGCGGGGCTGGATTGCGGCTGACGCACGCATGCGCACCTCTGTGCCCAACATCTACGCCATTGGCGATGTGCTTGGCCCCGGCCGCGTCATGCTTGCGCACGCGGCCTCTGCGGAAGCGCTGTGTGCCGTGGCAGACTGCCTCGGTCAGGGGCAGGATATGGATTACCGCCACATTCCCTCGGCGATCTTCACCTCGCCCGAAATTGGCTGCGTTGGCATGAGCGAACGGCAGGCCAGAGACGCGGGCCACGAAGTCAAAACCTCCGTGGTGCAGATGCGTGAACTGGGCAAGGCTCAGGCCATGAGCGCCCTGCCCGGCTTCTGCAAGCTGGTGGCCGATGCGCGCACCGATACCCTGCTGGGGGTGCACATGGCCGGAGCGCACGCCACGGACCTTGTGGCCGAGGGCGTTCTGGCCCTGCACCTTGGGGCTGCGGTGGCTGATGTGGCCGCTGCCGTTCACGCACACCCCACCCTTGCGGAAATCATGGGCGATGCCGCCCTGCGCATGCCACAGACCACGTAGAAGTGCCGCTGTGCGGCACTTGAGAACAGCAACAGAGTTCAGGAGAACAGCATGAAAGATCTGGATCAGGTGGAACTGCCCGAAGACATCCGCTACACCAGCGAGCATGTCTGGCTGCGCATGGACGGCGAGGCGGCCCTTGTGGGCATCAGCGACTTTGCCCAGGACCAGCTGGGCGAAATCGCCTTTGTGGATTTGCCCGCCGAGGGCACGCACTTCAAGGCAGGCGAGGAATTCGGCACGGTGGAGTCCATCAAGTCCGTCAGCCCCCTCTACATGCCCGTTTCCGGGACGGTGCGCACCACGAACAACGCCCTTGAAGACGCGCCCACCCTTGTCAATGTGGAGCCGTATACCGAGGGCTGGATGATCTGCATCACTCCCGACAGTACCGATGATGCCGCAGGCATGCAGGACGCCGCTGCCTACCGCGCCCTGCTGGCCCAAAACGCATGAGACGGGGCCTGCAACAGCCATGACGGACGCGTTTCTGGCGCTCAGCCATCAGAAAGACCGGGCTTTTGCCCGCAAGGGACTGACCGTTGCCGCCATAAACGGCATCTTTTTCAGTCTCGACAGCATGTTGCTGAAAACAGGTCTTGGTGGCAGCCCGTTTTGCGATCCCCTGTTCTGGCTGATTGCGCCCCTTTTTGCCGCGGGCTGCCATGACCTTGCCGCCGCCTGTCTTTCCCTGGGCATCAACACTGCTCAGGGAAAGCGGCGCGAGGTTTTTCGCACCCTGCACAGCAAACCCGGGCGCTGGTGCATACTGGGGGCGCTTATAGGCGCACCGCTGGGCATGGGCGGTTTTTTGCTGGCACTGGCGCTGGCCGGGCCTGCCTATGCCCTGCCCATCACAACCCTGTACCCCGCCATTGCCGCTGTGCTGGCCCGTGTGTTTCTCAAGGAGCGCATTTCGCGGCGCACAGGGATGGGCCTCATCTGCTGCGTAGCCGGAGCCGCCGTCATAAGTTGCGCTCCGGCAACGGCGGTGCAGGGCAGCCCGCACCTGTACCTGGGCATTGCCTTTGCCTTTGTGGCCGCGCTGGGATGGGCGGCAGAAGGCGTGTGCGCGTCATCGGGCATGGATTTCATCGAGCCGGGCATCGCACTGAACGTGTATCAGCTTGTTTCCGCCGCCCTGTATTTTTGCCTCATCATACCCGCTGCGGCCGCATGGCTTGTGGTGCAGGGGCATGGGCCAGCCCTTGCGGACATGGCCGCAAGCGCCCTGCACAGCCGGGAACTGTGGCTTTTTTTCGCGGCGGGCTGGCTCGGTTGCCTGTCGTATCGCTGCTGGTACATGGCGATGAACATGATCGGCGTCAGCCGCGCCATGGCGCTGAACATCACCTACGCCCTGTGGGGCATACTGTTCAGCGTCTTTTTCATGCATGCGCCGGTGACCGCCCGGCTGCTGGCTGGCGCGGGTCTTGTCTTTTGTGGCGTGATCCTTGTCATTCGCAGTCGGCATGAGGGCATCGCCCTGCGGCGCACGGACTGATTCTTCCGTCCTTCGAAAACCAGCACAGGGAGCCGCATGAACAAACCCCCCACGCGCACCGTGCGCCTGAATATCGGAGCCATGCTGCTGGACGGCATGCCCAGAACAGCGGAAGAAATCTGCTCCGCCCTGACAAGCCTCTATCCCGGCGAACGGCATGTATGTACCGCATCTGTTGAGCTGCACCTTCAGGCCCTCAGGGCCGTCGGCATTGTGGTTCTGGCTGGCTCCACCGACGCCGGAACCCGGCACGGCCTGTCCTATGCGCTGAGCGCCGATGGCAAGATTCGAGTGCAGCGCAACCTTGAGTAAGGCACGCGCTGAGTCAGCGCCCCTGCAATACGGGACAGAAATGCAACCGATGGCCCCAAATACCACCGATACCGGCAAGCATACTCCGCGCAAAAACCGCCAGCAGCCCGGACAAGGGGCGTCCCGCGCGAAGTACGCGCATCAGCCAACCTTGAGCAATCCGGCTGATATTTCTTCCGCCAACCCGGACTCAGGGCTGCTGCTTTTGCACATTTTAAAAAAATTCTACTTTTATGCTTGACACCAGAAGGGCAAGGGGCTACATATCTACTTCGCAACAACATGTTGTTGCAGACGTGTCGCGGGGTGGAGCAGCTCGGTAGCTCGTCGGGCTCATAACCCGAAGGTCGTAGGTTCAAATCCTGCCCCCGCAACCAAGAAATTCAAGCCTTTAGAAGGAATACTTCTAAAGGCTTTTTCTGTTTTTCTAACCTATTTCTAACCAGGAAGAGAGAAGGATCGATACGGGAAGGCGGCGTTTGATGCGGCTTTGCAGGGCTTGAAGGGGCTTGCGGGGGGGGGCAGAGTGGCGAAAAAATAATGTATGCGGCGGGTGCCCATACGAGCTGCTGCCCCACATTTGCGAGAGCGTCCTAACCACGATCCTAACCATTTTCTAACCAACCTTCTAACCATCTCCGCGTTGCAGTCGTGGCCGCCACTAAAGCGCTCAGCAGGCTTATTGCCTTTTTTACTTGCTATGCTTAATCGTGGAAGTGCCAAGGAACAATATTTTTGCACTGCCCAAGTGTAGGAGGGTATATGAACAATCAAGTAGTTCTTACTTCCGTAGGCGAGATGATTCTCCTCACCACAGCCCAAGAAATAGGTAAGCAGTTTGAAGTGTATCTCAGGGGCATTGGGCTTACCGATGAAGAAATACGATTCCTTGATAAACAAGGAGCACTGTTTTATTGGGCGATTATTACGGACGACTATGTTGCCGGGAAGAGGCGCGATCCAAGCTATTATTTATACGACTTAACAATTTTTCTTGGCAAACTGACGCTTGAAAGCATCCAAGACAAGCCGCTGAAAGAGGACATGAAAAGATTCGTCGAACAGCAATCTATTGATAAGGCGATGCAGATCAGACAGACAATCGGTGATGCTGTTAGTGCAGAGAGCATCAGCTATTTGCTTGAAAAAATGACAGCAATGCTTACCCAAGGAAAATCGTAAGATAGCAGTGACACAGCGCTGCCAATGCATACTGTAATCAGCAGTCTATCTGGGCTCAACAAGGATAAAGCTTTCTGCCTGGATGCCTTCTTGTAAAAACAATTCTGGAGTTTCTTCTTCTTGAATGTTTTCAAGCAAAAGAGCAGCCTTTGCCTGTTCGAACGCAATGCTGACCGACTTTCCGAAACCAATGGCAGAGTAAAACTGCGCCGAAAATACACGCGCGGCATCGTCGCCAATTGTATCAGTCATGCCAATGGCTCCTTCAATAAAATTAACTGCAGATTCAGCTTGAGCGCGTGAGAAGCAAGAATTCAAAAATAAAAATCGTATATCCTCAGATGCTGTTTTTAACGTTTGCGCTATTGCAGCAATGCTAACAAGTTTTTCTCGACCATTGACGTCCTGCAAGACAAGTTCACCAGTTGATGCGCCGTGCCCGCTAAAATGAATTATTGTCGGTGTGCACTCATTAATTGCCTGCAAAATGTCAGAAGGCCGAACAGCCCAACGGCTTTCGAATTTGATAGCATCGCGAAAGTCCGATAGCCTCAACTGCTCTCGTATTGCTCTGGCTTCTTCATCTAGACGAAGCTGCGCCTGTGTTAACGGGTTGGCGGCAAGAAATAGAACAGTAATTTGGCGTGGCAACGCCTTAAGCTTTTCAATCTCGTATCGTGTTCGTACCTGTTCCCGCGCAAGCGTGTCCATGCCGGTAGAGATAGTACGCATAGCTTGAGCGTGAGCTTTCTGTTGCTTATCAAACTCGTGCTGTTCTTCACGAGTGAGCTTTTCTTGCTCTGAATGGAGCTCCTTGTACTTTCGGGCAATTTTCTCTTCGACATCAGCCACTTTTTTGCCCACACTCGCAGCTTCTTTTTGGTAGCGTTCAATATCACTCATTTTACTTTTGAGCGTGCTCGCGCTGGTAGCGCGACGTGCCGCCTCAGAGGCCGAGGCGATACGCTTATTAAGATCCGCAAGCTTGGTTTGCTCTCTAGCCTTGGACTGAGACAGGTCGGCAATTTCTTTCTGCTTTCGAGCAACAGATCGTCTGTATGAATCAACAAAGCCCATGCTTCCCCCTGTTTTTGCAACTATAATAACAGTAGGCTACCACCGCAAGATGGTCATTGCCACGCCGAAGGCAAAATGACCGCGTGTGCATTCATAAACGTATTGCGCAGGTATGGGCCTTGCTAACCACTGTTCAGGTGGGCAGGGCGTAAAACACTCTTGGCTGCGTTGGTGGGTAATGGCTGCATGAGCTGCGGTATCTTGAGGGATGGTTTTCAGGGCGGGCAGATAACCGCGTGCTGCCCGCGATGTCTTCAGCGTCATTATGTTGTACCCGTTGGAAGTGATAACCGCATAGGGTTCACGGATAAAGTCGAGGATGCGGAATGAGCAGGAATGCTTGGACACCATGAACTCTCTGGCAAGGCTGTCAATGAGGGTGAAGTCCAGTACCGAACCTGACATGAGAGGACGGAACATGCGCTCAGGCATGAGCAGGGCTACGGCAAAGCGGTTGGCTTCCGCTTCTTGCTGGAGCCCTTTTTTTATGTCGGTTTGCGTGCAAGCAAAACCGCGTGTGCCGTCAGCACGATAGCTTGGTGGGTGTTGCAGAAAGTAATGGCCCAGCTCATGGGCAAATGTAAACGTCTGGCGGACAGGCCTACTATTGAAGGTGTTAATGAGAATGCCCGTTTTCTCGCCTTTGTAGAGAAGCTCCCCGCATAAGTCCGGCTCTTCGGGCAATTCAGCATACCCGTATCGAATACCCGTTTGGTCGGCAATGCTGTGCAGGGCAGCGGCTGGCCTGCTATCAACACCATATTCAGCCAGAACCCATTCAGCTTTAGCCGTTGGGGTATCCACGGCTAATCCTCAAATAATCTATTGCGAGCATCCTGCAAAGTCTTGGATGGAGCCTTGGGCATTGCTCCTCGCGCTGCCATAAGCATTTCCGTCTCCTCTTCCTGATGTGGGAAAGGAATCACCGTTGCAGCTATTGGAGCGCCTACAGGCGTTTCATGAGCTGCTTTAAGCGCATCGCACAGTGTCATGAGTTCGTTGACCTTGGCGACGATCCGTTGCTGCTCTGCAAGAGGAGGAACGGGGATAAGCGCACTACGCACAAACTCTGTCGGCACTCTTTGTTGCCCCGCTGTACCGGTCATGTTTTTTACACCATCATCCAAAAAATCTGGAGACTTGGCGTAGATCAAAATGTATTCCGGCAAAACGTGAATGGGACGAAGCACATGCAATTCGGTTGTTCCAGCGCCAAAGCCATTTTTAAGCCTTCGCATGATGCAAGATTTTTTATTTTGAAAACAAGGTGTTATCTTTGCAATAACAATATCGCCTTCAGCAAAATGCGTAAAGCCGCTCTTTACTTCGCGCCATATTCTTTGCTCTTGTTGGTGCCCGCCAAAGAAGTCACTGGAGATAAGCGTCATTGGAATAAAGGATACGTGTATTTCATCCGCCAGCTTATTACGCGGATTGACCTGGCAGACATCCCCCAGTCGGCACCACTTCCAGCCGTCAGGAAGGTCATACGGTATTTCGTCTTCGGTGATGGGAGGAAGCGGCTTTTCCTTCTTGAGTTTTCCAGTTTTCACCAGCTTGGCTTTTTCTGCCTTTATGCACTCCAAGAGTTTGTCCGCAGGTTCGTCATGAATATTGTGCGGAACTAGCTTACCTTGAACTGCTGCCTGTAAAATGGATTTCGGTAAATATTCAGCAAACCGAGAATCAAGATTTCCAAGTTTTTTTTCAGCGGCTTCAAGCTCGTCGCAGAGCGCCATGAGTTCATTGAGTTTGGCAACAATGCGTCCTTGCTCTGTGAATGGAGGAAGAGGAATAGCAATTCCTTTAAGCAAAAAAATTTTAAGCTCGGCAAAAGTTGTACCAGATGCAATATTTGCATAATCGCTGATGAGTCTTGCTTTTAGAGCTTGTTGAATATAGCTATTATTAAGAAAACCTTTGATTAAACGTACCCAAAGGACGCGCCCATCTTTGAAATAAAATGGTTCCTCGGAGTCAACAAGCCATATTCGTCCATCAGGACAAATTGAAGGCATTAGCAAATCACCAATGGCAGGCTTTCCGGTGTGACTAGCTAAATCCTGATAATGACTTTCCGTTATATAGTATTTTGGTACTCGTTTTTGCCCAGTAGCCAGTGCCCCTATTTCAGTTCCACGATAAAAAGGTATCCCATTATCAACAAATTCTGAAGTAAAGACTCGTTTACTTGATTGAACATCCCCTAAGGTTCCCAGCTTGCACCATTCCCATCCATCCGGTAAATCATAGGGGATTTCATTTTCAGTAAGTGGCGGCAGTGGCTTTTCTTTCTTAAATTTACCTTCGCTGGCAAACTTTGCCTTTTCAGCCCGGATACGCGCCAGCAACGCTGCTGCCGGCTCATCGTGCAAATTCTGCGGCACAAGTTTTCCCTGAACTGCCGATTGCAAAATAGTTTGGCGAAGTTGAGTCGCTTTCATTGTGCGCCTTCCTGATTCATGGCAGCAGAAATGCGCCCCAAGATATTTTCAATGCGCCCAGAGATGACGTTCTTTTCATGCAGGTAATGGGCAATAAACTCCTCTGGTGGCAAAATCTCCACTGTCTCATGCGGGAACCCGCACAAATCAAGGTTGTACCCGCCAGCGATAATATCTTCCACAGGCACATATTGTGACACTTCACTTTCTGTGCGGCCCATCCACTGGCCTTTTTCCGCCTTGCCCCACCACTTCAGAGCAGGCTTGAAGTGTTCATCCTGCATGGGCTTGGTTTTAGAAAAGTGCTTGTAGCCTTGCGGCATTTCGAGTCGATAGAACCATACGCCCTTTGTGGGCTTACCCTTGGTGAAAAACAGCAAATTGGTGTTGATGCTGGTGTATGGAGCAAAGACGCTCTTGGGTAAACGGATGATGGTGTGCAGGTCGTTCTCTTCCAGCAGCTTTTTCTTGATCATGGCTTTGGCCCCGTCGCCGAAAAGAAAGCCGTCCGGTAGCACCAGCCCGCATCGTCCACCGTCTTTGAGCAAAGCCATGATATGTACCAAAAACAAATCGGCGGTTTCTGTGTTCCGCAGTTCAGCGGGCACGGAATTGGCTATGGCCTTTTCTTCTGCACCGCCGAAAGGCGGGTTGGTGATAATGACATCCACCTTCTGCTTGAGCGTGTAGTCACTGACGGGCTTACGCAGGGTATTGTCATGCCGGATGTCGGGCACGTCGATGCCGTGGGCAATGAGGTTGGTCACGCAAAGGAGATACGGAAAGGGTTTTTTTTCAATGCCATGAATATTGTTTTGTAACTTTTGGTAGGCTTCGGTCGTTGTCACATTCTCCAACATGGTGTCGATGGCGCTGGCCAGAAAGCCACCAGTACCGCAGGCCGGGTCAAGGACACTTTCGCCCAATTTAGGGGCAACCATTTTGACAATAAACCGAGTCACGGGACGGGGTGTGTAAAACTCGCCTGCCTTGCCCGCGCTTTGCAGGTCTTTGAGCATTCCTTCATATAAGCCGTTGAACAGATGCGCTGAGCGTACTTTGCTAAAATCTACATCCTTATTGATGCGGTTGATGACCTGGCGCAAAAGCGTGCCGGACTTCATGAAGTTGTTGACCCCATCCATGACTTCACGCACCAGCCATTTACGCTTTTTGGGGTCGTCGCTGATGTCAAGATTGCGCAGGGCGATGAACATGGCATTGATATGTTCAAGCAAAGCATCGCCTGTCAGGCCCTCATCGTCATCGGCCCATGCGCTCCAGCGGTATTCCTGAGGGATCACCGGGTAATAATCATCCTGCGTCAGCTCCCAGTCCTGCTCTTTGAAGTCAAAGGCTTTGAGGAACAACATCCAGGTGATTTGCTCAATATATTGCGCATCGCCATTGATTCCGGCGTCAATGCGCATGATGTCTTTGAGTCCCTTGGTGGTCGCGGAAGCGGTCATACTTTTTCTCTCCGGCTATCAGGCGGCGTACAGTTCGCGGGCAAGCTCGCGCAGTGCCGCATCAAAATGCTGTTTGCCATGAAAAATGTTCTTCACAATATGAATGGGATTGCCAAAATCCCGCAGGGGGGCCACCTTAAGCACGTCCAGATTCTCCAGGCTGGAAATGCCGCTATCGGCATATTTTTCCAGCAGAGCCTCCAGCACGGCGGCGGCCTGTTCGCCATACTTGGCAAAGTAGTGGCGCTTTTGGACGTTGTTGGCCCGTTCTCTGCGTGTCAGAGGCGGCATGTCATAAGCCACATGGCACAGCAGGTCAAAGGGGTCAAACTCCTGCCCGATCTGCTCCTGCAACTCATCAATGAGCACTCCCTGGGCCTCCAGCTCGTCCAAAATGGCCTGTTTACGTGTGGCGGTATTCCAAGCGGAAAGAAAATCGTTCAGGGTGACAAACTGTGCCAGCAGGTTGCGCCGAGTGTAGCCGGTGAGGGATTCGGTAATCAGCTTGCCGTCCTTGTCTATGTACTGTACGCGCTGCTTGAGCACGGTCACTTCAACGTCATGCACATAGTATTTTTGGCGGCGCGTGGGGCCGTCGCCGCCCTCTGGTGTGCCTGGAGGCGTAGGATCACCCTCCGTTCCGCCTGGGCTTTCAGGAGTGTCCTCTGGCGGGATTCCCTCGTCTTCCGCACCGGGCACGAAGTCATCGTCCTGTTCACATGGGCCGTCAAAGTCATCATCCGCAAAATGACGAGTGACACCACGAAAATCAAAGATGGTAAAAAACATTTTGCCAAGGTCTTCGCGCACACGGGTTCCACGGCCTATGATTTGCTTGAACTCGGTCATGCTGTTGATGGTGGCGTCCAACACAATGTTTTTCACCATCTGTATGTCCACACCCGTGGTCAACAGCTTGGAGGTGGTCACCAGTACAGGATAGCGGCTGCCCACGTCTCGGAAATTATCGAGTTGTTTTTTGCCGATATCGTCATCTCCGGTAATCCGCATGATGTAGCGTTCATCAGCCGTGACCAGATCGGCATTTTCGTTAATCAAAGCCTGCCTCATGCGATCCGCGTGCTCCTGATCCACGCAGAAAAAAATGGTCTTATCAAAACGAGCAGTGTGCTTTTTGAGATAGTCCGAAACGACCTTGGCCACCAATTTGGTTCGCTGCTCCAGCACAAGTTCCCGATCAAAGTCGTTGTTCCCGTATTCCCTGTCAGGGATAACGTTGCCGAAACGATCTGTCTTGCCGTCATAGGGCCGGTACCCTTCGGCATCTTTGTCCAAAAGCACCCGTAATACCCGATAGGGAGCAAGAAACCCGTCATCAATACCCTGCTTCAGGGAGTACGTGTAGATGGGATCGCCAAAGTAGTCGATATTGGAGGTATCTTTAGTCTCTTTGGGGGTTGCCGTGAGGCCGATCTGCGTCGCAGGAGAAAAATATTGTAAAATTTCCCGCCACTCGCTGTCTTCTTTGGCGCTGCCCCGGTGGCACTCGTCAACAATGATGAGATCGAAAAAATTCTGGCTGAACTGCTTGAATACCTCTTTATCCCCTTCGCCCGTCAAGCCCTGGTAGAGGGCAAGGTAGACCTCATATGATTTATCAACCTTGCGATTGCGAATGATGGTCATTTTGTCTTTGAAGGGCGCAAAATCGTTGGTGTACGTCTGGTCGATGAGTGCATTCCTGTCAGCCAGAAAGAGAATACGCTTCTTGGCACCGGCCTTCCAAAGTCTCCATATAATTTGAAACGCGGTATACGTCTTGCCTGTGCCTGTAGCCATGACAAGCAAGAGGCGATTCTGACCTTTCGCAATGGCGTTTACCGCTGAATTTATGGCGCATAATTGATAGTAACGCGGCGTTTTTTCTTCTCGTTCAACATAATAAGGCTGCTCTATAAGGCGCTCTTGCTGCTCGTTGACACCAGTAAGATTTTTATAGCGTTGCCAAAGCTCTTGTGGAGAAGGAAAATCATCATTGGACAGGATGACCTCTTTTCCGTCGTTCTCTTCCAGCCTGTTATGAAAAACGAAACCATCCCCGTTGGAAGAAAAAACAAATGGAACCATCAGGCGTTGGGCATAATCCAGCGCCTGCTGCATTCCTGCCCCAAGAGCATGGTTATTGTCTTTGGCTTCAATAACTGCAAGAGGCTGGTGGGGCTTATGGAAAAGCACGTAATCGGCAAACTTGGCTTTTTCACGTTTGCATGAGCCACCACGGGCAATGATACGCCCGGCGGTGATGCTGTACTCTTCCCGAATTTGGGCAGCACCCCAGCCTGCGTTTTTGATGGCGGGAGTAATGAAGCGTGTTCGTATCTCTTGTTCGGTCAGTTGCTTTTTATGCACTGCTTGCCTCCCACCAGAGATTGACAAAATTTGTCTGGGTTCAAATAAATACGATAAAATAAGAGCGGGGGCAGGTCAATGTGGCTAAAGCCTCATCGCCCCATGCCCGGCCCCCGACTGCGCTGCCGCTCCCGCAGTTTTTCTACTTGCCGGGCAACAGCGCGTTCAGCCGCGTCAACAAGGGCTGCAAGCTCTCGTGCACAGCGTTCAAGCGCGTCAAGTGCTCGGTCAAGGTGGCCTGCTCGGCTTGCAGGGTGCGGACTGCGTTCTTGAGGGTCGCCAGTTCCCCGCTGTGGTGTTGCAGGGTCTGAGAGTGGGCGATCTGGTTGTTGCGCAGAAGCTGTTCTGTCTGTGCCAGGGATTCTTTGAGCATCCGTTCCAATTCCGTCATGGTCTATTTCCTCACGACGCGCCAGGCGTCGCGCTTGCCCGCCATGCCGCTGTTGATGATTGTCCAGCCCTCCGGGGTCAGCAGATAGTCCTTGCCCTCTGAGTGAAGCGGTTCCAGCCCCTTGAAAGTGCCCCATAGTTGGGCGCTCTGTGCCTCCAGGGTTTCTTTCTGTTCCTTGAGCGTCACTATCTCTGCCCGCAGGTTCGATATCTGCTTCCCGGCCAGGGTCAGCAGGCTCCAGCCGCCCAAGCCCGCGCCCGTCAGAATGCTCAGGCTCAGGAGCAGGCCCCGCAAGCATGTCCAGCCAAAGGCGTGGTGCAACGTCCGGCTGCGGGAGCTGATGCTGCTTTCCAAATTCCCAAGCTGGGCGAGGATAGCGGCCTCGGTTGTAGTCAGCGCGTTTTGCGATGACTGCCGCAAGCTCTCGCTCAAGGCGCTGAACTGTTGCCGGGTCAGGCTCTCCATCTCTTGCCGCTCCTGTTCGGCCTTGGCCCTCACTCGTTCGGCCAAGGAACTGGCTGAAGTCCCAATGTTCTGCATACATGCCTCCTTTCAGGCGTAATTTCTCTCCGCTGTCGGGGACTTTGACGGTGATGTAATCCTTGCCCGCCCGGTTGATTTCCAGCCCGGCCTCCTGCAAGGCCATGAGCACCTCGGCGCGGTTGGAGGCCTGCCCCAGCTCCACCTTGGCCTGCATGTATTCGTGAATGGCCTCCTTGGCGGCGGCTCTGTCATCCGGCTTGGGCGTCTTGCCCCAGCGCAGCAGCCGCGCCCGGTGCAAATCCGCATGGGCTGGCGTGAACATGCGGGTGCGGGCCGGGTCGTCGGGTCTGGCCCAGCCCTCGCGGTGGTTATGCAGGTCACGGAACAGGTCAAAATGCTTCTGCCATCCGGGCGGGCAGGGATTGAATGCCTTGCCGCTGGCAAGCTCCACACGCGGAATCACAAAGTGCAGCTCGTGGTGCCCGGCATGAACGTGCCGCACCCAGAGAATGTTGCGCTGATCCGCCTCCAGTCCGGCAAAGGCCAGGGCCTCGAAGTCGTCCATGACGCGCTGCTCCTGCTCCGGCGTCACCGTGTCGTCGGGATGCCACGAAAGCGCCCCGGCGGTGAAACGCCATGTGGTGTCCAGTGAGTCGATGAGCGCCCGCGTAACCTCCGGGTCGCCGCGCAGCACATCCGGCAGATGGGCGTCGCGTCCGGGGTAGTCCTCACGCACAAGGTAGTTGGTGGGGCCTTCGCCCGCGCCCTGGCCGTGAGGGAAGACTTTCATGTACATGGTGCGTCCTCTGATGCGGGATTGGGCGCGGGGTGTGTGTCTGTTCGGACAGCATTTTCGAGGCTGACCAGGGCGGTGAGCACGTCCAGGGCCTCGGCGCTGCTCTTGTGGATGTTGGCCCAGCGGGCAAGCTGGTTGAGGTTCGCGCCGATGCGGGCGAGCTGCCGGACGCGCTCTTTCTCCAGAGGCGTCTGCCGCAAGCGATAGTCCAGGGCACGCTGGCGGATGAAATCCGTCACGGTCTGGCCCTGGGCAGCAGCCTTGGCGGCGATGGCTTCCTTCTCCGCCGGAGTGACGCGCAGCTTGATCCACGCACTGCGGGTGTTGTGCTCCGGCTTCATGGCTTGGGCCTTTCTGCCTTGGCAGGGTTCGAAGGGCGGCACGCCCTCGCCAGCCCCGGCAGGGGGCACCGCGTCAGCGTGTGCCCACAACGGGTAGGCTGGCCTTCGCCTTTAACGCCATAGGTCGGCACGCAACGCTCTACGGCTGCGAAATATGAAAAAAGCGAAAGAAGCGAAAAAAGCCTCATGAGCGGGCCTCCCTTTTTTCGCTAAATTCGCCTTTTTCGCTTTGTTCGCTTATTACGCGCAACGCTATTATGAGCCGGGGGCGGCCTGCGTTTTTCTGCTTCTGGATGCTGATGCGCTGTTGCCCTTCCAGTTGTTGCAGGAGC
This sequence comes from uncultured bacterium, assembly GCA_905214305.1. Taxonomy (GTDB): domain Bacteria; phylum Desulfobacterota; class Desulfovibrionia; order Desulfovibrionales; family Desulfovibrionaceae; genus Desulfovibrio. The sequence continues at coordinate 35,109 of CAJMLK010000021.1, forward strand.
GGTTGCAGGCGCTCGCGGGACACATGACGGTTGAGGGCGGCGCTGAGTTCCGTGGCTGTGAGCGGCCCGGCCTTGAGCGCCTCCAGCACCTTTTCCTCCAGCGGATCGGCCACGCGGTCGCCAAAAATATACAGCGCCGACTCCTGCGCATAGTTCCACATGGCCAGGGCCGCTTTCAAGTGGCTTTCGGCAATCTGCTCCGCACCGTCCAGCAAGGCGTAGATGAGGGCAAGCCGCAAAGTCTGGGCCTCGGCACGGTTGATGATGCTCCCGGCAAGACCGCTGTGCTCCTGCGAAAGCTCAGTGTACAGGCTTTCCCACAGCGCCACGGCGGGCGGCGTCATGGTCATGGTTCCGCGTCGCTGGGCAAGGCCCACCAGCCGCCAGAGTTCGCGCTGCAACGGGGCCAACTCCACGTCCGGCATTCGTGCAGGCAAAGGCACCAGTTTGGCGCGGCGGGCGCAAATCCAGAGGAAGCGGTTGCCGAAACCGTTCACGGCCTGCACCTCGCCCAGGCACACGGCCAGTTCCTGCATGGTGATGTGGGTTAGAATGCTGATGTGCGCCCCGCGCACGGTCACGGGGTTGTTTTTGGTCAGCGGCGCGTAGTCGCCGGAGTCCCAGAAGCAACGGATGCCCATAGAGAGTGTGTTACCTTCACGCTTGGTGCAGGCCAGTCCACTGGCAAACTCCTCGTCCAGAATGATGAGGCGCTTGTCGCCCTTCTCGCGGATAGGCTCGGTGGGATTCTGGCGCTGGTGGCGCTCGCGCTCTTCGTCGGACTCGTCGCGCACATGGTGGGCCAGCCCTTCGCCAGTGGAGAGCGGGCCGCCGCTTTCTCTGGCGGGCAGGGCCACGCCCCAGCCTTTGAGGTCTGAGGGCTGGCAGTGTTCGCGGCCAAAGAGCTTGGTCACGGGGTGGCGCGACGTGCCCTTGCGGGCCTTGCTGGAATTACCGCAGATGACGGCAAAAAGGCGTGGCGGGTGGATGGTTTCGCCAATATAGAAGTGCGGGCCAAGGCCGGAGCGCCCGCCGTAACTGTAGACCTCTGCGCCGAAGCGCACCAGGGCTGTGACGCACACCGCTGCCGGGTCGGCCTCGCTGTTGCGGGTGGCTAGACGCACAAAGTCACCCAGCAGGCCGGGGCAGGCGTCCCAGGAGAAGCGCGGCCACTCTTTCAAGGTTAGGTCGTCTGTGTCGGGCGCGGGCGGGGCTGTGTCTACTTGTATTGCGGTCGCAAGACCGCCCATGCGCGACGGAACGGAGCGGCTAAAGTCTTCCACCGTCAACGCCTCATGCAAAGCGGCGTGTGGGTTGAAGCCTTCCGGCACAGGGTCAGCCACGTCCCATTTCTCAGGAAGGCTCGCTGACGGCAGCACAATGTGGACGCTATCGACGGTACTCTTCAGCAGAGACGCAATTTCCAGCGCGGCCTTGAAGCCCGGCTCATCATTGTCCGGCCAGATAGTGACGGTGCGGCCTGCCAACGGCGACCAGTCCGCTTTGCCCACGGCATTGGCCCCGCCGCTCCAAGTGAGGGCGGCGCAGTGGGGAAAGAGCACCTGCGCGGCGTCCGCTGTCTTCTCACCCTCCACCAGCAAAACCGGGGCATCGTCGGGCGCGGCGACCAGGCTGGACAAACCGTAGAGCGGACGCGGCTCCGGCAGAGCCTTCCATACCCATTGAGGACGGTTAGTACCATACTGCCCAAAACACAGCGGCAGGATGATTTTACCCGCTGGCGTATCAAAGCGGGCCACATAACTGAGGGTACAACCCTGGCCGTCGGTATAGCGCCACAGGGCGGACGCCTGCCCGTGCTGTGCATGGCAACGCGGCGGCTGCGGTGCGGACTCCGGCACGGGCAGAATAATTGTGAACACGGCTGACTGGCGTAGCGGCTGCGGTGCGTTCTGACCTGCGTCTATGTGGTACAGTCGCGCAAGCTCCTGAGCAGCCTCGCCCTGGCGCATGTTCCAGACCTTGGCGGCCAGGGCGATAACATCGCCCCAGCTTTCGCCCGTGGCAAAGTCGCTGCCCTTGCCTGTCTCCAGATTGGTGGCGCAGGACGTGCCCGCGTCGCCCTGCAACGACGCGCACACATACTCCCTGCCTGAAACCCGCCCGCCGGGCAGAAGGTCTGCCAGCACTTCCGGCAAGCGTGGGGCAAGGGCGGCTTTGACCTGCTCGAAGATGCTGGTCATTTGCTACCCCGCAGTTGAGGGGCCGTGTCGGTGGTATGCACGCCCCGCGTGGCGAACCATGCTTCCAATTCAGCCAGATCGTACATGACGCGACTGCCGAGCTTGAAATAGCGCGGGCCTTTTTTGCGGCAGCGCCACAATTCGAGAGTGCAGGGCTTCACGCCGAGGTAGGTGGCGGCTTCCTGGGTGTTGAGCTTCTTACTGGGCATATTCGATTCTCCTTTCATATTTTGGCCGTAGCGCTATGGCTTCCGGCCTGTTTTGAAAGAAGGATACCCAGCTTGAGGAATAGTAAAATTTGCCGCCGTGTTCTTGCCGAAAAAAAAGAATCTCAGGGTTCTGTGAACCAATGAGATTTTTTCAAAAATAGCTTTATATTATAGAGTGTTAATTTGGTTGTGGTGCGTTGGCGTTCACACAGAAAAATTCACAGAACCCCTATATTTTTGCCCTGTCAGCGCTTTGGGTTACGCCCGCCGCCACGCTTTGCCAAGTCTCCCAAGCCCTCGCGTATGGCTTCCATAGCCCACCCATTCAAATCAAATTCACTCTTAGACTTAGACTTCTTGTCTTCTGAAGGCTGAACAGCTTTTCCGGCAAGCAAGAGTTGCTTTATCTCCTCTTTTAAATCCGGGAACTCTTCCACTGCCACATCAAAAGCTGCCTGAATGTCGGTACGGGTATATGGCCTCTCGCGGCTCCCCTGCTCACACAGGGTATTCACAAGGGGGCCAGCTACCCGCCAGAAGACAACCCTGCGGATCGAGCTGTTGTCTATTGCTGTTTCACGACCTGACTGTGTTTTGCAGATATTACGTAGTTTTTCATTATCTTCCCGTAGTTTATCAGCTTGCGCGACTGTTTTGGCTAACGTATCTGTAAGCGCACTTATCTCTATTTCTTTTTGAGCAACAGCAGCTGACTCCAGTGTAGATATTTCCTTCGCCAGTTCCTGCACCATTTGTTCATATGTTGCGGCACGCATGCATAGTCTGTTATCGCCTTTATAGTATTTAATTTTTTCTTTGTTCATCAGGAAAACATATCTTTTTACAGTAGCATCTTCCAAATAATCATTTAAAATAGGTACACTCGACACATATAGTGGTATTTCTTGCTTTATAATATAGGCTATTTGGTCATTGAGTTCCAAAAGTCCTAAGCTCTTCATGGCGTGTGAAAACTCAACAATTTTGTCCATCTTTTCGCTGAGGGCGATGTGAAACTTAAGAGAAGCCTTCATGGCAAAGAATACAACTGACGCGAGCACCAGTGCAGTAAAAATTATCAGTGAAGTTATGATGATTGGTTTTGTCGCAATTTTAGACGCATACAGCCATTGCAGGGCAGCACTTCCAAGCAAAAAACATAGTGCGGTTACTCCGACAGAAAATAACGCTTGTGGTACATCCTTCCGAATCAAGAACTGCCTAACACCAATCCAAAACTCAGGTGTTGTCATTTGACGAATGCGCTTCAGCATCACACCTGCCCTCCGGCATGTAGTCTTTGTCCCACATCTTACGGTATGAGTACACGTAACTTGCAGTCGCTTCGGGATCAATCGCGTAGTAGTATCGGCACAATTTTTTGAAGAGCACCAAGATGCGGTTATCAAAGCCGAAATCCAGCATACAGCTCAAAAGCCACTCAATCCGTTTGGGGTCTTTGCAGCCTTCGCGGGTAATGTCGCCAACTTGTATTGCAAAGCCTGTTTCTGCCTTGCGGGCAAGGTGATTGCGGGCTTCTACAAGCGGGCGAAGCTCTTCAACGAATGCCTTTATCATGCCAGCACTTCCCACCTGCCGCCCTTGGCCGGGCCAACGCGGCGGATGAGCCCTGCTTTACGCATGTCAGCTATGGCGCGTTCTATCGTTCGGGTGGTGACGCCTAGGCGCTCGGCGAGCTGCGGGGTGGTCTGGGTGTTGTTATGGCGCAAGGCCTCCAAAATTTTCCCCGACATTTTCCCCGACATTTTCCCCGACATTGTCGCCGGAATTGTCGGGGAGCTTTCCATCAACGTCAGTTCCTCCAGAGCCTTTCGCTTGACGGTTGCCGTAAACAAACATCCTTCATGGTCATTCACGAAATCGATGTCCGGCCAAGCCTTTAAAGCGCGTTTGATGCCTGAACCGAGGCCGTGGTAAGGCAAGAGCCCCTTGGCCACATACGACACAAGAATGGGGTTGCGGATATTGGAGTTGCCTTCTTTGATTTTTTCCACGGTCAGGTTGTTGGGCAGATGGCCGGGGCTGATGATTTCGATGCGATTATCAAAAATGAAGATGCGTATGGCCGCGCTGACCAGATAGTCCCTATGCACAAGGGCATTGACCAACAGCTCTTCAAAAACGCTTTCGGGAATTTCAGGCTGGCCCGGCGAGTTCACGCCCCGCCCTGCCTGCACTTTGTGCAGGTTACGCATGATGAACGACTGTGTGTCGTCAAACACTTGGCGAAGCGGGCCGGAAAAGTCCTCGGTGTCTATGTAGGCATTGGCATGAATCGCATTGCCAGGGTAGCGGATGGCCTTAACCACAAATTGCGGCACAATCCATTCCGGACGCTCAGTGAACATGAGAACCCCGGCGAGGTTCAGCACACCACTGTCGGTAGCCAGGTTCATGTTTTGCAACAGGCGCAGCAGATCATCAGGTGCTTCAGGGAACTCGTGTGTGTGGTGTTTATGGAGAAAATCCCGAAAACGCAGCCTGTCCAGCTTGTCGATGCCCGCCTTGGTGGGGAGCTCGTCAGCGTGAAACTGTGAACTGATCTGGAACAGGCGGCGCAACTCCTCCTTGGAGTTTACCCGGCGCTTGTCGGAGCCAGCTTTCAGCCAGATGACGCCGTTTTTATCGAAGTAGGGCTTGTCCAATCCCTTGGGCACGGTGAGCACGATCACCAGATTGCCGTTTGTCAGCAGCACGTTCTCGGTGAGCACGGTCAGCGGGCTGCGCACCAACTGACTGGCGGCGTTGCTGATAAGTTGATTGATGCGGGCCACATCCTTGTGGGAAAGGCCCGGCACAGTGTTGTGATCCGTCACGCCAAGATAGATGGTGCCGCCGTCAGAATTGGCAAAGGCCGCCATTTCCGCCGCCAGAGATTCGGCATTGTGGATGTCGGCCTTGAACTGGCGGGAGCTGTCTTCTCCCAGGGCAACCTGGCCAAGCAGGTCGTGTTCGGTAAGGGGCATGGCGGGCCTCACTGCGTGTCTATGTTGTTCTGACGGCATCATACTGTGTCAAAGCAGGGCTGCATAGTGGCGAAATGATAGGGCGTCACAACCCTGCCAATATCTTCGCCGCCGCGTTGCCCGCAGCCGTCATGGATTCGGGCAGAAACTGGCCGTACTTCTTCTTGGTGAACTCGGCGTTCTTGTGGGTGAGCATTTCCGCTATCATGTCCAGGGTGAACTGGCCGCTGTTGGCCAGGGTCACGGCGAAGTGATGCCGCAATCCGTGGAAGGGACGGAACTTGGGCGGCAGGTTGGCGGCCTTGCGGATGGTGTCCACGGCGCTGCAATCTTTGCGCAGGGCACCGTCCTTGCCGGGGAAGACGTAGGGGCTGACAGGAAAGCGTTCGTCCTTCCAGGCCAGTTGGGCGCGGATGACCTCTTCGGCCACGTTGCTGAGGCCGATGGACACCGACTTGCCGCCCTTAGGGTCACGGATGCGGATGAGCTTCATGTGAAAGTCGAGGTCACCCACTTCCAACTTGAACATCTCGCCGCGCCGCATACCGGTGAAGAAGGCCAGCAGCAGCATGTTGGCCACGTCGCGCACGGGCCATTCCCTGAGCACGGCCAGAAAGCGCTGAGCCTCCTCTGGCTTCAGGTATTCGATGACCTCGTTATCCTTGACCGGCATTTCAATCTGAAAGCTCAGGGCCGGGCAGCGGTTGGTCTTGTAGCCGAAGTTGACGATGCGCCGGAGCAGCTCCAGGGCGTTCCACACAGTGGCGGGCTTGCGGTCGCTTAAGGACTTGCGCAGCTCCTCAATGACCTGGGGCGTGATCTCGTTGACGGTGCGCTTACCACACAGCGGGAGTAGGTGGTTCTGGTAGCGGTTCTTGTCGGTGACAATGCCCTTGAGCGTGGGGCCTTTGATTTCAAAATAGGCGTCGCCGATTTCCTGAAAGGGGCGGTTCTTTTCGCTTTGCTCGCGGCGTATCTCTTTGGCGGTTTTGACTTCTTCACCGTGCCGCACAGCCTTGACGCGCTTGGCGCGAATTTCCGCCGCCACTTCAGCGCTGTAGCCTTCGGATATTCTGCCGACCTTCTCCCAAATCAAGCGCCTGCCCGAACGGAAGTTGATGTAGAAGCAGAGGTCTGGTGATCCGTTGTGCATCTCCGTGGTCTCGTACACATAGACCCCGGCCCATTTCTTCGGATGGTAGCGCCTTTTCTGCGTGGCCATGTCGTTTTCCTGGCTGAAATAGTGCGTTTTCGGTTTTCTAACCACCGACTTCTTTCTAACCTATTTCTAACCAAAGCGTCAAATTTGCTCTTCTTGTTTCGGGTTAAATCGAAGACAGAAGAAATATAAATGTTTGAAAATAAAGCTATATCAAAATTCTTTCTAACCAATCAAAGCCCTTCAAATGCCCTCAAAAAGGGCTCATAACCCGAAGGTCGTAGGTTCAAATCCTGCCCCCGCAACCAGTAAGAAATGAGGCACTTAGGCTAAAACCTGAGTGCCTTTTTCTTTGTTTAAATTTCAATTTGTGCGCCTGTGTGCCACTTGAAAATATTTTGCTTCATGAAAGATCGTGAATCTGGTATGATAAAAAAATGTTTATGAAATAAGCGGGCGCGAAAGTTGGCACTGATTCGCGCGCACGTTGGCACACGTCGGCATATAAAAAAGCGGGGTTTTTACCCCGCTTTTGTGTCATTTTTGACATTCTGTTTCTGGCTTGGGATAAGGCAAAACAGGAAGCCTCAAACGCCGTTGCCAATCCGTTTTGAGGAACCTCACATATCGGTTGGGGCGTTGGCGCGCCCCCGCCATTTACAATTATTTTCCAAGAATCGCCCAAGCGCAGCGCATATCAAGATAATCAGCCCACGCCTGCAACATTTTGCGGCGCTCGGTCAGCAGGTCAGAACGCTGATACGCTGCACGCACCTGATTTTTGTCCACATGAGCTAATTGCCGCTCTATCACCTCGCTTGCCCATCCCATTTCTGACAGCGTGGTGGCCGCCATTGCCCGAAACCCGTGGGCTGTCATAATATCCGGGCCATAATCCATGCGCCGTAGTGCAAGATTCAGTACATGGCCTGTTTCGTGACGCTCTTTGTCCCATCGCGATGGGAACAGCCACGAAGTCTTGCCTGTTATGGCGTTTAACTCCCGCAGAACGTCCAGCGCCTGGCGCGAGAGCGGAACATTGTGCGGGCGTTTCATCTTCATTTTTATTGCCGGGATGCGCCACGTAGCCGAATCCCATTCAATTTCACTCCACGCTGCGGAAGACAACTCGCCGGGCCGGACGAACAAAAGCGCCGCGAGCTTGAGTGAACATCGGCGCTGGCGGTTGCGGTACCGCTCTATTGCCGCCATAAGCTGACCTATCTGGCGCGGTTCGGTAATGGCTGCCCTTGGTTTGCATTTGTGCGGTGTCAGCGCCCAGCCCAAATCACGCGCCGGGTCACGACTCACAAGGCCGCAGGCTATACCGTAGCGCATAATTTGCGAAATGTGGCTTTTGACTTTGCGAGCTACAACTAAAGTGCCGCGTTGCTCGATACGCCTCAATATTGTCAAGATATTGGGTGCGGTAATTTTGGACAGCGGTTTATCCCCAAGTCGCGGCATCACCTCTCTTTCCAAGCGTCGCCAAGATTCCTCTGCGTAGTCCAAATTCCCCTGGAGCATATAGCGCTCCCACCAGTCCCGCGCCACCTCTCGAAAAATTGCCGTTTGAGACATAAAAACCTCCTGAATATCAAGAGGCTTATCGGCAGATATATCAATCTCCCGGCGTGGGAGACGTTGATGGCGACCGGGGGCGCAACGCAGCAGGCGCTG
>CAJMLK010000022.1 GCA_905214305.1 uncultured bacterium
ATAAACACCTATAGTTATAGCCTGTTAGCTATGGGTGCTTAACCGGACAACATTGATTTGCAATAAAAAAATCCCGGTCTGTACCGGGATTTTTACGCTTCTTTCGCCTGCATAGCCGAAAGGCATCAGGCTGCTCTTGCCGTCGTTCCACTCACTGACATGGCGACCCTGCATCACAAAGAACGCACTGTCACCGCAGGCCCGCACGGCTGGCAGCCGTTTTCTGCGGTCTGTCTGGAGCAGTTGACACTTGAAATGCTCACCTGCGGCAGGCAAAAGCCTGCCTGCCCGCTTTTGGTGGCAGGGGTTTTCCTGAAAACCCCTTAGAGCAGTTAACGCATTTCATTCATAAACGGCTCTAAAGCGGGCGGCCTTCTTTTTTGGCAACCCTCATGGCGCGCAGCCAGTCGTACCACGCCTGAAGGCCCTGACCGTTACGGCAGGAAACTTCAAAAATATCCAGCTCTTTGTTGAGCTTCGTGGCAAAATTGCGCGCCCGCGTCATATCAAAGTCCACATAGGGCAGCAGGTCTACCTTGTTCAGCACAAGCGCCTGAGCCAGATTGAAAAGAAGCGGATACTTTTCGGGCTTGTCGTCACCTTCGGCCACGCTCAGCAGGGCCACCTTGGCGTCTTCGCCACAGTCAAATTCCACAGGGCAGACAAGGTTGCCCACATTTTCGATAAAAAGAATGTCCACACCTTCAAGATCAAGGCTGTCCAGCGCGGTCAGGATCATGTTGCTGTCAAGATGGCAGCCGCCGTCAGTATTGATCTGCACAGCCTGCGCTCCGGTGGCGGCCACGCGGCGGGCATCGTTGTCCGTCTGCAGGTCGCCTTCCACCACGGCCATGCGAAATTCTCCCGCCAGATCGGTAAGCGTGCGCTCCAGCAGCGTAGTCTTGCCAGCGCCGGGCGAACTGATGAGATTCAGGGTCAGAATCCCGCTGTCAGACAGCCGCTTGCGCACATGAGCCGCCATTTTTTCATTGGCTTCAAGCACATTGCGAACCACGGGAATTTGCATGCCAGTCTCCTTGCAGGCCCCGGCAATGGGGTCTTTTATGTGAAGTATCGGTACGTTGAGAAGGCGATGGTGTATGATAGAAAGTCTTGTCGCGCCACAGGCATGAGAGCCGCCGCCCTTTCAGGCGTAGCGCCACGGTGGGGCCGCGCCCGATCCGGCTGTGGTCAGCTGGCCTCAAGGCGGTTCAGATACAGCTCCCTGCCCTGCTTGACCACGTGGCCGAACTGCTCGCCGCATCCGGGACAGGGCTGCACAAGGGCATCCTGCCCTTCACCGCCAAAATCCGCGCCACAGAACGGGCAGTGCAGTTGCAACGGCAGTTCTTCCATTTCAAGACGCGCGCCTTCGTGGGGCGTGCCCTGAATCATGGTTTCAAAGCAGAATTGAAGAGATTCCGGCACCAGCCCGGCCAGAGCGCCATATTTGACGTTCACGACCTCAAGACGGGTGCAGCCCTGACGGGTAATTTCCTCTTCCGCCATTTTCAGCAAGCTTTGTGCGATAGCCATTTCGTGCATGGCGGCATATTAGCTCAAAGGCCCTGTCACGTAAAGGCCGGAAGCCATTCTTGCCATTCGGCGTAAATAATGTACATTTCGGGCATGCGTCGCTCAAAATTTTCTGGCGTGTATTCCTTTTCCACCGACTGGACGGAAAGCCGCCGCAAAACCCATTACTTTGTCTGGGAACTGCCAGACGGGGCTTTTGCGGTACAAGAACTCAACAGCGCCTTCCAGCCGTTGGCTGATCCTGAAAGAATCAGCGCCAGATCATTCAAAAAAAACTTCAAGGCTGAACCGGAAAGTCTGGCGATGCCTGTCACTACGCCGGACCTTACGCAACTTGAAAACAAGGGTGCGTCAGGCGGCGCGCAAGCTGGCGCAATTTCAGGGCAAAAAGCAGAAAATACCCAGGCAGGCGCGCAACAGGGACAAGGCGGCAATGCGGCGCAAGCCCCGTCGCCTGCGCAAAGTATCACGCAAAATGCCGTGCAGGATGTCGCGCAAAATGTCACGCAGGATGTCGCGCAGGCCGCGGCGTCCGGGCAGGGCGCAATGTCTGCCCCCAATGCCGCTCAGGGCATCCCCCCCAGACCGGTCAGACCGGCCGGGCAGCAGGCTGCCCCGTCTGGACAAACGGTTGCTCCATCAGGTCAGATTGCTCCCCCTGCCGGTCAGGCTGCAAGCCAAGACAGACAGGCCGCGGCATCAAGCGAGCCTGTAACCGGGCACGAAGCCGGTCCGGCTGCCGGGCGGGAATCCGTACCACCGGATTTATCAGCCAGTTCCGGGTCGTTGCAGCCTTCTGCCGCAGGCTCAAAGCCTTTTGCGGCCACCCCCACAGCCACTGCGTCCCCAACAGCCGCCGCGCAACGGCCTGCGGTATCGCCACAGGCGCCGCACGCTGAAACCGCCGAAAAACAGAATCCCCTTCTGCAAAAGCAGAAAAACACCGATGCCTCCGAAGCAGAACTGGGCGCACCTGCACGCTTTGCGGCAGAAAAAACGCGGCCACAGCTCAAAGGCGTTAACCTCTCCGTTGCAGAAAGCGGTTCGCTCGCGCCCCAGCCCCTGCTGAGCGTAGATCAGGCTGCGGTAAACCGGGTCTATGATCCCGAGATTGCCCGTCAGGCCAAGATGACCGAGTCAAAGCTGCGCGAAGCCTTCCGCCAGGCCCTGCTGCGCCTGAAACGGCCGCGCGAGCGGCTGGGCGCACTGAAAACCCTTGAGCAGCTTGCCGAAACCACAGAAAATATTTGCACTGCACACAAGCACATGTTCAGAGACTTCGGCGTCAGGCTGCGGCAAAACTCTCATCCCGATCTGGCCCTTCTGTTCAGCCGCAAGGTTGTGCAGCTGGCCCCCAACGACGACCACGCCCATTTCAATCTTGCCCGCGTTCTCTGTGTTCTGGGGCAATACGACGAGGCGGCCGCCCATATTCGCGCGGCCATGAATATGGATAGCGATGAGCATCTGTATTTTCGGATGCTTGTATATATTCGCAAAGAAAAGCTGCAAAACCGGGGACGAAAGGCTTCGTCCGGCCGATGAAACAGCGTCTGGTCAACACTTGTTTTGGCAGGAGCCCTTTGGCATGAACAAAGTAATATTAAGTCTTCTTCTGGCCGTCTGCGTGCTGGGCATGGCCCTTATTATGCTTAACGAGAGGCTGCGCAAACCGGAGCAGACCCCCATTACGCAGACAACCATAAATCCGCAGGCTGCTGATTCCGGCGCGGGATTTCCCGAGCCGCAGGACACAGCCCCCGGTGTGCTGCCGTCCGGCAACAGCAGCCATCCTCTGGCCTCAGGCGGCGCAGCGGAACCGTCTCTGCCGCCTCTGCCGCTGGAATCCGGCCACAGCCTCACCCCGCCCGACCGTGCGCCCCGTCCGGATGCGGAAATGCCCCGCGCTGCCGACAGCGCGCCGGTGCGCGCGCCCCTGCCCGAACCGGTCAGGCATGCCCCCACGACTTCCACGGCCAGCAGTGCAGCACCTGCCACCCCGCATGCCGAAACCGGCACAAAAAATGCCGCACCAGTGCAAACGCCTCCGGCAGCGCCTGCAGAAAAGGCACAGCCCGCCGAAAAGAAAACGCAGGAGCGCGCAACAGCGGAAAAACCCGCCCCCAAAAAGCTCGAGATCACCCGCTTTGTGGTTTTCGCCCGTGACAGAGGGGCCACTATCCGTCTGGTGGGCACTGCACCCATCGATTACAAAAGCATGACACTGAACAATCCGGAAAGACTGGTTATTGACCTTGAAGGCAAATGGCAGGCCAAAGCCCCGGGCGTTCCCAAAAATCCTCTGGTCACCAATGTGCGACTGGGCAAATTTGCGGATAAGACAAGAGTGGTTATTGACCTTTCCGGCAAACCGGCACATACGCGCTACGTCCTTTCAAAGGACAAGCTTTCGCTGGACATCAGGGTAGACCAGTAACCCCCACGCTGCCCCGCATCTGCGCTTTTTCTTCAAGGCCCCGGTTTTATTGCGCCGGGGCCTTGCTGTTGCAACGCGGCGCAGAGGCCACTGCGTTGGAGCAGCGTGCGCCTGCCGCTCACTGGGGGCAGGCTTCCCTGTAGGCCCGCAGAGCATCGGGAAAAGGCGCAAGCACACGGGGCAGCACGCCCTGAACAAGGGAAATGGCCACTCCGTAATTGCTTATGGGCAGGCCCGCGCTGGTTGCCGCGTGCAGACGCGCCATCATCTGACCGCGCGTAATGACGCAGCCGCCGCAATGCACGACCACCTTGAATTCTTTGCCGTACGCGGAAAAATCCTTGCCCGCGGCAACGGTGACATGCAGATTGCCCCCCGCCATTTTCTGCAGCAGGCGTGGCAGCTTGACGCGGCCGATATCGTCCTTCCCGGCATGGTGTGAGCACGCCTCCTGAATCAGCACGCTGTCGCCGGGCCGGAGATTTTTCAGGGCAGCCGCGCCCTGCGCCAGGCAAGCCAGATCCCCCTTGAACCGGGCCATGAGGATGGAAAATGTCGTCATGGGAATATGCGCCGGTGTCTGGCGGTCAACGGCATGCACTACCTGTGAATCGCATACGACCAGATCGGGCGCCTTTTTCAGGCAGTCCAGCGCAGCGGGCAGTTCCGCTTCTGTGACGACAAGGCATATCTTTTTCCCGTCCAGACTGTCGCGGATGGCCTGTACCTGCGGCAGGATCAGCCTGCCCCGGGGTGCTCCGGAATCAATGGGCGTCACGAGCACCAGCACGCCATTTTCCGGCACAAGATCGCGCACCAGCGGCGGGAGCCGCAGGGCATCTTCCGGGGCGATGTTCGCCAGAGCCGCGCGCAGTGCATCCAGCCCCAGGCCGCTGCGCGCCGAAGCACAAACAAAGGGCGTGTCACGGGGCAGCCCGTGCGGCCGCGCGGTTTCTTCCGGCTGGTCAGCCTTGTTGCGCACTGCCACAAAGGGTATGCCCTGCTCCTTCAGACGGGCGGCAAGCATGCTTTCATGCGGCCCCCAGTCAGGGGCATCCGTTACCAGCAAGGCCACATCGGCCCGGTTCACTGCCGCGAGGCTTCGCCCGGCGCGCAGCCCCCCAAGTTCGCCCGTATCGTCAATGCCTGCGGTATCGACAAAGACCACCGGCCCCAGCGGAGCCATCTCAAGCGTTTTTTCCACCGGATCCGCGGTGGTTCCCGGAGTGTCTGACACAATGGCGACATCCTGTCCGCACAGCGCATTGAGCAGCGAAGACTTGCCCACATTGCAGCGGCCAAGAACGGCAATATGCAGGCGAAGTCCCTTGGGCGCATCCCTCATGACAAACTCCCGTAGGGCGCTCCCGCCGGAACAGGCGGCCGACACGGAGGGGTAAGCCGTGCCGGCCTGTTCGGACGGGAACCCGGATGCAGGTTCCCTGTGGGGCCAGGATACGGCCCCGACTACAAAGCGCTATTCGTAAGGATAGGCGGTCTGCGCGAATTCCGCATGCCGCGGGTTAGGGTACTGCCCGGCGTCCACCAGAGCTTTAAGGCCCTTTGACTTGTCAAACCATTTGGTGTGCAGCAATTCCTCAGACCTGTGCCCCAAGGGCTTGCCAAGCCAGTTGTCATACAGGGCCCTGACCTGTGCGTTGTCCTGCGAGGCCCTCCTGGAAAAAGCCGCATCCGCGCCATAGACTGCCCGGGTGCGGTCTGCCATATAGTCCTTGATGTCCTTGACTGCGGCATGGGCCCTGTTCACCATGCGAACGCCAAGCAGCAGGCCGCCGGACAGGATGCACGCGCCTTTGAGAAATCCGCGCCTCGTTGTGCTGATAATGGACATACCGCGCCCCCTATGCATTGGTTGAAGAGTTGGCAAGCCGCTTTCTGAAACCGGCGAACAGGCTTGTGGCCTTGCGCTCGGCGTATTCAAGCAGATTCGGCATGATGGGCTGACCGCCGCCGCATACGCACCCGCCGGGGCAAGCCATGAATTCGATGAAATGGTACGGCGAGTTGCCGGCGCGCACCTGATCACACACGGCCGCAAAATGCCTGGCCCCGTGTACCACGGCAAGGCGCAATTCCGCGCCGTTGATGGTGACGGCGTATTCCTTCACGCCCTTGAGACCGCGCACTTCCTTAAAATCCCACGAATCGGGACGCTGCCCGGTCACAGCCTGATAGGCATAGCGCAATGCCGCTTCCATCACGCCGCCGGAAACACCAAAAATGGTCGCTCCACCTGTGGACTCGCCCATGAGGCTGTCGCGCTCGCCTTCTGGCAGTTTGGCAAAGTCTATGCCCGCCTGACGAATAAGGTACGCCAGTTCGCGGGTTGTAAGGGTGGCGTCGATGTCGCGCTGGCCGCCTGCGGCCAGTTCCGGGCGCAAGCCTTCATATTTTTTTGCAATACACGGCATGATGGACACGGTGTACACCTGTGCGGGATCATAGCCCTGCTTTTCCGCGCCGTAAGTTTTTGACAGGCGTCCATTCATGCCGACGGGCGACTTGCAGGAAGAAAAATACGGCAGAAGATCAGGATAAAAGGTTTCAGCATACTTCTGCCAGCCGGGACAGCAGGACGTAAACTGGGGGAGCTGCTTTTTTTCGCCCAGCCGCTGCACAAATTCCGACGCCTCTTCCCATATGGTCACGTCGGCGGCAAACTCCGTATCCCAGCAATGGGCAAAACCCAGAGCCTTGAGGGCCGCCAGCATCTTGCCCGTAGTAACCGTGCCGGGAGGAAGGCCAAACGCTTCGCCAAGGGCATATCGCACTGCCGGTGCGGGCATGGCTATGCATTTGACATTTTTGTCCTTCAATTTCTCCTGAAGCTCCGGGACCCAGGTTTGCGTTTCATAAACAGCCATTTCGGGGCAATGGGTGAGGCATTGGCCGCAGTTAATGCACGGCTCGGGATGGGCTACCGTGTGGGCAAGGCCGGTTTCTCCATACACCGCCCCTGTGGGGCAATATTCCTGGCAAAGATCGCAACCAATGCATTTTTTGTCGTCAATCTGGACAAAAAGCATCTTGTCGCCGTCAGCGCCTCTGGGCGGCACATGTGGCTCATACTGGATATGTTCCATAATAATGCGCGGCATTCCAACCTCCTGGCGGTAACAGGTGAAACAGTTTTTCGGCGCGTTTGAGGCGCGCCCCTCAGGGACAGACAGACGGTGCGGCCGAATCCCGGCACAGGACATGACCGTTGCCTACGGCCGCGCTGCCGCCTCCGGGGCTGCGGCATGCGCCACACGAGGCAGGTCAAGCGCATGCCGCCGACCGGCTTGTTCAATGGCCTGACGGGCGGCGGCAAGATCCACACGATTCTTGTTGTCGTAAATGCAGTAGTCTTCGCGGACATCCGGCGGAGTAAAACCCGGCATGAGCACATTGGCCCCGGCCAGCAGGCCGTCACGCTGACCAGCCTGAGCGTCAATGGTCGCAAGGGCCGTGGTGGCGGGAATATTGGCCCAGGGCAGAGCAATGCGCAGAACGGCCATGACCCGCAACGTCATGGCCGCGCTGCCACCGGCGGATTTTCCCAAAGGCGTGTGGGCCTGCGGAATAAACGGCCCCACACCGCACATGGATACGCGCAAGCGGCGCGCCAGCAGAATATCGTCAGCAAGGCTTTCAGGGCGCTGCCCCGGCAGCCCCACCATAAAACCCGAACCGCACTCGTAGCCCAGCGAAGCAAGAGTGCGCAGGCAGGCAATGCGTTGCCCCAGGTCATGTCCGGGATGCAGAGCGGCATAAAGTCTGGCGTCGGCGGTTTCGTGCTTAAGCAGATAGCGCATGGCCCCGGCCTCCTTCCAGAGGGCGTAGGCTGCCGGTGGCTGTTCGCCCACACTCAGGGTTACCGGAAGTCCACATTCCTTGCGTACACTGTCGATGACCCGGGCCAGCCACTCGGGCTTGACGGCAAATTCGCCCGATTGCAGCACAATGGTGTCTGCTCCGGCGGCGGCCGCTGCTGCGGCCGCTTCAACTATGCGGGATGGGGAAAGCGTGTAGCGCACCAGACCGGTATTGCCCGCCCGCAAGCCACAGTAACGGCAATTGCGGCGGCAATGGCTGGAAAACTCCACAAGGCCGCGCACATGCACATGCGAACCCTTTTCACGTTCCAGCACTCGGGCCGCGCGCAGGCGCAAATCCACCCAGGGAGTGGCAAAAAGCAGATCAAGGATTTCTTCGCGGCGCATGAACCCTCCCGGAGGCTGCAGAGTATCAGCAGTACACGTCCCGCTGACCGGCACGAACCCTGTCCAGCAGTTTTTCCGATACCCGCCGCGTGCGTTCCTCCATACCGCTCAGTGTGGCGGCAATGGCCCCCTCCCCTGCCAGACGCGCCGCATCAGTGGCGTAGTCAAGCAGATATTCCTCAAAGGTGGAAAGCGCGTTGGGAGCGCACTTGGCCTTGATAAGCCCCGGCTTTGCCAGATCCATAAAATCCTTGCCCGTGCGGCCAAGACGGTAGCAGCCCGTGCAGAAGGAAGGGATGAAGCCGTGTGCGCCAAGGTCCTGCACCACTTCCGCCAGGCTTCGGTGGTCACCGAGCTGGAACTGGGCAGCCTCAAAGCGGCTGTCCTCGCTATACCCGCCGGGATTGGTGCGGCTGCCCGCCGAAATTTGCGAAACGCCCAGCTCCAGGGTCAGCCCGCGTATGGCGGCGCTTTCGCGGGTGGACATGATAATGCCCGTATACGGAACAGCCAGTCGCAAGATAGCCACCAGCTTGAGAAAATCCCTGTCGCTGACAGCGTGGGGCGGGCTTGAGGCAAGGTCGGAACCAACGGCCGGTTCAATGCGCGGCACGCTTATGGTGTGGCAGCCAACGCCAAAGCGCTCTTCAAGATGGGCAACATGCTGCATGAGAGCCAGCGTTTCATAGCGCCAGTCATAAAGACCGTAGAGCAGCCCCATGCCCACATCGTCAATGCCCGCAAGCATGGCGCGGTCAAAGGACGAAGCGCGCCAGTCCAGATCGCTTTTGGGGCCGGAAAGGTGCATCTGGCGGTAGGTAGGCCTATGGTAGGTTTCCTGAAACAGCTGGAACGTGCCGATATTGCGTTCTTTCAGTCTGCGAAAGTCATCTACGGAAAGCGGCGCAAGATTTACGTTGACCCGCCGTACGCTGCTGCCGCCTTCGCGCGTATTGTAGATGGCGTCAATGGCATCCAGAACATATTCGATACCGCCGCCGGGGTAGGCTTCGCCAGCCACCATAAGCACCCGCTTATGGCCCTGACGCAGGATCATCCTTGTTTCTTCAGCAATTTCATCCATGCTCAGGGCGCGGCGCGTCACTGCCGTATTGGATTTGCGAAACGCACAATACAGGCACTCGTTGGAGCAGAGATTGGAAATATACAGCGGCGCAAAAAGCACAATACGGTTGCCGTAAATCTCTTCCTTGACCGCCTTGGCCGCAAGATACAGCTCCGAAGTAAGCTCTGGAGATGAAATGCTCATCAGCACGGCCACATCCTGCGGGGAAAGACCGTTCATCTCTTTGCCTCTGGCGAGAACGTCGCGCACGTTGGCGGCGTTCTCCTGACTACAGGACGCAAGAATTTTTTCTATCCTCTCTCCATCCAGCCATGTGGCCTTGACGTCAGCGGCGTTTTCCACGTCTCCCCCTTGCGCTCGGACCTGCCCCCTCCGCCCCGCCTCTCGGCAGTAACGCAGCGATGCGCAGGCATCGGCTCCAGCTTCGTGTTATTTTTTTAAAAAATGTAACACCAATGGTTGTAAAAAAACCCACCCTTCGGCAGGAAAAACGGCAGCATGGCAGCTGTAAAGAGCCGCTGCATGGCATGCGGTTTTTATGAACAATACGGGACGACAGAAAAAGACCTACGCCCCCGTGTTACTTTTGTCAATTACATGCTACAAAAAATCACACTCCGCACGCCCCGCAACTCCCGGCATCTGCTCAAAGCGTGAATGTTGCAGCCTGCGCGTCTGCGGCATCCGCCGTTTTCGCGGCCAGATACTTCTGTTGCAGTGGCGACCATATTTTTCGGCCGCCGAAAAGATGTCGCCCGTGGTTTGCGCCCACAGAATGAGCGCGGCACAGGGCGAAGACAGATTTTTTCAAAAAAAGCATGAAAAACAATGTGCCGACATAACCGTTCTGATGAGGCTCATGTACCTTTCGCACATGACCAGTGACAGGGCATACCATCATGCACATGAACATTTATTGATTGTACAAACAGCTAGCCGCATCGCAACAGTCACCCCGTACTATGCATATGGACGCACCGGATATAAATAAAAAGCCAATTAAAACAATGTTTAAATTATTAAAAATTTTATCATAAGCAATCTCGAGAAGATACATATAATTTCTGATCTTTGCAGTGCTCAGGTGAAAAAAAGGATTTAGTTGCACGAAAACATCACCATATGTTCTTATGATACACCATACAAAAAATATTCATGCTGGCTGATCAACATTATAAATGTAAAATGGCGCATCGAAAAATCATTGAAAGGGTACACAATGCTTAAAAAGACCACCCTTCTTTTGATTCTTTTCATAGCAGCCCTTCATATGGAGTGGGGAAAAGACGTGGGCGCAGGCAGGGCCTATGCTCTTTGTGCCCCGCATGAAACAGTCCTGCATTCCGCCCCGCCTTTTCTGCCTGAACAAAGCCTCCGGTCTTCGTTTCCTGCCGGACTGCCCCATGAGTCGGAGCTTGCCCCAGGCGGTCCGCCGCGCCTTGGCGCCATCTTGTCTGAAAGGGCAAAGCCCGACACCAGCAGCTCTTCGCAACCTGACCAGCTTATCTCCTATTTCCTCCAAGCCATTCCCTACGCCAACCCTGATAGCCTTGCCCCGGTAAACAACCTCCACTTGCCGGACAAGCGCAATTTTCAGGAAAGCCCCCCGCCTGTTCGTGCCCCCACGGCCTGAGCGATACCACCAACGTACTCGCGGCAGGCAGCTTTCTGCCGTGCCGCCCCTGATGACGACACTCTGTGCCGCCATTTGGCACACGTAGGCCGCAGGCTTGTCCTGCACCCATTGCAGCCTTCAGTCGTTTGCGCTTGTGTACGCTCAAGCCAAAGGTGGATTTATGCTGAAATATCTCAAGATTCTTTACGTTCAGGTTTTGATCGCAATTTTCATCGGCATTCTGCTTGGACATTTTTATCCGCAACTGGCGGTGAAAATGCAGCCCCTGGGATCCGGCTTCATCAAGCTCATCAAGATGATCATCGCCCCGCTGATCTTCTGCACCGTCGTTACCGGCATTGCGGGCATGCAAGACCTGAAGGCTGTCGGCAAAATCGGCGGGCTGTCTCTTGTCTACTTCATGGCCATGACTACGCTGGCTCTTCTGATCGGCATGATCGTCGTCAATATTGCGCAGCCGGGCGCAGGCATGAACATTGACGTCAACACCTTTGACGCCAGCGCCAAAGGACTCGCCGACCAGTATGCCAGCAAGGCCAAGGACCAGACGCTCACCGGCTTTTTCATGAACATCATCCCCAGCACCTTTGTTTCGGCCTTTACCAGCGGCGAGATACTTCAGGTACTGATGATAGCCATCCTGTTTGCCTTTGCCCTCAATTTCAGCGGTGAAAAAGGTCAGCTGGTGCTTGATTTCATCAAGAGTTTTTCCGAAGCGCTTTTCAAACTGATCAACATCATCATGCGCGTCGCCCCCGTGGGCGCATTCGGCGCCATGGCTTTCACCATCGGCAAGGAAGGGCTTGGATCTGTTGTGTCACTGGGCGAGCTGATCCTCTGCTTCTACCTGACCAGCCTTCTTTTTGTCATTATCGTCCTCGGCGCTGTAGCCACCTACTCCGGCTTCAACATTTTCAAATTCATACGCTACATCAAAGAAGAACTGCTCATTGTGCTCGGCACGTCTTCTTCTGAATCCGTGCTGCCCAACATGCTTTACAAGATGGAAAAAGCAGGCTGTGAAAAAAGCGTGGTCGATCTGGTCATTCCCACGGGCTATTCCTTCAACCTTGACGGAACAGCCATCTACCTGACCATGGCGGCCATATTTCTGGCACAGGCCACAAATACCGCGCTGACAACGGCCGACCAGCTTACGCTGCTTATTATCCTTATCATCTCCTCCAAGGGCGCGGCGGCCGTCACGGGTGGCGGCTTTATCGTGCTTGCAGGTTCAATCAGCTCTGTAAGCAGCATCCCCCCGGAAAGCCTCGCCATCATCTTCGGCATCGACCGTTTCATGTCCGAAGCACGCGCCCTGACCAATCTGGTCGGCAACGGTGTGGCCTCCATCACCATTGCCAAGATAACCGGCAAGCTTGATCAGGAACAGTTGCGCCGGGAACTGAACAGGTCTCCCGAAATGCCGCAGACAATCATGGAAGACGATATGGACGAAGACCCGGTTGGGGCCAAACAGGCATAATGTCGTAACTGCCCCACGGCAGTCTTCCGGCAGATAGCCCGGATCTGACGAAAGCCTGTGGCTTTTTGCCAGATCCGGGCCATACGGATGCTGCCCCTGATTATCCCCCGCGCTGCCTGCTGCCTTCTGCTGCCGTCATGCGGGCATGACAAAAAACGCATTTTATCAACAAATTTTCAGCATATTACAAAATCAACGGCGCACGGCAGCACAAGCACGGTGCGCTTACGGCTTGCGGCGACGTTGTTGTGCCGCAAAGCGCTTGCCAAGCCGTGCCGGCAAACACCCGCAGGGCAAATATCCACCGGGAAGCATCCACCGGACAAGCATCCACGCTGACGGCAGCGCCCACTATCTGCAAGCCCTTCCCAGGCCCCCCCAAAAAAGACCTCCTGCCGACTGTCGGCTGGAGGTCTTTTTTTTTGGGGGGGGTCGATTCAAGCCGGGAGTTGTCCCCGGCAGCAGCACTGCTGCACGACCATGTCTGATTCCTCAGCGACAAGGCGGGCAGAAACGAATGACATGAACAAGATGCATGCAATAGTATCGCTTGATGCAAAAGCGTGACTATTGAATGCCAGTCATAAAATATCTGACTACAAAATACTACATAATAACACTAACAATGCACTTCATCATGCCACAATACATTGACACGATCCATGACAGCGGATACATTTTCATAAAAATACCATACATAACCACTACAATAAGACCATGACAAACATCACACCATTTCTTGAAAAGGCTGAGAAGTACCACGGTCACATTTGCAGCGGGCAGGTTTTAGGCATCCGCATGGCCCTTATGGGCCTGCATCTGCTTGACCTGAAGCCCGAAGACGACCTGCGGGATCTGGTTATCTTTCTTGAAACAGACCGCTGCGTGGCTGATGCCGCCTATGTGGTCACGGGCGTCACTCTGGGGCGCAGGCGGGTCAAGGTTTACGGGTACGGCAAGACCGCCATGTCTTTTCTTGACCTCAAAAGCGGGCGCGCGGTGAGGGTGTGCGTGACCACATCCGACCGTCCGCCGCACCATGCCCCAAAACAGGAGCAGATAGCTTTTTGGGAAAAATACACTGATGATGATATTTTTTCATGGCAAAGGGTGCACATAGATCTGCCGGAGGGCGAACAGCCCGGCCCGCCTGTTCGTGTCTGCGCCTGTGCTGCCTGTGGCGAGGACGTTCTGGACTGCAAGGAAGTTGTGCAGGACGGCAAGACATACTGCCGCGCCTGCGCCCACGGAGCCTACTACCGTCCCGTTGAGGCCCGCCATGACTGACCGCTGGTTTTTATATGACGCATTGCTTGATTCCGTACCTGATACCGCGCTGGTCAAATCATTTACCTACGGCAAGCACTGGCTCATGGTAGAGTCGGACAGTGGCGGCATAGGGCTGGCGCAGCATTTTCCCCTTGCCCAGGACATGCCCGATTCCTGCCGGTCGCGTTATGACATTGTGGGACAACCTTTGCGGCATGTGGCCGAACAGGTCAAATCATGGGACTTCAACGCCGCTTCCATCGGTCTTGCCGCCCTGAACGCCGCCAACAATACTCTGGCCCTTGTAAAGCAAAGTCCCCTGCGTGCGGCACTGGATCGCCATCACGGGAATGCATTTGACTTTTTTCTTTCAGAGGCAAAAGATAAAAAAGTGGCTGTTATCGGTCATTTTCCCGGCCTTGCACAGTTGCGGCAACGGTGTGAGCTTTCCATTCTTGAGCGCCAGCCACGGCCGGGCGACCTTCCCGACACGGCGGCGGAATACGTTTTGCCGCATCAGGACCTTGTTTTTATTACCGGCACGACTTTTATCAATAAAACCATCACACGGCTGCTGGAACTGACCCCCAAAGCCAGAGTTTGTCTGGTAGGCCCCAGCACCCCCATGAATCCTCTGCTTTTCGATCACGGGCTAAGCTCGCTTTCGGGTCTGGTTGTGGTTGATGCCGCAGGGGTGGCTGCTGCCCTCAGGGATGACGACTGTGAAGCCATTTTTTCGCAGGGTGGCCGGAAGGTAAATATGGTGGCTGAATCATGTCTGTAACTACTCGCCTTTTTGAAGAACTTTGGGTCAATTACCAGCCGGAGCGCGCCGGTGCTGCAGATTTTTGGGACAGGCGCGCCCCGTCATTCAACGATCATGTGCGGCGCGATGCCTCGCGCGAGCACCGGCGTCATCTTGTGGGGCATATGGCCCGCAAGGCGCAGCTTGGCCCTTCGGGGGCCGTGCTTGATATTGGCTGCGGTCCCGGCAGTCACGCACTGGAAATAGCCTCGCTGGCGGGAAGTGTTGAGGGTTTTGACCTCGCTCCCAAAATGGTAGAACTGGCGAAAGAAAACGCTGCGCGGGACGGTTGCGCCAACGCGCATTTTCAGGTGCTGGACTGGGCCAAGGCGGATATTGACAGTCTGGGCTGGAGAAAAAAATTCCAGCTGGTTCTTGCTTCCAGAACCCCGGCTGTCAATGACCGGGCAGCCCTTGAAAAAATGATCGCGGCTTCCTGCGGCTATTGCTGCATGATAAGCCAGGTTGACACCCGCCACTCGGTCCGCGACCGCCTGAAGACACTGGTAGACTGGGACGCGCACAAAGAGCGCATAAGTCGCAGTTTCTACTGTGCCTTCAATCTGCTCTGGCTTATGGGCTACTACCCTGAAGTAGAATATATGGATCGGGCCTGGGAAAGCGACAGCAGCCTTGAAGAGGCGGAACTGATGTATCTGCGTTTTTTTGAGAGCATGGGGCCGCTTTCTGAACAGCAGCGGGAAAGCCTGACCCGCGCGTTGACGGAGATCAGTCGTGACGGCCGTGTGCATGAAAGTGTGCAGTCCAAAGTTGCCATCATGTTCTGGGCCGTATAGGCGAAAAAGGCCATAGCCAGAACTGTCTGCCAGAACGGCCTGCCCGTGACGACACTGTCTAGAGCATTTAACACTTGAAATGCTCGCTTACGGCAGGCAAAAGCCTGCCTTCTCGCATTTCGTGGCAAGGATTTTCAAGAAAATCCTTGCAGAGCAGTTAACTCATTTCATTCGTTAACTGCTCTAGCGGGTTCCCGCCTGCCAGGCCGCTTCCGCCGCGGCCTTGTCAGGAAAAACATGCAGGTTTTTGCCTGCCCGCAGGGCCTGGGCATCAACGCCTTTTTTCCACTGTTTTTCCAAAACATCCACCAGCGTTCCGTGATCTTTTTTCGCGGGCAGATCCATATTGCGCGCCATAAAGCCGTTAAGAGCCACTCGATACGTCCTGTCCGGCTGCAAAGGTTTTCCGTTCGCAAGGCGAAGCCCGGCCACATGCAGGCCGCCGTCCCCATCTCGCCAGGCCCAGACGTCAAGCCCGTAAAACTGCGGCAGGCCACGGCCGCCATGACCCGCGCCACGCATGACTGCTGCGGCAATCTGTTTGCCCGTCATGCCGGCTGTGATCAGTGTGTCGCCAAAGGGCAGAACATCATGCAATCACGCAATCGTACAGGCCCGGCGGGCAAACCCGCACGGATACCTCCGGGATTGTGCAGGGCAACGGCTGCCCCGGTGGCCTCGGCCATGCCCTTGCAAATAAGGCGACCCAACGGCGTGCTGTCCTTGCGCAAACGCCGGTCACTGAAAATCCTGTCATCGGGAGAAGTAAAAAGAATCTCCTCAAAGCCCCAGGCGGTATCAAGCTGTCGTATGCTTTCCGCCATCGCCCTGTCCGGCGCAACGCCCGCCACATCATCATAGGATTTGAGCGTCATGTGGCCCCCCTTGTCATCAAGGGTGATCTCCATGAAATGCTCAAGGTAGCGCCCGCCATTGCCGTACACGGCCCCGTATTCACGGCTGGGAGCCACGGCCTGATGGCTGTGGCCGTCCGCCACAAAATCCACGTTGGGCACGGCGGCCAGATCAGGCCCGGTGATGCGCCCTTCCCTGTCGCCTTTTGGCCCTGCATGCCCGAGATGGCTGAGTACAATGACGATATCTTCCGGGCGATTATATGGCTCCAGTGAATGTTGCAACCGCTCGAGAACGGCTTTTTTTGTGGCCTCGGCAGTGGATTTCAGGCCGAAGTCATAGTCCTTCAGCACGTCGCGCATGGCGGGTTTCACCGAATACGGCGTGATGACGCCGGTGACAATGACGCGCCGTCCATGAGCATTTTCTGCGGTTTCATCGTAGATCACCACAGGCTCTGTGACCGTGCCCGGCGTGTCCTTGCCCATATAGGCGAGGTTTTCGGCCACGACGTCAACCTTGCCCCGGCTGTTCTCGCGCACCAGACGCAGCAGTTCATTGCCATAGTACAAGGGGCCTTCGGACGCGGCATAGTCAAAGGCGTGGTTTCCCGGCGTAAGCACGCGGTAGCCAGCCTGCCCCATAAGCTTTGCCACCGAGCGCCCCTTGTCCTTTTGCGCATGGGCACTGCCGCTGAAAGCGTCTCCCGCATCCAGAAGAAACACCGTATGCCCCTCGGCCCGGGCCTCATCGGCCAATGCCTTGAGCCGGGCATAGCCGATGTGCTTTTTTTCCGGACTGTCAGCCACATAGCCGTGAACATCATTGGTGATAAATATTTTTATGTCCGCAAAGGCCGGAACTGCGGAACAGAACAGCAGGAGAAAAAGCAGAATTCTTGCAAAAAACATGGTCACCTCACTACCTCAAACTGAACTGCACGGGCATGATTACCCGGGCAGGCTCCGGTGGCGCGGCAAACGGCGCCGCGCTGCGAACGGCCTCCAGGGCGGATTCGTCCAGCAGAGCGTAGCCGCTGCTTTTGCTCACCGCAACATCCCTGACCCGGCCATCCTGCTGTATGGTAAAAGATACCGTCACCAAACCCTGAATGCCCATGCGCTTGGCCTGCGGGCTGTAAACCAGATACTGCCTGACACGCTTTTTGATATACTCGTAGTTTCCCTTCAGATACCCGGCGGAACTTCCCTGATGGGCAGCGCTGGTTCCCGCGCCTGCATTGCCCTTTTCTCCGGCCTGCCCGCCGTGCCCTATCGCGTTTCCGCCCTGCTCATGACCCACGCCCGAGGCTTTTCCGCCCTGCCGCCCCTGCTCTTGAGAGGCTTGCCGCGCGTGTTTGTGTGCAACATTTTCTGCGTCTGCACTTTCAGGTTTTCGGCTATCAGGCTTCCGGCTATCAGGTTTTCGGCTATCAGCCTCTCGTTTTTGGGTTTTCTGACTTTCGGTTTTTGGCCTGTCTTTTTGCCCGGCCTTTATCTTGCGCACGGGAATGGCCGCAACAGCTGGAACAGGCGGCTCGGCCGGGGGAGCCTCTGGCTGTTTCATCTGGGAATCAGGGGCATGCGCAGTATCGGAATCCCATGTGACTGGCGCAGGCGCAACGTCCGTATCAGCGGCAGATGTGGAGGCAGATGTGGAGGCGGATGTGGAGACGTTGTCGGCATCGCGTGAGGCTGAAGCATCCCCGTCACCGGAAGCCCCCGGCAGCCCGGACAGCAGGCTTACCGTAACATACTGCCCTGCCCCCGCACCCTGGCCCGTGCCCGGCGTGGAGACAGCCAGAAACCACAAGGCCGCAAGTGCAGCAGTGTGCAGCATCAGGGAGAGCAAAAAAAACACCACGTTGCCGACAGGCGCCGCCTTGCCCTGTGCCTGTGCAGCCGGGGGCATGCAGAGAGATTTCTTGTCAGCACCTTGCCGTTTCATGCTGTACTTGTCCCGGTCAGACGCATCCAGACCTCGGCTCTGGGCGGCAGGTCGTACAGCATGCGTACCTGTTCTTCGGTAATAACAGAAGCCACCGGCCCATCTGCCACCAGCATGCCGTCTTTCAAGAGCACAGCCCGTCCGCCAAGATAGACGGCCTGTTCCGGATGGTGCGTTGTGAGCAGAATGGCCGGGCCGGATGAGGCCAGATCGCCAATAAGGTCAAGCAGATGAAACTGGTTTCCGTAATCGAGACCGGTAACAGGCTCATCCATGACAAGTGCCGCGCAGTCCTGCGCCAGAGCACGCGCTATCAGCACCATCTGACGTTGCCCGCCAGAAAGTTCCAGATACGATCTGGCCGCCAGATGGGTCAGGCGCACTTTTTCAAGGGCGTTCATGGCCCGCTCACGGTCTTCTGCGGAAAAACGCAGCCAGGGACTGCGTGCCGTGCGGCCCATAAGCACCACGTCCTGTACCTGAAAACCGAAAACGCCACTGTGTTGCTGCGGCACATAGGCAAGACTGCGGGCCAGGTCACGCCGCCCGATTTTTTCCAGCGGGCAGCCATCCAGCACGATGCTGCCGGACGGAACGGGCAAAAGCCCAAGAAGCGCCCTGAGCAGGGTGGTTTTACCGCAGCCGTTGGGGCCGAGCACATTGACCACCTCGCCCCTGTCCACGCGCAAAGAAATGCCTTTCAGCACCGGCGGGGCGCGATGATAGCTGACGGTAAGACTGTTGATTTCTATCATCGTCTTTTCCAGTCGTACCAAAGGCTGAAGGCGAAAAGCGGCATGCTGATAAGCGATGTGGCAATGCCCAGCGGCAGTTCCACGGTCCAGACCGACCGGACGAGCGTGTCTGTAAGCAGCACAAAAAGAGCGCCGCCCAGAGCTGACGCCGCAAGCCCGACCCTGTTATCCGGCCCGCTGATAAAGCGCATCACATGCGGGATGACCAGCCCCACCCAGTTGATGACCCCTGCAAGCACCACGGTAAGCGAGCAGACAAGCGTGGCCGCCCCGATAAGGCGCAGCTTCATGCCCATGCTCTGTACTCCCAGCGTGCGGGCCTCATCGTCCCCCATGGCAAGAGCGTTGACCGCCTTGCCGTTGAGGCAGATGTAAATCAGACCTACCAGCATGAGGGGAGCGCTCCAGACAAGCTGATGCGGTTCCGTACGGGACAGCGTGCCCATAAGCCAGTACACAAGTTCCGGCAATTGACGGTTGGGGTCGGCCACATACTGCACGAGCGAGGTGAGGGCCACAAAAAACGAACTGCTCACAAGGCCGCCCACCACCAGCGCCAGAAAACGCGCTCTGGGATAAAGCCACGCAAAAAAAAGAGAAAGCCCCACCCCCAGTGCGCCGCCAGCAAAGGAAAATGCCTGAGTCAGAGGCCATGAAGAAAAAAACACGATGCCGATGGCCGCGCCAAAAGCAGCCCCGTGCTGCACCCCCAGTATGCCCGGCGACACAAGAGGGTTCTGAAACATGTTCTGGTATACCGTGCCCGATGCGGACAGGCAGGCCCCCACCAGCATGGCGGAAGCGATGCGCGGCAGGCGCAGGTCAAAAAAGAGAAAAAGCTGCCTGCCCTGCTCGTCACTCAAGGGGCGTCCCGCCCACGCATCCAGCAGGCTGCGACAAAGATCACCCAGCGCCAGAGGGTAACGCCCCAGGGGCAGGGCAAGCACGATGCCCGCCAGCAAAAGCAGGACAAGCACAAGCAGCGTTTTTTTAGAATGTGCCATAAGGCTCGAAGAGGTCGCTGACCTGGGTATCGTCAAGATCCAGATTGAAAAAAAGCTTCATAAAGTCCCTGCTCTCTGCCTTGATGTCCACCGGATAGAGGTCGGGGTGCAGCCTGTTTGCAAGCCACTGCACGCCCAGCAGGCGCATGTAGGTGGCGGGACGCTCCAGCCAGCTGAACGGCCCGCGCGGGATAAAATACACCTTGCCATCACGCACGGCGGAAAGCGCTGACCATTTGGCGTCTGTGGGGATACGCCGCATGAGCGCCGGATGAAAAACCAAAATGACTTCCGGGTTATAGGTCATCAGCTGTTCAAAGGTAACGCGCAAAAAGGCTTCCTCCGCTCCGGGCGGGCAATCGTGGACGCTGACAGCGCCGGCGGCGGCAAAAACCTCTGCCCTTCTTGACTGGCGGCAGATGGACGCCAGCCCGTCAGCCTCAAGAGCCACATACACTCTCGTCCACTTTTCCCGGGGCAGTTGCTGCATGGCTCGGGAAACTTTTTCCAGCGCCTGCGAGGCGTAGCCTGCCAATGCCTCCCCACGCTCTTCACGTCCGAAGGCCCGGCCCATGGCCAGAAAGCAGGGCGCCATATCCGCAAGGCTTGAACCGGGAACGCTGGTCACCTGCATGCCCAGACTGGTCAGCGTCTTTTCGATGGGCAGGCTGTCGTGAGCGCCCATGGAAAGGTAAAATGCCTTTTTGATGCCGCTGGCGAGCAGCATTTCTCTGTCAGGGATAAAACCCTGCCCGTACCAGCCGCCCAGAACCGGCAGGTTATGATAGCGGGCAGGAATAAATTTTTTCTCATAATCACGGAGAGGCGTATTCCAGCCTGCCAGCAGCTCCGGCGCAAAAGCATACAGCGTGAACGTTGAGGGCGGGGTGGCGCAATAGATGCTTCGCGCCCCCGGCGCACGCCCGTTGCTGTCGGGCGCTGCGGGATCGCCTGCCGCGGCACTTGCGCAAAAAGGCATGACAAGCAGCAAAAGCAGCCCAAGAGTCATGAATCTGATCCGCATACGCACCATCCTTTGGCGGGCCGCTCCGAAAGCCGGTCGGGCGGCGGCAACGCCCGACCAACGTATCCTGCCACCAACATGGCCGGATATTCTGTCCACAGCTGGAGCAATTAACGAATGAAGCGAGCATTTCAAGTATTAAATGCTCTATCTGCAAGCCCACGTCAGAAATACTTTTCTTTCGCTTGCGCCGAAGCCGCAGCAAAAGCAGGCTCCGTACGCCAGTGCGGCGGATGCGCTTCAGCCGTCACCCGCAAAAGCAACGGCTGAAGCAACGGTTATTCGCCGTCAAGCAAGCGCTTCAAGTGAAAATACTCTAGAGCAATTTCACTTTGAAATTGCACTGGCGTCTGCGTGAGCAGACGTTCGCTACGGAGGCGTAAGCGCAGTTTATCTGCGCGGTTAAACGCCGAAGTGAGCGTGCCTTAAACTTTGAGAATGTATATTCTCAAAGTTAATCTGCTCTAGAAGTTGGCGCTCACACCCACAAAGAAGTTCCTGCCCTGCTCCGGGTAATAGGCGCTGTAAGCATATTCCTGATCAAAAAGGTTTCTCACGCCAGCTTCCACCGAGAAGTTCTTGTTGATGTCGTATACCGCCTTGATGTCCACGGTGGCGAAGTTGGGCGACTTTCTGTACGCCCCGTCAGCAGCGGCGGTGCTCCAGTAAAATCCGCTGCTGATATTGACCTGGGGAATAACGGAAAGCCCTTCCACTGGAGAAACAACTGCATACAGGGTGCTGGTCATTTCCGGCAGCTGGGTGAGCTTGTCATCATTGGTGCAGTTATCCCAACGCATGTAGTTGAACACGCCACCCGCGCTGAGGTACTGGTTTATGACGGCCTCAGCCCCTGCCTCAAATCCGTAGAACGTAGCCCTGTTGAGGTTTTCAAAATACATGGCCCCCTTTTGCCCCTTGGACGTGATCATGTCGCTCACATCGCTGTAATACACGCTGGTGTTGAGCTTGAGCCAATCGCCCACAAGGCCCTTGTAGCCAAGTTCGTAGTGGTAGGCGTGCTCGGGATTCAGGTCCGGATTGGCGGGAGTAGTGCCGTTTCTGAGATACCGTTCACGCATGGTGGCAAAACGGGACTTTTTGGCAAAGGTGGCAAAGACTTCATGCCGTTCTGTCAGGTCGTAAAACGCACCCACCTGATAGTTGAACAGGGTCTTGGTGTCGTCCAGACCATTTTTGTAAGAATGCATGTCGCCTGTGTTATGGTCGCGGTTTTCAAGAGTCATGGGCGTCATGGTGCTGAGACTAGTGCCGAAAACAAGGGTCAGACGCTCAATGGGCTTGAGGGTGTATTCCGCACCAAAATCCCAGTAGCCTTCTGAAATCTGCTCATCAAGTTCTTCACCGATGTCGGCCTTTTTCTTTTTCTGCTTCGCGGCGGGATCCTTGTCGTTAAATCCCGCATAATCAATGTATTCCTTATGAGAAAGAATGCGGTAACCGGCAGAAAGCGCAAGCTTGTTGGCCGCGTTGAACGTATAGTCAAAGGCCAGTTGCCCGCCGACTGTATACTGGTCGTACTTTTTGTCAGGATAGTTCCTTTTGGTCATGGTGATATCGGAATAGCTTTCGGACTTGTCCTGATGCCAGTCGTAATACATCACGGCCTTGAGGTGTGCCTGCTTGCTCAGATTGAAATTGGCGTTGGTATAAAGGCGGCTGGTTTCATATTCCGGCCAGTACCACGAGCGATCAAAGGGATATTTGCTGTCTGCACCGACGCGCGACTGGGCAGCGTCGAAGGGCTGGCCCTTTTTAAAGCTCTGCCGCATGTAGCCCACCATGATGTCCACATCATCAGTGGGGGTCCAGCCGGCGATGATGTTGGCGCTCATATTTTTGTGGTCGGAGTTTTTGCGGCGGCCTGTACCCTGCTGCGGCGCGGCATCAAAGCCTTCGGGCAGGGTAAAAAAGTCCTGTTTGTCATAAACAAAGGTGCCCTTCAGGTAGTAGAGGTCTTGCCGCGTGCCTATGCTGGCAGCAGCCATTCTGCCCTGATCGTGCATCCTGCGATCAAAAAAATTCATGTACTTTGCGGAAAATTCAAATTCTTTTCTGGGTTTGGCGGTACGCAAGTTCACCACGCCGGCCAGGTTGTTGTTGCTTGCAAGCAGCGGCGAACTGTAGCCTTTTGACACGTCCACCGATTCAAGCCCATAGGTCAGGGTGTTATTGTAGTCCCATTCATTACGGTACGCAGTAGCTACAGGTATGTCGTCAATATACATGCCCACCTGATAGCGATTCGAACCGCGTATGCTTATGGTTCCCTCGTTGCGGCCTGCGGATGTCTGCAAATATACACCCTGCACACCCCGGAGAGCCTCCCAAAGATTAAGGGCCGTTTTTCTTTCCATATCCGTCTGGGTGATATGGTCGATGGTATTTTTTGGCTCTGTCATCTCAAGCGGCGTCAACAAAACCTCCGTGGCCCCCTCTTCCTGCGCCCATGCGCCACTTGCCTGCAACAGCAGTATAGCGAGCAGGAACAACACGCGCCTACAACTCATATGCCCTCCAGTTATTGAGATGACAGAAAGAAAACGCTGTCCGTATCCAGGCAAAGGACAGTACACACCGCAACAGGTTGCGCCATAAAATGGAATTTTAATTCCATGTGAGTACATATGATGATTTTATGGTGCAACTCGGTAGCGGTATTTTTTAAATCGTGAATACTGAACAGTTTTTTTCTATAAAATCATATTCATTTAATATATATTTCAGAATTTGCAATATGAAATACGATTATTTTCACATGTAATATAAAAATATCTTTCGCATTTTCTTTTATCTTTTCTTCATGGCGCAAACATTCAATGGGATGTATTCTGATTTGAGCACTGTGTGACCGAATTGCCGAAAGCATGCGCGGGTTCGTGCTTTACACACGCACGCGGCTGCATTCGCAGACCGCTGCCTGCTGTCTTTCGGCATTCAGGGCGTGCATTTCGAATGGCTTTTTTCGGGTGTTTCATGGCTGAAAAACCAAACACGAGATACAGTTTTGCGGCGCATAACGAACGCTGCGCACAGGAAGCAACTTTTATAATCGACCGGTATACGGTCAAAAACCCTAAAACTCTCCCACAAATCTGCCCTTGGCAGAGCGCGGGGATAATTTCACTAAAAAAAATGATTCGTCGACTATTCCTTGCCTCAAGTGCGTTGTTTGTTATAACACATCGAAATGTTCAACGCGGCTCATGAAAGTATCATGACACCCCCCGCGACGTGTTTTTCAGGCGGCTTGACGAAGGTTGTTCGTTGCCGCAAAACAAAAAACGCGTCGCTGGCGTTTGGCTGTGTGATCCGCGCGACTGCTCCGCAGAATATCGCGCACAGCAAAAACGTTGGCGGGGGCGGAAGAATAGTGCTTTTCGGTAGCTGGCAGGCGCAAACCGACACTGGCCCAGAAAACAGAAACATCATCGTAACGGAGAGAATATGAATTATTCCGATATACTTATCCCTGTTGACGGTTCTGAAGACGCAAAAGCCGCCTGCCGCGTTGCGGCCCAGTTGACGGCTGCCATTCCCGGCAGAGAAACGCTCCACCTTCTGCACTGCGTTGCGCCGATTCCCAGCCTGATCGGGGGAGACCAGCGTGAAAAGCTCAAGCAGGAACACGAACAAGACGCTGAAGCCCTTTTTGAAAGCATCCGCTCCGAACTGAGCGGCGCCGACTGCAACATAAAAACCTACGTCCGGTATGGTGAGACTGCGGAATGCATCATTGATGCAGCCACAGAGCTTGGCTGCACCATGATCATTATGGGTACGCGCGGGGTCAGCGAAATCAAGAGCATCGTCCTCGGCAGCGTAAGCCACAATGTTTTGCGCCATGCTTCCATTCCGGTACTGCTGGTAAACAAGAACAATTCTGCACGGTAATGCGACAGGTCCGGGCAGACCGCCGGGAACAGCCCGTTCGCGGTCACTGCCCGCTGGCCACCCGCCGCGCTCCGCCAGAACACTGAAAAGGGAACCTTGTTTTTAACTGTTGCTTACGGATATTTGCAGTATCCGACAGGCTGAAGCCCATCCGTTTTGGGCAATCAGACCGCATGGCAGCATAAGGCATGACGCATTCTTAGACTTCTGGAGTAACTATGCTGAGACACCTAACCTCCCTTGCCGCGCTTTCCGTACTGCTCCTTCTTCCTGCGACAGTTTTTGCCGCACAGGGACACCCCACGATTCCCGGTGCGGAGCTGTCCGTATACTGGGCAGTTCCCTTTGCGTGCATGCTGCTTTCCATAGCCGTGATGCCCCTGTTCGCACCACATTTCTGGGAACACAACTTCGGCAAAATATCCATATTCTGGGCGCTGGCCTTTCTTGTTCCCTGTGCGCTCACGTTTGGCTTTTCCGTAGCCGTGTACGAATTTTTGCATATTATCCTGCTGGACTACGTGCCCTTTATCATTCTGCTTTTTGCCCTTTTTACCGTGGCTGGCGGCGTACGCCTGAAAGGCTCGCTTACCGGCACGCCACTGGTAAACACGGGCCTGCTGGCCGTGGGAACCGTGCTTGCAAGCTGGATGGGAACCACCGGCGCAGCCATGCTGCTCATTCGCCCGCTTTTGCGTGCCAATGAGCACCGCCGTTATAAAACCCACAGCGTGGTTTTTTTTATTTTTCTTGTTGCCAACATCGGCGGCTCCCTCACCCCGCTGGGCGACCCCCCGCTGTTCCTGGGCTTTCTGAAGGGCGTGAGCTTCTTCTGGACCACTACCAACCTGTTCTTTAAAACCCTGCTGCTTTCGGTTGCCCTGTTGCTGATCTATATGGTTCTTGATTCCTGGCTTTACGCCAAGGAAGGCAAGCCAGTTCCGCCCAGCGACAAGAATTCTACAGAAAAACTGGGCCTTGACGGTAAAATCAACCTTCTCTTCCTCCTTGGCGTGGTGCTGGCCGTGCTGGCCTCCGGCCTTTGGCCCCTGGGAACGGTTGTGGAGCTGTATGGCGTTCCCATTGAAGGACAAAACCTGCTTCGCGACGTGCTGCTGCTTTGCATCGCCGGACTTTCCCTGCGCTTTACCGAGCAGAACTGCCGCAAGCTCAACGGTTTTTCCTGGGCGCCCATTGAAGAGGTGGCCAAGCTTTTCCTCGGCATCTTCATCAGCATGATTCCTGCCATCGCCATTCTGAAGGCCGGGACGGACGGAGCGCTTTCAGGGCTTATCCAGCTTGTGTCTCATGACGGGCAACCCAACAACGCCATGTATTTCTGGCTTACGGGCCTGCTGTCGAGCTTTCTGGACAATGCGCCCACCTACGTGGTGTTCTTTAATACCGCCGGTGGCGACGCCGCACACCTCATGTATGATATTCCGGCAACGCTGGCCGCCATATCCGCGGGCGCCGTCTTTATGGGGGCCAATACCTACATCGGCAACGCCCCCAACTTTATGGTCCGGGCCATCGCTGAAAACCAGGGCGTGCGCATGCCCAGCTTTTTCGGCTACATGGCCTGGTCGGTGGGCATACTGGTTCCCCTGTTCCTCCTGCTGACCTGGGTGTTTTTCTAGAACATTCCGGGCAATGGTTTTCAGGAGAATCCTTGCAGAGCGGTCCATGAAAGCATTTTCAAAGTGAAACTGCTCTAAAAAACCAATCAGACACAGCCCGGCAACGCCTTGCCGCAGGCAGGCTGTAGCCGGAAAAAAGACGACACAAGGGCGGGGAACGCATTGTTCCCCGCCCTGATTTTTTCCCGCCCCTTATAGCCACCCGCAGTGTCACCGCCGCAACTGGCCGGGACTGGCCGCAACCGGCCGCAACCGGCCTGCTCCACCCGGACTGCACGCATGGCTGGCCGCATGGCTGGCCGTAATCGGGCCACAATCTGGCTGGCCGCAGCCGACCATGCCCCCAACATGCCGCGCGCACAAGACCTTCTGCAAGCACAAGGCTCTGTACCTGCAACCACCACGCGCCCAAACGCTCTTCCGGCTGCAGGGCAACAAAAAAGGGCGGATTGACCGCCCCTTTTTTGCTTTATGCCTTTCCGCGCCTATTCCCGGATTCCAGCCGTTGCCGCAGGATACTCACTGGATGCAGGCAGTCCTTGCCGCTGCCATGCCTGATCTGTACGCGGCAGGTTCCGCACTCTGAAGCGGAAATATCCGCGCCGCTTTCCTTGACGGCAGCGAAAAGCGCAGCTCCCACCTCTTGCGCGATATCGTATTTCTCGGTTTTGAAGCCATAACTGCCCGAAATGCCGCAGCAACCGGCATGCGCGTCACTGACGCTTACTCCGGGCAGCCGCCGCAACAGCTCAAGGCTGGGCAGACCGTTGCCCTGCGCGCGCAAGTGGCAGGGGGCATGATAGATGATCTTCATATCCGGCTGATCTTGCAGGGCCGTGCCCGGCGCGGTATCCAGCTCTCCCGAATCGGCGCACGCCAGCAGAAAATCCTGCGCATCGTCCAGACGGCATGCCCCATACTTTTCATCCAGATCAGGGAAATATTCGGGCAGATCCACACGAAACATGAGCGCGCAACTGGGGCAACCCGTGACTACCGGCAGCCCCTGATCACGCCACTGTGCCAGGGCACGCAGATTGTGCTCGGCATTGCTTCTGGCATGCTGCCAAAAGCCGTTGGCAACCATCGGCAGGCCGCAGCAAACGATATCCTGCGGCACAATAACCTTGTAGCCGGCCCGGTTCATGGCCCAGATCATGTCCAGCCCGGTTTGCGGGTCGTACACGTCCACATAGCAGCCAGGATAAAAAACCACGTTGCGCCCGGTTTCCGGCTGCTTCACCTTGCGCGCCAATGTGCGAAAGTTGCTGCCTGCAAAAGCGGGCAGGGGCGCGCGCCTGTGTATGCCGAGCTTGTGCAGCACCTGCCGTGTCACCGGATTGAGCATGCCGAAGTTTTTTAGCACCGCCGGGATAAGGTGCAGCCACTTTGCCATCAGTTCGCCGTGGCCCAAAATCCAGTCACGCAGGCCGGGAGGCGTTTTTTTGCACTGGTCGGCCCGCGCCATCATGTTCAGGCTGGAGACCGGCACGCCGTGCGGGCATGTAATGTCGCAGTTTTTGCAATTGGAACAATAATGCAGCGACGGATCTTCATTCAGCCCCAGCAGACGAAAGCGCTCATAGGCTGGCCCGATCATGCGGGGGCCAAGAAACTTTGAAGTAGCGTCAGCCACGGGACAATGCACAACGCAGGTGGTGCAGGCGATGCAGTGGTCGGGATTTATGCGCGTGCTCATATGCTTTCCTCCGAAGCTGCCGCTGCGGCCATACGTCCGGCCTGCCAGCCAGTGGCAACGGCAACGCCGTGACCGCTCTTTTCCGTTGCGTAGTCATAGCCGCCCAGGCTGCGCCCCGCAAAAAAAACATTGTTCCAGCAAACAGCGGCCTGAGAACTGATCGGGCGCATGGTGCTGTCAACGCGCACTCCCATGCGGGCGAACAGATGCTTGCCGAAAAGCTCAGGTTCCGACCACTGCTCCACATCATCGGGCACGGCGATATCCAGTCCCATAATGCTTTCACGCGCGGAACCGGGGGTCAGGTCAAGCCCGCCTCCCAAAATGCCGCCCGTAGCCAGCACAAACGTGCGGGCCTCATGACGGCGCTCCTGCCCTGAAGCTTCAGCCACAAAGGCCGTGCATTTTTTGCCCGCGGTTTCAGCGCGAAGCACCCTGGCATTTTCAAACAGCTCAAAATCATATTCGCGCAAGGCCCGCAAAAGCGCATCCCGCAGCCGCAGCCCCCCCACTCCCGGAGGAATGGACAGCATTTCCACAACAGGACATCCAGCCGCCGCCTCAACGGCCTGCCAGGCATCGGGCCGGGCCTTGCTGCCACAGATGGGCGGCACAAGAACCAGATCACATGAGCCTGCGTGGGATTTCAACGCATCAAGCAGCCATTGGCGGCTTTGCGGCTTGTCCATCAGGCGCGCGAGATCAAGAGCCGTGGCGCTGCGGTGCGTTTCGCCCAGAGGCGAAGGCACTGTAAGCGGGACAAACTCCCTGTCGGCCCAGGCCCTGTAGCGGCGCAGCTGGCTTATGACAAGCGCCGGGCGGCAATCGCGCAGCCCTTCCACACTGACCACAAGAACACGGCGCGCCTCGCTGAGGGCCTTGACGTCCATCCCGGCCGGCAGCAGATGGGTAGGCTTGAGCGTACCCATGATGGTGGGTATCTGCACATTACAGGCTTTCCCATCCGGGGTGGACGCCGCCTGCATGGGCCACTGCCGGGCCTCCATCTGGCTCTGAAAAAACTTGATGGCTTCACGTACGCCTTCCGCGCCCATGATCCTGTAGGGATGCTCGGCGGGCAAAAGCGCCATTCCGGCCCAGGGGTCAGCCACATAACGCCCGTCCGCATAGGCCAGAATATCGACATTGCCGCCGCTGATGGCGAGGGAACCCATGCCTGTAGTCAGCATGCGAACCTTTTTGCCCTGACTTGCGGCAGCAAGAGCGGCCACAAGCCCGGCCATGCCGGAACCGGCCACGAGTACGTCAACAGTCCTGCTCATGAGCGGCTCCATCCAGGTTGAGAGTAGCAGCATAAATGGCACGGCTCAGTTCCATTTCACGAGCCTGCATGCCCCACAGGGCAAAGCGCAGCCCGCCCCACCGCTCCTGAAGAAAACGCCGGACATTGTCCGTGGGCGTGAGTTCAAGCTGCACGTCATGCTCGGCAAGAGCACCCACCGTGCGCAGGGAACAAAAAGCCCCCTGACATGTGCCCATGCCAAGGCGCGTACGCAAGCGTATGTCCGTCAGGGAGAATGTGGCAGGCTGACGCGCCACATATTCAATCTCGGCCAGACTCACCATCTCGCATTCGCAAATCAGCGGATTGCCTGCCTGCTTTTCAGCCAGCTCAAGCACGGCGGGCAGGTCATCGCCAAGCCGGTCGGCCATGAGGTTCAGGCCCTGCATGGGGAAAAAGCGGGATGCCCGCTTGAGCACGGCCTCGTCCGCGTCCGGCACAAGGGCTTCTGTTGCCGTGCGGCACACAGCGCTGTGCCCAAGCTTGGCGCAAACCCGGTCAACGACGCGCTCCGCCATGAGGCGATAGGTGGTGAGCTTGCCGCCGAAAATGCTGACCATGCCCTCAAGGCCCTCATCCGCGTGGTCCACAATATGAAAGTTGCGGCTGGCCTTGCGCCCTGCCGCCCCGCCCGGCGTATACAGCGGGCGTGTTCCCGCAAATGCGCGCAAAATGCGGTACTGACGCACCTGAGGAAAAAGCGGTTCGCCAATATCAAGCAGGCGCAGCACCTCTTCCGTTGTGGGGGTAGTGTCGTCCGGCCTGTCGGTGGATGCGGAGGTGGTGCCGAGAATGGTGATGGAACCGTGCGGCACAAAAATATCGCCGTCCCCGCTGGGGTGCAGGCGGTTGATGACCCTTGAGGTAAAACGGTGGTTGAAAACCACCAGCGTTCCCCTGTCGGGCGAAAGCGCCACATCAAGCCCCGCCATGCCCGCAATGCGCCCGGCCCACGAACCTGCGGCGTTGATGACGCACTGGCAGGCAATTTCGACAGTCGCACCGGTATGGCGGTCAATGGCTGTAACGCCACACACACGGCCATTGCTCAACTTTATGGCAGTTGCCTCATGGTAGGTGAGCATGCGCCCGCCATGCCGCCGGGCAGACATGGCGTTGTGCAGCACCAGACGGAAGCCGTCCACACAGGAGTCAGGCACGCGAAAAACCCGGCGCACCTCTGGCGAAAGATTCGGCTCCAGGCGCAGAGCCTCGGCCACATCAATTTCCTGCGCGTCAATGCCCGCTTCGCGGCAGCCCGCGACAAACTTTTCAACATATGCGGGGTCGTCCTGCGGTGTAAGCGCGAAAAAACCTTCGGTTTCCTCGACGCATTGCCTGCCGATACGACGCACGATCATGTTTTCTTCAATACATTCGCGGGCGGATTCATTGTCATTGACGACATAGCGCGCTCCGCTGTGCAGCAGACCATGAAAGCGTGAGCTGGTTCCGTGGGCAATGCCCCCCTGCTCAAGCAAGATGGCGGGAATTCCCCGCATGCACAGGTCGCGCAGCGCACCGATGCCGGTCGCGCCGCCTCCAATGACTACAACGGTTGTTTCCAGCATGCAGTCTCCTGATATATATGTAGCTTATGCAATCGTGTCCGGATAGAACAGGCGGGCCGCAGGTCTTCGGGCCAGCCCTGCAGGGCAGAATGACATCTATTTTTTCTGCCTGCCATGTTGAGCTTTTTGCTGTCTTGCGTCAAGCTTGCGAATCTTATTAAAAAGTTGGATATGTCCTGTCTGCTCACTGCTTTTTTTTCATAAGAGCGGAACAAAAACGCGACACGCATACAAGAAAAAGGGAATATCATGAACTGGTCAAAGAAACGCTGTGTGATTCTGGATATGGACGGAACCGTCTACCTTGGTCATATCCCCATTGAAGGGGCCGTGAATTTTATACAGCGCCACTGGCAGGATCTGGATTTTTATTTTCTCAGCAACAATACATCCAAATCACCCGCAAGCTACGTGGAAAAGCTCCAGGGCATGGGCATTCCCGCTCATATGGAACGCATGCTTTCACCGGTAAGCCCGTTGGTGGATTTTCTGCGCGCCAACAATATCAGCCGTGCCTACCCTGTGGGCAACAGCGACTTTCAGGGCGACCTGCAAGGCCGCATGCCCGAACTGCAATTGACCGAGGACGGCGCGCAGGCCGTCATCCTTGCCTATGACACGCAACTGACCTACGAAAAGCTGGCCCGGTCGGCCCTTTTGCTTCAGGACGACAAGGTGCTCTTTCTGGCAACACATCCCGACCTTGTCTGCCCCTCCCCCGAAGGGCCGCTTCCTGATGTGGGCAGCTTCATCAGCCTGTACCAGACCGCTACCGGCCGCAGCCCGCAGCATATCTTCGGCAAGCCCGACCCCACGGTTCTGGCCCCGCTTCTGAAGCGCTATGCCAAAGATGAAATGGTCATGGTGGGCGACCGCCTCAGCACTGATAAAAAACTGGCGGAAAATGCCGGTATTGATTTCATTCTTGTGTTGAGCGGCGAGGCCGTACGCGCTGACCTTGAAATGGAAAGCATCCAGCCCACCCTGGTTGTGGAAGACCTGGGCCATGCGGAGGCGTACTGGAGCTGACGGTGCGCTGCCCTCCCCGCCGCGGCTGCCAGTCACGTCAGCTCACGCGCCCGAAGATATGCATACGCATGAAAAAGCCGCTCCTTACGGAGCGGCTTTTTCATAATGAGCCGGAGCACTTCAGTCTGCAATGCCCTGCCTCTTCAGAACACGGTTCTTTACCGTGCTCCTGAGCAGGCTGGCGCTGAAATGCTTCATATTTCAGCATGTTCATTCAGTCGAAAAATGCGATTTTCGGCTGAACCCACGCCACATTGTGGCGCGCTGCACTTTCTTGCAGAGTTAGAGCATTTACACTTTTTCAACGTCAAGATGCTCTAGTTGCCGCCCATAAGCCAGTTGAGGGGCGTAAGCGACAGCGAGGGGAAGAACAGCAGCAAAAGCAGCATGATGACTTCTATCAAAATAAAGGGAACCAGCTTGACGACAAGCTGCGTTATTTTGATATTGCCGATACCGCACACAACATACAGCACTGTGCCCACCGGCGGTGTGATAACGCCGATGCCGAGGTTCAGCACAAAGAGCAGCCCGAAGTAGTACGGGTCAATGCCTGCCTGCTGAATCAGGGGGTAAAATACCGGCGCAAAGATCAGGATGTTGGGCGTCAGGTCCATGACCATGCCGATAAGGAACAGGAAGAGGTTGATCGCCAGCAGCAGCATAATGGGATCATCAATCAGGGGCGTAAACAACGCGGTCATCTGATTGGGAATCTGCGCAATGGTGATAAACCAGCCCACGGCAGTGGCTGCGGCAACAACCAGCATGACCACGGAAGTGGTGTGCGCGGCGCGGGCGCTTACACGCAGCAGATCGCGGAAGCTCAGCTCACGATAATAGAGCATGCACACCGCGATGGCGTAGATGGCCGCAAAAGCGCCGCCTTCCGTGGGGGTGAATATGCCGAAACGGATGCCGCCCAGCAGCAGCACCGGCATCATGAACGCCGGGGTTGCGTCAAAGAAGATCTTTATGGCTTCAGCTTTGGTAAACGTGATGGTTTCGTTGTAGCCGTCGATGCGCACCACAAAAAACCATACGACCATGAGCGCCAGACCGATCATGATGCCGGGCACAAGGCCGATCATGAACAGCTTGGTAATGGAAAGCCCGCTGATGGTGGCGCCGAGCAGAATGAAGTTGGTGCTCGGCGGAATGATGGGACCAAGAATGGCGCCCGAGGCAATAACAGCACCGGCACGGCCCGGATTGTAGCCCACCTGCTTCATCATGGGCAGCAGCAGGCCCCCAAGGGCTGCGGCTTCACCAACGGAACTGCCCATAAGGCCCGCAAAGAGAATACTGGCGATAATGGCCGCATAGCCAAGACCGCCGCGCACGCGGCCGATCATGAGCTGTGCCAGTTGCACCACCCTTTTTGAAAGGCCGCCAGCGGACATGATTTCGCCGGCGAACACAAAAAAGGGAATGGCCATGAGGGGATAGTTGTTGGCCCCGTCCAGCATGCTGCCGGGAATGATCATGGCGTCCCACATGCCCGAGTTCCACATGAGCACTATGGCGCAGAGCACCAGAACCAGAGCGATGGGGATACCAAGGGCAAGAAAGAAAAAGAGAGTTCCCAGAAAAATAAACAGCTCCATTTTTCTCTCCTATCCCTTATGGAAGGTGTCTGCCGGACGACGCACAAGCACCGCCAGGGAGCGCAACTGGAAGATCAGGGCACAAAAAGCCATGATGGGCAACGTGCCGTTGATAAAGGCCATATTCACATCTGTCGCCACGGAATAGGTATCCATGGTCTGCAGCACGTTGACGATGCCGCCATACAGCAGCAGCCCCAATGCAAAAATGCTGCAAAGTGATGCCGTAATATCAACATATTTGCGCGGTGCGCCCTTGAGCAGCACAACAAACATGTCCACAGCAATGTGCTTGTTGCGGTAAAAAGCTTCGATGGCGCCGAAAAACGTGATGTAGATAAAGAGAAAGCGCGCCCATTCCTCACTGGGAGGATAGCTGGACGAAAAAACGTAACGCAGAAAAGCGTTATAAAAAACCAGACCGATCATGCCCAAAAAAATCGCTGCGCAAAAAATTTCAAAAAGCAGCTGACCTTTTGACTCTTTCGGCGGATTCAGATCCGGCTCATGCAGGGTGTATTCGCCGGGGGCGTGGTCCGGCGGGTATTCTTTTGAATTTTCGTTTTGCATCTGTAACCTCTGCGAAAATGGCACGTGACCGCCTGTTTGCGGCACGGCCCGGCTTGCTTACCTCGAAGGACCGGAAAATGCTTTCCGGCCCTTCGCGGCAACATACTGTGTCTTATTTGGATTCGCGATAGCTGTCAGCGCTATCAAGAATGGCCTGGGCATTGGGTACAGTGTCGTAGAAAAGCTTCCAGCTGCGCTTGCCGGCGTTGACCAGATGCTCGTGAAGTTCCTTGCTCGGCTCATGGATATTGCCCTTGTTGGCAATAATGGTGGCCTTGGCTTTTTCGTCACCGTCTTTCACCATGGCCCATACGTCATCAGCGGAGCGCTTGGCGGCTTCTTCAATCCACTTCTGGTCCTGCTCGGGCAGAGACTTGAGGAATTTGTCGTTGATGTAAAGCGAGTGGATCACAAGGATATGACCGGAAAGGCTGATCTCGGGGGTGATTTCGTACATCTTGAGGCTGACGATGTCAGCCAGGGGGCTGTCGCCACCGTCGATCACGCCCTGATCAAGAGCGCCGGGCACTTCAGCAAAGGGCATGGGCTGCCCGCTGATGCCGCATTCCTTGGCAAAGTTGGTGTACAGGGGAATGTTGGGCACGCGCATGCGCAGGCCTTCGAGGTCTTTCACTTCCTTGATGGGCTTTTTGGAATAGAAGTGGCGGAAGCCCAGAGGAAAGGCATTGAGAGTGCGCAGACCGGATTTTTCGGTGAAGCCATCATTGATCAGTTCAAACGTCTTGCCTTCCATGGCACGGCGCGCATGGTCAAGGTTGTCGAACAGCATGGGGGTTTCAAGCATGGCCATGGCCGGATGCAGGGCCGAGGTCTGGGTTCCGGTGGCGCACATCTGAATAATGCCCTTGCGGGTCGCGGCAATATAGGCGTCTTCCTTGCCAAGCTGGCTGTTGGGGAAAACCTGCACTTCATATTTGCCGTTGGAAAGTTCCTTCAGGTATTTTCCGAACAGGTGCATGCCTATGGTTTCAGGCTCGCCTTCCGGCTTCATGCCTGCAATCTTGATTACAGTAGCCGCCCCCGCAGCAGGAGCCGTGCTGAGAGCAAACCCGCAGATCAGGCCCACGGCGACAAAAAGCGCAACAAGACGTTTCATCACATATCCTCCAATTTTTTATGACCAGCGCGAACGGCCAGAACCGCTCACGAACCAGCGCACGGGCGGCAACCCCGCCCCCCGCAGCG
This sequence comes from uncultured bacterium, assembly GCA_905214305.1. GTDB lineage: Bacteria > Desulfobacterota > Desulfovibrionia > Desulfovibrionales > Desulfovibrionaceae > Desulfovibrio. The sequence goes on from CAJMLK010000022.1 coordinate 35,405, forward strand.
CGCAAACATACTCGAGCAAATGCGGCAGATCCAATCCCTACTTGTCAAATTTTTTTTATGCAAGCCCTTTGGCAAAATCATGGCTTCAGACGTCTTGCCGAAAGTTTCCGCAAAAGGCATCTACAAAGGCCCTGAGCCTGCACATGGCAGATTGAAACAGTAAAAACAGAGGGTTGAAACACCAGACAGCGAGAAAAGCTTCACGAACGAGAATATTTTTCCCTCAAACGGATCAGCAAAAGCCCATTTGCCCCGGCCAGACTGGAATTTAGACAGATTGATGCCTTTTTACACCCAGCCGCACCAAAGTCAAACATGTTGAAGCGTCTAAAAGAAAAATAATGGATGCAGCCTTGCACACTGGCTGCCCTTCCTTGCGGGCAAAGACCTGACACTCTTTTGCCCGCAAGGCATTTTCGGGCTGAACCTTCCACTGTTCGGTATCACAACATCAAAAGATATCATATTTAAATATATAGCTATCTGTCAAAGACAGCCTTTGCCACGGCCCTGCAAAGAACAGGTTTCAAAATGCCTGCACTGCCACTACATGTAACAAAACATACATTGAAAATAGCACGCAGTGAATACATATGCATGCTTTTAAATAAGTAGTCTATTAATAATGATTAACTAACAACTCTATTTCAATGCATCACATTGTGATTTTTTTTACATTTGATGCACTGTAGTTATTTATTTTCCTTCTTTATTGGTTTTCTTGAAAATATGCATAATTGATCAACCATTCAATAAAAAACTGTTGTAATGGGCAAATAATCGTGTAAACATATTGATTAAATTTACAGCGCTACACATAACCGTCTCTAATGCTTCATAATTTATCTTTGTGGCATGAAAGAGACACCATCAACTCTATCTTGCTTGGAGGTTGACGGATGAAGCGATCTTTTTTTCTGGCAATGGCTGTGGCAATGCTTGCACTTATTGCCACCCAGGACGCATTTGCCGCAAACGAGCTGGGCATAAAACTGCCTTCGGATCCCACAAAGGCGTATATCACCCTGGGTATCCTGCTTGTTGCTGCAATCATGTTTTTTACTGAAGTTGTTCCATTGCCCATAACAGCACTTCTTGTGCCCGTGGCTCTGTCGCTGACCAATGTCATATCTTCAAAAGTCGCTTTCAGTTACTTCGGTGACCCCACCGTAGTGTTGTTCATGGCAATGTTCATTGTGGGCGAAGCCACATTCATCACCGGCTTTGCCGACAAGGTCGGCGCACTGGCCGTCAAGCTTTCCAAAGGCAGCCCCATCAAGCTTCTTGTGTATGCCATGGCTGCCGTGGGCCTGCTGTCCACCGTACTTTCCAATACGGGCACCACTGTGGTCGCCGTGCCCATGATTCTTGGCATGTGCATGAAAGCCAAGCTGGCCCCGGGCAAAGTGCTCATGCCCGTGGCCTTTGCAGCTTCACTTGGCGGCACGGTAACCCTGGTGGGTACGCCGCCCAACGGCATCATCAACTCCATGCTCGCCCAGACCGGGCAAAGCCCTTTCGGCTTTTTCGAGTTCGGCCTGATCGGCATTCCCCTTCTGGCTGTCGGCCTTCTTTATTACGGGCTTATCGGCCATCGCCTTTTGCCTGAAGGACGCCAGATTGACGATGCCGTGCTTTCGGAAGAAGCCCAGCCCCGCCGTGAAAACAAGATGTGGCATGCCATGATCGTCTTTGCCTTCGTGGTCTTCATGATGGCGAGCGAACTGGTCCCCCTGACCACGGCGGCCATGTTCGGCGCCTGCATGATGGTCATCACAGGCTGCATGACCATGCGTGAAGCATTCCGCAGCGTTGACTGGACGACCATTTTTCTGTTCGCGGGCATGCTGTCCATGTCAGCGGCAATGGACAAATCCGGCGCGGCGGCCATTGTGGCGAACGCCGTGGTCAGCACGGTCAGCGATCCCTGGCTGCTCATGCTGGTCTGCTGTGCGCTTACGGCAGCCATCACCAACTTCATGTCCAACACGGCCACGGCGGCCCTCATGGCTCCTCTGGCCCTGCCCATCGCCCTGGGCAGCGGCATTTCTCCCCTGCCCATCGCCATGGGCATAGCCATGTCCGCCTCGGCCTGCTTCCTCACCCCCATCGCCACGCCGCCCAACACCATCGTGCTCGGCCCCGGCAGATACACGTTCCTTGACTATGTCAAGGCCGGCTGGCCCTTGCAGCTCATTACCCTTATCATGTGCTGGCTGCTTATTCCCCTGATCTGGCCTTTCCATTAATGTGCATTGCGGCGAGTGAGCCGCAACAGCGAATGCTGACTAAAGAACGGGACGGTGGGACATGAAGGAAATCCATTTTGACGACATCGCACGCACAGTGGCGGAACTGGCGATAGAAGCCTGTTACCGCCTGCCGGACGACATGGTTGCGGCCATGCGTGCGGCGCGAACGCGCGAGCCTTCGCCAGTGGGGCGCAACATTTTGGATCAACTGCTGGAAAATGCTGAAATTGCCGCCAGAGGCGACCTGCCCCTGTGCCAGGATACCGGACTTGCCGTGGTCTTTGCCGAAGTGGGACAGGATGTGCGCATTGTGGGCGGGGCGTTTGAAGATGCCATCAATGAGGGCATCCGCAAGGGGTACACTGAGGGATATCTGCGCAAGTCCTGTGTGGACGAGCCACTGTTTGAGCGCAAAAACACCAGAGACAACACCCCTGCCGTCATCCATACGCGCATTGTACCTGGCAACGGACTGCGCCTGCGGCTGGCCCCCAAGGGGGCAGGATCGGAAAACAAGAGCGTACTCAAGATGCTCGTGCCGGCAGACGGCATCGACGGCGTGCGCAAGGTGGTTCTGGATGCGGTACTGGCCGCCGGACCCAACTCCTGTCCGCCCCTCGTCATCGGCGTCGGCATCGGCGGGACAATGGAAATGGCCGCCATATGCGCCAAGCGCGCTGCCGCCCGCGACCTTGAAAGCCGCAACCACGATCCACGCTATGCGGCATTCGAAGACGAGCTGCTGGAGATGGTCAACAAGACCGGCGTGGGCCCCCAGGGCCTGGGCGGCATCACCACCGCCCTCAAGGTACATGTGGAGTGGGCGCCGACACATATCGCTTCCTTGCCGGTAGCCGTAAATATCAACTGCCACGCGGCGCGCCACGCCGAAGCCGTGCTGTAGGGGGAGCCATGTCAGAAGAAATCAAAAGAATCCGCGCTCCCTTTGATGATGCCACTGCCCGTTCGCTGCGCGCCGGAGACAGGGTGCTCATTTCCGGAACCATACTGGCCGCACGCGACGCTGCCCACAAACGCCTTGTGGAAACTCTTGACAGGGGCGAACCCCTGCCCGTGAGCCTTGAGGGCGCTGTGGTCTATTATGTGGGACCAAGCCCGGCGCGGCCCGGCCAGCCCATCGGCGCCGCCGGTCCCACCACCTCGGGCCGCATGGACGCCTACACCCCGCGCCTGCTCGATCAGGGGCTTAAAGGCATGATCGGTAAAGGATACCGCAAGCCGGAAGTGGTGGAGGCCATGCAGAAACACGGCGTGCCCTACCTTGCGGCCGTGGGCGGAGCCGGGGCGCTTATTGCCCGGGCCATCAAGAAATACACGGTACTGGCCTACGAAGACCTGGGGCCGGAAGCTGTCGCGGCCATGGAAGTGGAGGATTTTCCGGCCATCGTGGTCATAGACTGCGACGGAGGCAATTTTTACGAAACGGGGCAGGCTCCGTACAAACGCATATGAAGGCATTGCTGTTTTTCATAATGGCCTAGGTACTGAATACTTGTAGAAGGAGTTGTCATGGCTTTAAGCAGAACCCCTGGGGAGGCAAAAACACGCCTGGACTTCTGGCAGGCAGCCTCCGGCGCGGTGTTGGCCCTGTTCGTATGCGTGCATCTGACGCTGGAAGGAACCGTCGTGTTCAGCCCGGCGCTGACAAACGGCATAGCATGGTTTCTGGAGGCCACATGGCTGGCCCAGATAGCTGCGCCGCTTATCATCCTGCTGATAGTGTTTCACTTTTACATTGCGGCAAGAAAGATGCCCTTCCGCGCCAATGAACTCGGCATCTTTGTGCGTCACAGCAAAAGCCTGAAAGACTTTGATACATGGCTGTGGCTTGTGCAGGTTTTTACGGCCATTGCCATTCTTCTGGGCGCTTTTTACCACGTGTATACCGTTATGACAGACCTGCCCATCACCGTGGCAGGCAGCGCCAAGCGCCTGCATAGCGGCTGGCTGGCCTTTTATGTGTTCTTTCTGCCCTGCGTCATCCTTCATACGGGCATCGGCGTATACCGCCTTGCCGTGAAGTTCGGCGTCTGCACCAAGAGCACGAAGCCTGCATGGCGCAAGTGGGTCTGGATTGTTATGGGCTGTTATCTTTTGCTTGGAACGCTGGCTCTGACCCGCGTCTGGTTCCTGGGATAGGGGGTGCCGTATGCGTATTTTTGAATGTGACGTCTTGTGCATCGGCGCAGGTCTGGCAGGGGAACGTGTGGCGGTTGAAGCGGCTCAGGCCGGCTTCAGGGTTATCTGTCTTTCCGTTGTTCCTCCCAAGCGCTCGCACTCTTCTGCGGCAATGGGCGGCATGCAGGCGGCCCTTGGCAACTCCATCATGGGCGAAGGCGACTGCCCGGAAATCCATTTCAACGACACAGTTAAAGGCTCTGACTGGGGCTGTGACCAGGAAGTGGCGCGTCTTTTTGCCGAAACCGGCCCCATAGCCATGCGTGAAATGGCCTGGATGGGCGTGCCCTGGAGCCGCGTCGTTCCGGGTGAGCATACCTATTATAAGGGCGGCAAACCTTTTCAGGCCACAGAAAAAACGGAAAACGAAGGGCTGATCCACTCGCGCGCCTTCGGCGGCACGGCCAAGTGGCGTACCTGCTACACCTCGGACGGCACAGGCCATGCCGTGCTGTTTACCCTGGACAACCGCCTGCTGCAGCTTGGCGTTGAGGTACACGACCGTACCCAGGCCGAAGTGCTCGTGCATGACGGTCAGCGCTGTATGGGCTGCGTGGCACGCGACCTGCGCACCGGCGAGCTTGTGGGATACTTCGCCAAGGCAACCCTTATTGCCACCGGTGGCTACGGCCGTATTTACCGTGCCACCACCAACGCCATCATATGTGACGGCGGCGGCCAGATTGCCGCGCTGGAAACAGGCGTGGTTCCTCTGGGCAACATGGAAGCCGTACAGTTTCACCCCACGGGCACAGTGCCCACGGACATTCTGGTCACCGAAGGCTGCCGCGGCGACGGCGGAACCCTGCTGGACGTCAACGAATACCGCTTCATGCCCGACTACGAGCCGGAAAAGGCCGAACTGGCCTCGCGCGACGTGGTCGCGCGCCGCATGACCGAGCATATGCGCAAGGGCCTTGGCGTAAAAAGCCCGTACGGCGACCATCTCTGGCTGGACATCCGCCATCTGGGCGAAAAGCATATCACCACCAACCTGCGCGAGGTGTACGACATCTCTACGCACTTCCTTGGTGTGAACCCCATTCACCAGCTCATTCCCGTGCGCCCCACCCACCATTACAGCATGGGCGGCGTACGCATCAATAAAGATGGACACGCCTACGGCCTTGAGGGCCTGTTCT
>CAJMLK010000023.1 GCA_905214305.1 uncultured bacterium
ACCGTGCGGGCCTGGGATGTGGAAGAAGTTAACATTCCACGCATGGCAGCAGCAGAGGTGCTACGCCAGTATTTCCCCGGCCTGAAGGAAATGCTGGATGCCACCTTAGTCAAAGTCCGCATACATTGCACTGATACTGCTTCCACCATCACCTATGCCCGTCAATTGGCCCAGAGCATCCGACAATGGGAACTGCAACCGCAGACAGAAAGCGACGAAAATAACGCGCAAAAAGGAGAAAACAAGCCCAATATCAACGAAATACGGCGCAAAGGCCACGCTTCAGGGGCGCAAGAAGGACACGGATATGGTGCCGCCCACAGCGGTTCTACCCCTCAATCAGAGCAAAATTCCACGCCCGCTTGTGCTTCTCAAGCGCAGCAGCCCACGTCCTCCAGCAGGGCCAAAGATCAACTCGCAGCCCTGTTCCACGCCGAGGCGCAAGACCTGCCGCAAGCCCTGGGGGATATTCTTTCAGGGGCACTTACACGTTGTCAGGCAGAATCTGTCGATGAAACTGTTACGGTTGCCGTGGAGGGTTTTCGTCCATCGGAGGCCTTGCCGGAGGCCCAAAAGCAACAAGCCCTTAAGGCCAGCATTGCCTTGCGAACTCGCCTCCAAGGGCTTTTACAGGCACGGATACAAAAACGGTGCAGCATAGGTCGGCGCGGGGCCTTACACCCCGGTTCGCTCCATCGGCTGCAGACGGGTAATCCGCGTATTTTCCGCAGGGAGGCGGAACAGGCTGGCCTCAACACTGCTGTGCATATCCTGCTGGACGTCAGCGGCAGTATGAGCGGGACGCCGATAGCTCTGGCAAGGCAGGCGTGCTTTGCTGTGGCAAAAGCGCTGGAAAATATCAAAGGCGTAAACCCTGCGGTCACGGCTTTTCCTGCGATGGCTTCCACAAGTTCTGTATTCCCCATTATGCGGCATGGGCAAAAGGTACCGGACAGCTTTGGCATCAATGCTTCAGGCGGAACCCCTCTGGCTGCTGCTTTGTGGTGGGTTATGCAGACGATGCTGTTCCTAAAGGAGCAACGAAAACTAATTCTCATCATCACTGACGGGGTACCCGATAGCACACACGCAGCAACCCATGCCGTGAACGTAGCGCAAAAGCTTGGCTTTGAGGTGTATGGCCTTGGCATCCGTGACGAGCACATCGGCCAACTGCTGCCACAGACCAGCCGGGTCATTAACGATCTGTCCGACCTGGCCCCCGTCATGTTTGACATGCTTCAGGCCGCGCTGCTGAAAGGATGGGCATCATGATGGTGCCACTGGACTATTGCCGCTGGAACCCGGCACGGCCCAATCCAACACTCTTCACCCACAACCAGCGGCGCATCCCGCGTTGCTGACACTCAAGGAGGCCATATGAACCCGCTGGCATGGATACCTGTTGCCATCGCTGTGCTGCAGGTCATCAAGGAAAATTGGGACGACTGATCTATTCAAAACAGCAGATGAACAGAAGGCGGGAGCGATCCCGCCTTCTGCAATTGCACAACTGAAAAGGAGAATAAGCATGAGCAGTAAATGGGCGTTTATAGGCGGCATACTGGCTGGTGTCGCAGGGGTATTCACTGCAGCGGCGGTTGCGGTGGAATTGGAAAGCGGGAAAAGTAGCAACTGTGATACCGTGGAAGAATCTGAAAGGCTGGCCTTGCCTGAAAGCGAAGGTCGGTAGAGGGCTACAGGCTGACTGCAGGACGGGAAGCGGGGGCAGCCCCGCTCCTGTCCTTGCGTGTATATTTTTTCTACGGAGGTCTACTACTTTGACATTGGGGACATAGCGCCCCCGGGCAGAAGGTTTCAATGACATGTGCCAAATTCAGTTTTGCAATTTCACTTCTTCATGATTCTTATTCTTGATTGCATAATTGATAAATTCCTGCAGAGGCATGGGCTTGGCAAAAAGATAGCCTTGCCCGTACAGCACTCCCATAGAGGCCAGCACGTTGCGCTGGCTTTCAGTTTCAATTCCCTCCACCACAACCTCAGCCTGGTACTTCTTCGCTCCTTCAACAGAGAGCTGAATAGCGTCATAGCCTTTCTTGAGCTGTACGCGCGCTGTCATAGAATAGTCGATTTTAAGCTCCGTAAACGGCAATTGTGAAAGCAGTGAGATAGGTCGTCAAATTCGTACGCCATGTTAAGCGGCAATCGGCAGCTTTGGTTTCATCGTCCAGCTTCTGACAAATGCTGCTGGTGAGAGATAGCCAAGGGCTGCCTGACGTCTTTGTCGATTATAAAAAACCTCAATATACTCTGTTACATCTGCAATGGCTTCTGCCTGTGAACTGTAGCTTTTGCGATGGACCAACTCATTTTTCAACAAGCCCCAAAAGCTCTCCATCGGAGCGTTGTCGTAACAATCTCCTTTTTTGCTCATGGAACAGACTAGGCCATATGCGCGGAGTTTCTTCTGATAAGCTGCACTGCAATACTGGCTGCCGCGATCCGAATGCAGAATCAGCCCCACAGGTGGGCGGTGGAAACGCACCGCCTTCATCAATGCCGCCAAGACAAGCCCGGTGTTCATGCGTTCGGCCAGGCTGAAGCCGACAATTTCCCGACTATATAAATCTTTGATTCCTGCAAGATATACCCAACCCTGCCGCGTGGGGATATAGGTTATGTCACTAACCCACACGCGGTTGGGCTCGCCCGGCGAGAAGTCACGGTTCAGAAGATTGGGAGCGACCGGCAGCGCATGGTTTGACTCCGTGGTGCGGATACCCCGTCGTTTGCGCTTGCAGACGAGGCCGAGTTCGCGGCGTAGCTGCTTGACCTTCCAGAGGCTAACGGTGCAACCGCTTGCCACGAGTTCCCGGTGTAATCGCTCCGCACCGTATGTGCCGCGTGTTCTCTGGTGGGCAGCCAGTCTACCCAACTCGGCCACAACCATGCCGGGCGCTGGCTAGGGCATAGCCCTTGGAACCCAGATTGACTAAAAACCAAAAGGTAACTACTGTTGTTTTCAGGAGGTGGCGTTATGCAGACACAAACCCCATTACAGGCATTATCAACCAGCATAAAAATACCCGGCGAACTGCGTGAACGCTTGCAGAGCCTTGCAGAATCCCGCCAACGCACGCCCCACGCGCTCATGATTCAGGCAATAGAAAATTTTGTGAGCCGTGAAGAAAAACGGGAAGCATGGCGGCAAGAAGGCATAGCCGCTTGGGAAGAATATCAACGGACAGGCCTACATCTGACGAATGCCGAGGCTAAGGAGTGGCTCTCGCAACTTGCAGCGGGTAGCAACGTGGAGCCGCCCAAATGTCACATATAGTCGTCTGGTCGCTGAGGTCTCTTGAATGTGTTCAGCGCCTTTATAATTTTTTTGCTGAAAAAGACATTGAGGCAGCGAAAACGGCGGCAGCGCTTATTTTGAAACAGGCTGAACTTTTGGAGCAGTTCCCACAAGTCGGACGTCCGGCTGAGGATTTGGAGCCTGAACACCGGGAATTGCTCATCCCGTTTGGCGGGGCTGGATATGTCCTTTTGTACCACTACGCCGAAAACGGGGAAGCCATTACTGTTCTGGCAATCAGACACCAGAAGGAAGTAGGGTGTTGATTACCTGTAAAAGGAAAGGCTCACCAGACGATGCGGGCAGAAGCGAGGTTAACCAGGCCTCGCTTTTTTCTCATGAGGCCACGAGTCAAGAGGGTGTAAGAAATTTTGTGTAATCGGCCAATCATGTTACCCGGATAATCTCCCCATATAACAGCAATGCCCGAAGGCCGCTTTTAAGCCGTCACCCAATCCGATACCACACCCCTCTGCCCTTGCCCTGCATGGTCAACTGCTTGTTTTCCACCAACTTGCGGAAGTGATCTTTCAAGGTGTTGCGACTGGCTCCGGTCAGAATGAGCATCTCTTTGATTGTCACCCTGCCGTGTGCGCGGGCGTATTCCAAAATCTGTAAAGAGAGTTTCGGCAGCGCGGCCAGTACGATATGTTCTTGCTTCACCTTCTTTTCCAGACGTTTCATTTGTTGGTGCAGGGCGCGGAGGAAAAACAATAGCCAAGGCTGCCAGTTGGGGGTATCGGTGCGGATCGTTGTTTGCGTTTGGCGCAGGGCCAGATAATAGCTCTCTTTGCTGTTCTCGATAATGCTTTCAAGCGAGCTATATGGCGTGTAAGCATAGCCGCAACGCAGCAGCAGAAGGGTCGTCAGGATGCGGGATAAACGCCCGTTACCGTCCTGGAATGGATGGATGGCAAGAAAAGTCACGGTAAAGATGCCGACAACCAGTAGGGGGTGCAGGCTTTTGGTTTCCAGCGCGGCATTTGTCCATTCAATCAGCTTGCGCATGAGCCGGGGGGTATCAAGAGGCGTGGCGGTTTCAAAGACGATGCCGATTTGCTGGCCCTGGCCGTCAAAGGCCGCCACATTGCTTGAGGAAGTCTTGTAATTGCCGCGATGGCGCTCGTCTTTGTCGCTGTGGCAAAGTAGATCTCGGTGGAGTTGGCGGACATGGTTTTCCGTCAGCGGAATGAATTCCCAAGACTGAAATACTTGCTCCATAGTTTTCGCGTATCCGGCAATCTCCTGCTCGTCACGCGAAGAGAAAGACTGAATGGCAAGATTGGACAGCAGCCTTTCCACTTCGCTGTCCGAAAGCTTGCTGCCCTCAATGCGGGTGGAGGAACCTATGCTCTCAATTGTGGCGACCCGGCGCAGAGCCGAAAGCCGCTCCGGGGCGAGAGTTCCCAAGGCTTTCCATGCGCCTTTGAATTCGTCAATTTCGGCAATCAGGCCAAGGAAGTCGGACGTGATGCTCAGCGAGTCGATATTTATCATACCCATTAATACACCCACAAACACCCAATTAGTCAAGCCGCAAATACACCTATTTCCATCTAATTCTATGCTTTTGTACTGATTTGCATGGCCAAAGGTGCATAAAAGGCTTGGTTCCTCGACGCGGCGTGTGGAATTCGACTTTATTGACTACAACTAAAATCCTGCATGCTCATCCTCCAATCAAGGAGGTGCAGGTATACTTGCATTACCACCTGCGGGGGAAACAAACAGAAATAGACCGCTCCTATCAAAAAGCTTGACACAGAGTCACCTAAGTGGTGTCAAGCTAGGGGGTCAAAGTGCGGGGTCATAGACAAATTTTCTAAAAAATATTATCAATGATTACAGGCTGTTTTTAACGCGATGGTGTCGCGGTGCCTATTCTCCCCTTCGGCACCATAAGAAAATCAACGGGTTAGAAGAAAAAGTCTTTCTTCTGGCCCGCTTTTCTTTTTCCCAAATCGCAATTCTCCCCCACTATGCCCCCACCCCTGGAAATTTGTTAAAATTTCTTGGGGTACCCACTTACCGCTGCCCCCACCTCCCGTGGGGGAGACGTGCAGCGTTTACTATACTTCCTTCCTTTTTAAAGCTCCTCCGGGTCATTCGCATGGAATGCCCTGGCGGAGCTTTTTTGTTTTCCCAGTCCCAGTCTCCTTTCACGGCACACGTTCCCTCACAAAAAATTCGCCCCCCTCCCGTGTTCACGGAAGAAGGGCGAAACCTCGCGTTCTTGTGCTTGTGGCTTTGCGTCACAGCAGCAGGGGAACTTGCGCCATGCAGGTGCGGGGTCGTCGTGGGTGGTGCCCACGGCCTGACGAGCCAGCCGCTCGGTCAATACACCTCAAACAAAGGATATGGATTGAGGAAAACCAAGGCCTAGAAAGGCGAAAAGCCAATACGTTGGCGCGTATCGGCTTATCAGCAGAGTGAAATTTCTACTAGCTGTGGAGATGACACTAAACCGCAAGGTTCCTCTTTGTCAAGTGCATCGAGTCTGCTTGTTTTTGCCTTTTTTCGGCCTGCCCCGCTTGGGGAAGAGAGCGCGAACCATGCAGACATTTGCACCAAGAGGAAGGATTCACGGGCCGATTTTACCGCAATTTGTGTTGGAAACCTCTGTCAGTTTTGGAGCCAAGATCATGTATGCCCTGCTGTGCAATTACGCTTCAGACAGCGACCGTTGCTGGCCCTCCCAGGCCACGCTGGCCGCACGGCTTTCGTGCAGCGTGAGCAGCGTTAAAAAGTATCTGTCCGAGCTGGTGAGCATCAATCTCGTCGAGGTGCGGCGGGAGCAGTACCGCTCGTCGGTCTATTATCTGTTGCAACCGGCTACGTTGAAGTCGGCAAGCCAAGAGGCAAAGCCTGGCTGCCGTCAGCCAGACTCTGCCTGCCCAGAGCCAAAAGTTGGCTACATAAATACTCTTAACAAACAAAGAGAAATACAAAATCCCCCCTTACCCCCCGTGCCGTCAGCGGTGCCGGAACTTGTCGCTTCGCCTTCGCGCTCCGTGTCGGGGGGCGGGGGTGTCCGACCCGAAGGGCGCGAAGCGTGCCCGTTAGCGAGTCTTCGAGCGTTACGGGCATCGAGAGCAGAGATGTCTGTCTCTGATTTTGAAAAAGTATGGGCACTCTACCCCAAAAAAGAGGCCAAGAGCCTTGCCCGTTCAGCGTGGCTGCGTCTCCAGCGAGAAGGCTTGTTGCCGCCTCTGCCTCGGATTGAAGCCACCATTCGGCATTTCATGGCTTCGGAAACCTGGCAGCGTGAACAGGGCCGCTTTGTGCCGCAAATGAGCAACTGGCTAAAGGGTCAGCGTTGGCTGGATGATGCCGTGATGACAGCCGCCAAGGAGACAGAAGCCAGAGAGCGTTCTGCCGCTGCGCTTCAGGCTATGCAGCAGAAAGAAGAAGCCCGTAGAGCGGCAATGGACAAGGAGCGCGAGGCTCTGCGACCACGCTTTGAGGCCTTTGCCGAAAAATTCCACCTTCATGTCAAGCCCTGGATCAGGCCAATGGCCTTTGGGCTGTGGATGCATTTGCACTCCGCACATCGCGCTCCCGCTCCGTCTGACGTGCCGGAAAACAACCCCCTGGACATTATCGAGTTTTTGAAGGCCTTCAGGCAACGCTGTGAAGAAACCGCCTGGCGAGCTTCCCCTGCAAAGGAGCGGCGCACTCAGGCCATGCCGGGAGTGTTCAGCGTCCCAAGCTCAGAGAAGCCGCTCACATGTGGAAATATTCTTCGGCGTCTTCCCGTGTTTTCACGACAACCTGCATCTCAGGCCTTTGCGAAAGCCATTTGATGACTCCAAACTGAGGAGATTTTTGTGAAACAATTACGTTTTTTCTGCCTGCTTCCGCTGTTGGTTGTGCTGCTGTGGGGAAGCCTGGCCTTAGCGGCGGAGCAGCCGCCCGCGCCTGTGGCAGCTTCGGCACCAGTGGCTCCCCCTGCACCCGCAACCGGGCAACAGGGCATTGTCCTGGGGCAACCGGATGCCCAGCGCAACTCTGCGTCAGCCCAACCCGCTGCTGTAAATCCACCGCCAGCGCCGCCTGTGGTTCCTTCTGCCACGGTCGCGCCCACAAGTGCGCCGCCCCAGGCAGAGGCCAAAAAGCCGGATGTACAGAGCCTGTTTGAGGAAAGTCTGCGGCAGATGATGCCCCTGGATAACAGCCAGATTCAACAATATCGCGAATGGTCGGATCAGCGTGATCGGGCCTTGTTGCCGGTGTCGCCCGCTTTGGTGTCACGCACGGCGCGGGTGTCGCTGGAACCCGGCAGTGCGCCGGTGCGAGTGTTCACCACGGCCAATATAGCCACTTCGCTGCTTATCCATGATTCCACGGGCCAGCCCTGGCCCATCACCTCCGTCACCAACGGCGGGCCGTCGTTCTTTCAGGTACTGCGGCCTGAGCTGCCGGACGGCAACCTTCTCAACGTCATGCCCACACAGGGCTACGGCACCACAACGCTGGTGGTCACGCTGGAGAAACTGGACATCCCTCTTGTCATCCGTCTGGAATCAGACTCGGTACGCGGGCCGGAGCGCAAGGCGGACGCCCTGGTGCTCTTTCAGATTTCTCAGCAAGGGCCACGGGCCAAGGCCCCGCTCATTCAGGACATCAAAGAGACGGTGGATTCCACCATGCTGGCCTTTTTGGATCATGTGCCGCCCAGCGGAGCCTTGCGAGTGCGCATTGAACCCAAGGCCGACAAGGCGATCGTCTGGAAACTCGGCGCACATCACTACATCCGCACGAGCCACACCCTGATGTGGCCTGCCTGGACGGCGGTGGTGCATGGCGCGGGCAACATGAAGTGCTACGAGGTGCCGATCACGTCGCGGGTGATGGTGTCTGTTGAGGGTAAAATGCAGACCCTCGTGCTGTCCGATGCGTCCTCATTGGCCAAGCCTCAAGGAAACAGTGAGGTGAAGCCATGAGCCTTACCAGCACGGAAAAGAAGCGCCGCTTCATCATGTTCGTTCTGCTGGGCCTAGCTGTGGCCGCTGTGATTGTGGTGGGTTCCATGATGCTGTTTGCGCCCAAGAAGCCTCCGGCTTCGGCCAATTTGGGCACGGCCCGCACAGATGCGGTCAAAGGTCAGGCAGGCGGCGAAGGATCGGAGGAATACAACAAAAAGCTGGAGGCCCACGACCAGCAAAAGGCCAACAGTGCCCTTGCTGCGGGCGAAAGCTTTATTCCCACGCCTGTGGGCACAAAGTCGCCGGTGGTGACACGCAAGCCAGACACGCCCCCGCCGCCCCCGCCGGTCACGCCGGTCACGCCGCCGCGTGTGGCTCCGGCGCAGGCTCCACGCACGGACAACACCCTGCAAAAGCGAATGCTGGAAGACCTGGCCGCTCTGGATGCCAAACTGGCCTCGGTATCTCTCGAACAGGGAAAGATTGTCTTTACGCATGACTTTTCTAAAGACAAGCCCGCGCCAACACCTGCGGCCATCACGGGCAGTGCGGAACAGCCCTCCGGCACCGCTCTGGCTTTGAAGCCAGGCGATCTGCTCTACGCCGTCATTGATACCGGCGTGAACTCTGACGTGCCCTCCGCCGTCATGGCAACCGTGGCCTCCGGCAAATATAAAAACGCCCGTATGCTCGGCAAGTTTCAACGTTTTGAGGAACGGCTGGTGCTGGCCTTCACCAGAGTCATTCTGCCGGACGGGTCAGATGTGCAGATTGAGGGCTATGCCGTTGACCCGGCCACGTCTGAAGCCTCTGTGGCCACTTCGGTGGATACGCATTTCTTCAGCCGCTGGGGCGGACTGGTGGCATCGGCCTTTCTGGAAGGCTTGTCCAATGCCAAAAAATACAGCGGCGCACAGAGCACGGTTTATGGCGGATATGGGGGCGGCATGAACAACCAGGCCACGGATCAGATGGTCTGGAACACATACAGCCCTGCGGATCAGGCGTGGATAGCTGCCGGGAAAGTGGGGGAAAAGGCTGGGAAAATCTTTGAGAAGAACTTTGACCGGCCTCCTACTGTGTACCTCGAAAGCGGCACGCCTGTGGGCATTCTCGTGCTCAACGTGAAGGCCCAATCAGGGAGGTGATGTATGGAAAACTACGTCGCCAATGTGATTCCACATTTGCAACAGTGGTGGCCCGTCATCATTGTGCTGGCTTACCTTGTGGGCATCGGCTTTGCGATGGTGTCTCTGGCGCAGAGCGTCAGCCATAAACACCGCTTCAACCGCAGCACCGCTGTGTGGACGCTGTGGGCAGCTGTGCTCTTGCTGAATATTCCCGCGCTCATGGATTCTCTCGCCATGACCGTCTTCAACCAGACTTCGGAACAGACCCTGAGCTATTCACCTCCAGCGTCGTCAGGAGCTGTTTACATCCAGTTCGCTGTCTACGGCATCGCCACCGTGGGTGTCATCGGCATCATCCGGGGGCTGTGCCTGCTGCGCGATACCCCCAATCAAAGCATGAACTTGAGCCGCTGCATTGTGCATCTCTTCGGCGGCATTTTTGCCGTGAACCTTGTCACCTTTCTGCGGGGCATCGGGGCCACGCTGGGTGGTGATGTGCAAACCACTATTGCTAAAATCATTGGATAATAAGGAGATTTTATGGACAGCCGTTTTTGTTTCGCTTCGGTGTCCCCTGTCCGTTTGACCGTTACGGCCTTGGCTGCCGCCGCCGTGTGGCTCTTTGCACCGGAGCTGGCTCAGGCCGCCGTGACCTTTGGCGACATCGGCCAGAACGTGGCGGACAGCGCCAAGGGGGTGGCCAAGGGTGTCACGATGGTGGGGTTCGCCTCCGGCGCGGGCATGGGCGTGTGGGGTTGCATCGACCTCTACAAGGCTACCAAGAGTCAGTCCGGGCAATCCGGCAACTACGCGCCCGGCGTTGCCAAGGTGGTCATTGGTGCGCTGGCCCTTGGCATCGGGGAATTTCTCGGTTCCGGCTCGGCCACACTTTTCGGCTCTGACCAGACTACCGGTCTTGATGAACTTGGGCTTCGGTAAGCAGGAGGGTGCATGAACTGGTTCAAAAAGAAAACGCCCTTACCGGATATTGCAGCGTCGGGTGCGGAAGACTCGGCAGCAACAGAAGCTGTGGAAAGTCTCTCCCCGGATGCGCCTCCGGCTTACGATGCCGAAACGGTTATCGGCGGTCTTACTTGGTATCGTTTGCAGTATCAGCGGGTCATGAAGTTGGCCGTGGGCCTGGTGCTCATGCTCATTGTCTGCATCGCGGTCATTGCTTTGCTCATCGTCCGGCAGCCCACACCACGCTATTTTGCGGCAACGCCCGACCTTCGCCTGGCTCCGCTCATTCCTCTGGATAAGCCAGTTCTCAGCCAGCAAGGGCTTTTGAACTGGGTGACAGAAACCATCAGCAATGCCGTTTCGCTCGATTTTCTGGAATGGCGGGAAACGCTCTCCAACACCAGAGAGAATTTTGAGGATGCGGCATACAAGTCTTTCCTGTCGTCACTGGGGTCTTCCGGCATTCTGGACATGATCCGGGAAAAACGACTTTCCGTGTCGGCTGTGGTCACGCGGGCACCTGTCATCAGTGCATCCGGCCTTGTGGGCGGCAGAGCCACCTGGAAGGTCGAGTTTCCTCTCGTGGTCTCCTACGAATCAAGTCAAGGGGTGGAAAGTACCCAACGTCTCATGGCCACGGTGCTGGTGGCTCGTGCGTCTACCCTGACCACCCCGCGTGGCGTCGTCATTCAGCAAGTTGTGCTGAAGAGGGGGGAATAATGAAATTGTTCACCCCTCTTCAGGCGGATGCGAGAGCAGACGCCCGCTACGCAGGCGCAGGCGGAATTCACTTCCGCCGTCTGCGCCGGAGTAAGCGTAATCATTTCATAAGTAGGGGGAATGATGATGCTTGACTCCCTCGTTCACGGCATTGATCGCGGTATCCGCGCCCTGTCCGAAACCTTTTATGGGCCGGTAGGATCGTACTGCAAGCTGGAAACAGTGGACAGAGACGCCCTGGTAGCTGACGACGGGAGCCTTATCACTGTCTTGCGGCTGGAAGGGGCGCTGCAACAGGTGGGTGTGGAAGAGTATGCCACCATTGTGCGCGGCCTGACGGAAAAGCTGCAATCCACATTGTCCCGGCCCGGCCACAGTATTCAGATTGTCTTTGAGTATGACCCGGAGGCCAGCGGCGCTCGCGTTCGGGAGATGCTGCTGCCGTCGCGGCGCACTGCTCAGAACCTGGGTTTGCACATAGGCCCCTTGCTTGAGAACTGGGGGCAAGCCCTTGAGCGGTACTGTACCCACGAAGTCTGTTGGCTGGTCTTGTGGACGCGGCCTGGCGTTATGTCGGAGGGCTTGCGTAAAACCGCGCTCAAAGAGCGTCTTGTCTCCATGCGCAAAGCCCCCATGCAACCAGGGTGTCAGCAGGTATCCGCCGCCATTGCTGCGCTGCATGACGCGCATAACGGCTTTGTGACCGGGGTGCTCGATGCCTTTCGGCAGGAAGAGCTTTTGCTGTACCCGCTCACTCCTCATGAGGCGTTGCGCGACATCCGCATGTGCATTGACCCTGAGTTCACGGGCAGGGACTGGCAAGCTCGTATTCCTGGCGACCCGCTGGCTCTCGGCCTGCCTGATCCCCAATATGGAGGGGGCGCTTCGGCAGCGGCCATATTGCACAACGTCATCTACCCGGATTTCAAAACCCAGCTTTGGCCGCGTGAGGGCCACATGCTTTCCCGCAGCGCCATACAGGTGGGGGATCGGGTGTATGGCCCACTCATCATGACCCTCATGCCCCAGACGCCCAAACCTTTTCAGGAGTTCTTCCGGGTGCTGGCACGTCGGGATGAGCGGATGCCGTACCGTGTGTCTTTTCTACTGGAACCGGGTGGGCTGAACATGGGCATAAAGCCGCTCTTGTCAGCCATATTGGGCTTTGCCAGCTCAGACAACAAGCGTTTCAACAATGCGGTCTCTGCCCTGACTGCTCTGGACTTGGAAGGCGTGTGCTGTGTGAAGTTCCGCATTTGCTTCTGTACTTGGGCAGTCATTGGAACACGGACGGAAAAAGAAGCCCATATGCTGCTTCGGCGGCGCATGGCGGAGCTGGCCAAGGCCATTCAGGGCTGGGGCACCACGGACGTGTCCGAGGCTGTGGGCGATCCTCTGCTGGGCCTTGCGGCCACGGTGCCCGCCATGATGCCCTCAAGCCCGGCTCCGGTGGCGGCGGCTCCCTTGCAGGACGCCATCGGCATGTTGCCCTTGCGCTCGGCTTCGCCCTGGAAAGAAGGTTCGCTCCTTCTGCGCACTCAGGACGGCAAGCTTTTTCCCTTCGCTCCCAATTCATCGGAGCAGGCCTCGTGGATTGATCTTGGTGTGGCCCCGATGGGCGGCGGCAAGTCGGTGTTCCTCAACGCACTGAACTTCGCCTTTGTGACGCAGGCCGGGCTTTCGCGCCTGCCGTGGGTGTCCATCATCGACGTGGGGCCGTCCAGCTCTGGTCTCATCACGTTGCTTAAAGAGAATCTGCCCGAAGGCAAAAAACACCTGGCCGCCTATCACCGCCTGCGCATGACGGAAGAGTATTGCGTCAATCCCTTTGATACTCCGCTGGGTTGTCGGTATCCCTTGCCCTCGCATCAGACTTTTCTGGCCAACCTGTTGACTCTTTTGTGTACGCCTTTGGACAGCACGCCCTTTGACAAGGATGTGCCAGCTCTTGTGCGGCAGGCCATTGAGCTGGCGTATGAAGAGTTGTCCGACAAGCATAATCCCCGGCTGTACCATTCCAATGTGCTGCCGGAACTCCATACCTTGCTGTTGCGTGAGGACATTCCTCTGAACACATCTCCCACTTGGTGGGAAGTGGTGGATGCGCTTTTTGATCGTGGTTTCGTGCATGAGGCCATTCAGGCGCAACGCTATGCCGTGCCGCTCCTGGGCGACATCACCACGCAGATCAACCAGAATCAGGGCATCATCAATAGCTATGAAAAGAAGACCAGGAGCGAAGCCTGGCGTTCCATCATTGCCGCCATCAGTGCCTATGCGGTGTTGAAGGAACCCACGCGTTTTGATCTTGGGGACGCACAGATTGTCAGCCTTGACCTGGACGAAGTGGCCACACACGGCGGGCCTGGGGCGAATCGTCAGTCTGCCGTCATGTATATGCTGGCGCGGCATGTGCTGGGGGCACGTTTCTTCCTGATGCCGGATGATGTGAAGCTCATGCCGGAACGCTACCAAGACTATCATGCAGAACGTATTGAAGCCATTCGGGAAGACCCCAAACGGCTTTGTTACGATGAAGCTCACCGCGTGACCAAAAACAGCTCGGTATCCGGGCAGCTCTTGGCAGATATGACCACTATGGCGCGAGAATCGCGCAAGTGGAACCTTTCCATCGGCCTGTACACACAATCCATTGACGACATCCCCGACATCATCATTGAGCTTGCCAGTACCATGCTCATTCTGGGAGCCGGAACAGAGCACAGCATTGCCAACCTGACAAAGCGTTTCTCCTTGAACGGAGCCTGCCGCTACGCCCTGGGGCATCTGGGCAAGCCCGGCCCGGCTGGTTCCAATCTGGTGGCGCTCTTTCGCACAGGCGCGGGCATGTCGCAGCTGGTGCTCAGCCTGACCATCGGCGGGCAGGCGCTCTGGGCCTTTTCCACCACCACGGAAGACGTGGCCATACGCAACCATCTCTACAAACGCATGGAGCCTTCCGAGGCCTTGCGGCGGCTTGCGGCTCGCTTTCCGGGCGGATCGGCCAAGGCCGAGGTGGAGCGTCGTCGTCGCCGAGTCACGGATCAAAGCGAAGTCAGTGACGTGCTGGTCAACGTGATTCAGGAAATTGTCAATGAAATAGCCAGCGCCCCCCAGACTGTGAGGACATCATGAAAAGATTGTGTATGGCTTTTCTGCTGCTTGTCTTCCCTGCCCAGGCCCTGGCGGCGGGATGCGACTGCGGCTCCATCAACGTCATTGTAACCAGGGCCAAGATGGAGACCATCCAATCCGTCAATGCCAACACCTCGGCGGAGGCCGCTGCCATTCGTTCGGAAATTTTGCTGGCGGCGCAGAACATCATCGGCACCATCAAGACGGAAAGCGCCACCATTGTGCGGGCCATCATCAGCCTGAAAGAGAGCAATGCCGCCATGATCAAGGGGCAGGCAACGGCTGGGCAGGCAACGCGCACCGAGGATTTGTACGGCAAGGCCGCTCAACCTTCCGGGCTGTGCGGGGCCACTTCTCTGGGCGCTGGAGTTCAGCTTGGGGCGCAGGCGTCCCGCCAGGTGCAGGGGGCCATGCGCAGCAAGCAGTTGGAGTATTCGAGCAGGTCGGACGCCCGCCCCGTGGAATATTTGAACCGTGTTTTGGAAGAAGGGCATCCCACGGAACAGGAAATGGTGGATGCGCTCTTTCCTCTTGAAGACACCATCACCGACGAACAGCTCTCGCAAGCTCACGAATCCATCAAGACATTGGCCAATCCCCGGCCTCTGCCGGTGGTCACGGATGCGCAGAAAGACACACCCTCCGGCCAGACGTATGCTGCTGCCCGCAAAATTCATGAAGGGCGACTGGCCGTGGTCATGGAGAGCCTGAACAACCATGTGGCTGCCCATGCTCCCACATTGCCTGATGACGTGGCCGCCTGGGCGCGGAATCAGTGGCAGGAGGCAGGCGGCAGCGGCACCCCTCCGGGCCTGGTGAACGGCAAAATGTCCGAGGCCGGGTTGTTCAAGCTGCTCAGTCAGATGCGCCTTGGCAATCCCAACTGGTTCAATCAAGTGACAAGCGCCACAGAAGCCGGACTGTTGCGGGAAATGGTGATGATGCAGGCCATCCAGCTTGAACTCGCCCGCCAGAACAATGAGCTGCTTGACCGGCTGAATGTTGTGGTTGCCCTGGATTATCTGACCCGGATGGACGGCAGTACCGGCAAAGAACTGAACGACTTGTATGTGCGCATGGTTGGAGCACAGCAATAGAAATATATAAAAATATATTTCTATCAAAAATATAATTAAAGGAAACCTCAATGGCCGTATCCTCTGACATACCGGCAACTTCCGAAGTGTTGCTCAAAAGCGACGCCAGCAAACAGTTTCTGGACACCCTCCTGGGCCAGGGTTGGGACACCTGGGGCCAGGCACTGGGCGGCTCTCAGGGGGCGGAACTCATGCTGCAATTGTTCAGCGCCTTCAACATTGTGGCGCTGGCGACCATTTCGGCGTTCTTTCTCTGGGTGCTGGCAATGGCTGTGGCTGGTACGGCCCATGAGGGTACGCCCTTCGGCAAACGCTACAGTTCGTTGTGGATGCCGTTGCGCTTTGTGGGGGCAATGGGGGCGCTGGCTCCCATTTTCAAGGGCTTGAGCTTTTTTCAGGTGGCGATTCTGGCCTGCATCGGCTTTTCCATCAATCTTGGCAACTTTGTTTGGGAACTGGGCACCAACTATTTTGTGGAGCACGGCGGGCAGATCACTGTGCAGGCACCTGACCAGAACGTGACGCAATATTCAGCCATTGCCAACGGCTCGCTGGAATCTCTGACCCTGCAATACTATTTGAACGAACGCCGGGGCCTGGGCGTCAGCCCTGGTGGGGAGTGGAAGTACAGCGGCAACTGGATCAGGTCGGGCGGGGAGTATCGTTTTAGCTTCAATGGCAACAACGGCACCATCATGGTGGAATGCGTGGACGAATCTGACGCGCTGTGCCGGGGCAAGGTCAATGCCGTGGGCACGGCGGTGTCCTCGCTCTCGTCAGTGGCGAGCCAGCTTGCCAACCCGAACACGCCCGCCGACGCCATCGACCCCCTGGCGCTGTACAACGCGGCCAACAGTATCAACGCAGCCATTCTTTCCTCCCTGCAAAACTACGCCAAGCAGGGGCAGCTTAAAAACAAGCTGCAAGATTTTGAGGACATTTCCAAACAGTATGGCTGGTTTATCGCTGGATCGTCCTACTGGTCTATCGCCTGGATCAATCAGGAAGTGCGCGAAGCCATGTATTCCGGCATTTCCTATGCTCCACGGGAGTACACCAGTTCGGAACTCTTCGGTATGACTTACGGTTTGCAGGACTATGAAGCCGTCAAAGAGCGCGTGGCCAATTACATCAAGACGGCCTACGCGACGCGGCGGGGCATCTCCGACACCACGGCGCACCCAGCAGTGACGGATGAAAACCGGACATTGAGTGAAATAGGCAACTGGCTGCGGGCCACGTTGAACAATCTGGTGAGTGCCAACATCCTGCCCATTGCCGTGGAAAAACTTTCCAGCAATGACCCCATCATGGCCATTTCCAATGTGGGGGATTACCTCATTGGCACGGCCTGGGGCCTGGCTGCGGCCCTCGGCGCACTCGACGTTGCCCACGCGATGGGCAAGGCCATTCCCTTCATCGGCAACGCCGTGCCCAATCTGGACAAGTACATCGCCTTTGTTCTGTTTTCCGTCTTTCTGCCGCTGCTGCTCTATGGCCTTGCGCTTGCCTACTATCTTCCGGCCATTCCCTTTATCCGCTGGATTTCCGCCCTGGTGGGCTGGGTGATCCTCATTGTGGAATCGCTTGTGGCCGCGCCGCTGTGGCTGTGCGCCCACGCTCTGCCAGAAGGAGACGGGGCAGCCGGGCAACACGGCAGGCGCGGCTATCTCTTGCTGCTCGGCATCATCATTCGTCCTCCGCTCATGGTGGCCGGGTTTTTCTGCGCGGTCATCCTCATGAACGTGCTGGGACGGCTCATCGGGGCCAGCTTTGAAATGTTCATTGCCGGAACTTCGCAGGCCAAGGTCATCGGCCTTACCGGCACCATTTCCATGCTGGTGATCCTTGGCATCGTGGTGATCATGACGGCTAACAAGTTCTTCAGCCTCATTCATTACCTGCCGGAGCATGTGACCAACTGGATTGGCCAGCAATTCCATTCACTGGGTGAAAAGGAAGATCAGAGCGGGGTCAAGGGCGTGTTTGTGGGTTCCACCAATGCGGTGTCGTCCGGGGCGGATGGGGCGCGGGGGCTGCGTAATACGGTGCTCGGCAGTACGCCGAAAACTGATCTCTCTGAACACAATTTCAGGAGTTAAGGCATGTTTGAGAATGTGAAAGAAGCCTTACGGGCAAGGATACGGCCCAGCAGCACCCATCTGACCGCCTTGCGCGGAGATTTGCAGAGTCGTTTGCGTCACTTCAAAGCGGAACGCACTCAAGAACAGCAAAAGCCCTTGGAAGAAGACTTTGCCCAGGTGCTCCTGGCCTGGGGCATCGGTGAACAAGATATTCCCGCCGTGTTGCGGGAACTGCGGCTGCGGCGTTGGGTATTCGTTTTGCCGGTGGCCGTATGCCTGCTCACGGCCCTGGTCACAGGCCAGACAACGCTTTGGCTGGCCTTGGCCCTGGTTGTGCCTCCCTGCCTTTTGGGCATCGCCAGCACATACTGGCGCATATCTGTGCTGACCTGCCGTTGCTTTCAGCCCTTCAGGCGTTGGTTGGGATGCTGGCTTTGCTCACTCCTCATGCTTTCCAAGAAAGGCGCGTAGGGAGGCTTCAATGACGGCAATTTCCTTCATGTCATTCTGCACGGCAAAGAGTTTCATGGCCTTGGCCAGGTCGCGGTCGATGAGAAAGTATTTGCCCACGCGATTTTCTTTGCCCTTGGGGGCTTCCTTGTCCTTGTCCGCCGCTGCTTGTGGGGCGGGCGGGGGTGTGTCTGTTTCCGGCTTTGGCGCGGCTTTGGGCGCTCCAAACACGCTGTCCAGTAAGTCTTCCTTCACTTCCACGGCTGCGGCCTGTCCAAGACCACCTTTCTTACGCGCCATAACGGGCCTCCAGTCTGGTGACGGTTTCAATTCCAAGAGCCGCATAATCCTGCGCCCCATAGGATTTGGGATCATAGCCAAAAATACTCTGCCCGTGACTGGGTGCTTCGGCCAGGGTCACGTTGTCGCGGATAGCGGCCTGCATGAGGTCTGCCGCATGTTGATTGGTCAGCACGTCCAGCACATCACGGCACAAGCGTTTTCTGCGGTCAACAAAGGTTGGAACAATGCCAAGCACTGCCAAATGGGGGTTGAGGCGGCGACGTACCCGCTCCAGATCATCCTGCATGAGGGAGAGGCCTTCCAGAGAGTGAAACTCCGTCTGCACCGGAATGAGCACAGCGTCCGCTGCCGCATAGGTATTGATGGCCAGCAAATCCAGAGACGGCGGGCTGTCGATGAGTACCACGTCAAACATGCCTTGGACGTGCTCCAACGCCTCTTTCAACAGAAGCTCTTTGCCGAGTTCCTGCGCGAACACTTCCGGCATGGCCGCAAGCTGCCGATTGGCCGGGGCCAGCAGAACACAGCCGCCATTCTGCCCCTGCTCCACGGGCACGGCTATTTCCGGCCATGTGGCCTTACCGCGCAGAACATCCAGAATGGTTTTATCCGCAGGAGTCACCGCCCAAGCACGGGTGAGGTTGGCTTGGGCGTCCATGTCCACGGCCAGCACTTTTTTGCCGTGGGCAGACAAGGCCGCAGCCAGATTCTGAGCTGTGGTGGTTTTTCCCACGCCCCCTTTTTTGTTGGCGATGACAATGGTGCGCATACAGGCTCCTTGGGTGCAAATTTCATAGCATCCATAGCACTATATAAACATATTATCAATAGAACGCATAGTGATATATAAAAATATATTACTATGAAAACCCTGTAATGGAGCGAATTATCATGAAACAATGCGCGTTTTGCTTGTGCATCCTGCTGCTTGCGGGCTGTGCGAAAAAGGGAGAGGTGGCTGCCCCGGCAAGCCCTGGAGACTTTGTGGCCGTGACCTTGGGCGATGCGGCTGAAGTCGCTCACAGCGAGCTTGCCATGCTGGCCAAGCTGCGGGGCCAGGGCTTGCAGCCGCTTTTGCCGCCTGCCGATCCCGTTCTCAGCCAGCCGGTGTCCATTTCGTGGACTGGCCCGGCAGAAGGTGCGCTCAAAGAAATCTGCCTGCAACTTGGCTACCGCTATCAGGAAACGGGCAAGCCCACGGCACAAATGCTGACCGTGGTGGTGCGCGGTTTGAATCGTCCGGCCCATGTGCTGCTGGAAGACATTGCCTGGCAGGTACAGCCGCAGGCGGTGGTGCGAGTTGATCCCATTGGCCGCAGTATCACTCTGGCCCGCACCGTGAGCACCGGGGGGCTGTCATGAACCGTCATTTTTTCCTGTTGCTGACTGTATTCCTGATTTGCCTTGGTGGCTGCGCTTCCAGAGTGCAGGAGCCATCACCTCCTTTGCCGCTTCCGTCACAGGCTACACTTGCGGCTACGCCCACGCCTGCTCAGGCGCATGAGGAAGGGCAAACACTTACGGTGTCTGCCCCTGTTGATGTGAGCCAAGGCCCACGCCGGGGTGAGCCGGAAGAACTGGCGGCGCTGCTGGAAATGAAGGGTGCGTCTGAGAAAGAAACCGCCGTCAGCCTCATGCGGCCCACGGCCATAAAAGAGGCGGCGCAGCTCGTCACGTTTCAGACGGCCATTGCCTGGCGTTACAAACAACTGGTGGCCGCAACCGAGACTCATAGCGCCATCATGGACACAGCCTTCAACTTTGGGCCGCTCCTGATGACTCAGGGCGAGGCCTTGATTCTGCCGCCAGTGCTCACGCACTCCGGGGCGTCCATGCGGATTGAATCCGGCGAAACAGCCACAGCGGCAGCGACTTCATATGAGTTGCTCGAACCCGCCCGGTACATCTCCACCGTACCCAACTGGCGGGAGTTTCTCATGGTGGATGCTTTTCCTGAACCGGAAAAGCCCAATCCCGCTGTCATGCCCAAAAACGACAAGGAACGGGCCATCTGGCGGGCTGCTGTACGCGAAGCCTGGGCGCAGGGCCTTATGGAAGCGGATCAGCTTTTTGCCGACAACGTGTCCCGTATGGCGCGGCAGTACCGGGGCGTGATGCTTTATCATCTGCTTACGGCGCAGCATCTTTTGAGCAAGGTCAGTACGGCTTCCGCTGAATTGGGCACCAAGGCCACAGACAACGGCAACAAGCTGCACATTGGGCAGAAGGTCTATCGCATCACCGCGCCGTCAGCCTTTACAGCCGTTACAACAGCTCCCCGGAAGTGACCCGTGTCTGAAGCTCTTGAAATGTACCCGCGAGAACCGCGCATTCGTTGGGAGACCGACAATATTAACGACATGCTGCTCTGGGCAAGCGGCTGCGGGATGTCAGACATCCAATTGTGTTCCGGCCAGCCGGTGTGGGTGCGCAAAGACGGGGTATGGCGGCGCATCACCACGCGCCCCATCACCACGGACGAGCTGTTGGCCGGGCTGGAACGCCTGACCCGCAACAATTCCGTCGCGGCCTTTATCAAATCGAGCCAGGACGATTACGACTTTGCCCATCAGATTGAGGAAACACGCGGGGTGCGCCGTCGCTATCGCGGCAATGCGGGCGCAGTGGCGGACGGATACTCCACCGGAGTCAAAATCGTTTTCCGCACTATTCCATCAACGCCGCCTCTGCTGGAAGATCTGGGCGTTGAACAGAGTATTCTGGATCACGCTATGCCGGAAAACGGCCTTGTGCTGGTCACCGGCGTTATGGGATCTGGCAAGAGTACGCTGTTGGCAGCCATTTTGCGTCATATCATCGAAAAAGGTGGGCGCAACGTGGCCACCTATGAGTCCCCCATTGAGTTTGACTTTTTGCATCTGCCTGAGCAAGGCGGCCCAGTCTCTCAAACCACCATCCCTGAACATCTGCAATCCTTCATTCGTGCGGTACGCAACTCCACCCGCACCGCGCCCAATGTGGTGCTCATCGGTGAAAGCCGTGACGCAGAAACCCTGCGTGGCATGATTGAAAGTGCGGAAACTGGGGTTGCCGCCTACTCCACCGTGCATACCCGCTCGGTGCCGGAAACCCTTTCACGCATCATCAATGTTTTTCCCGTGGAAGAGCGATTGCAAATTTCGGTGACGCTGCTTTCCAGTCTGCGCCTGGTGGTCAATCAGCGCCTTCTGCCAAGGGCGAGCGGCAATGGACGCATCGCGTTGCGCGAATATCTGCCCTTCACACCGGAAATACGCGAGGCGCTGCTGGAAACGCCGCTGGAGCGACTCATTCCCAAGTGTGAAGACCTGCTCACCAGGCACGGTCAGCGGATGCAGGACGCGGCGATGAAAGCCCATGCTGCCGGCAGCATCGCCAAGGAACACTACCTGTCCATCATGGCGGAGCGCAAAGCGACGCAACCCATCAATACGGAGGCCGAATGAAACGTGAATTGCTCTGGCGGGACACCGCTCTCACACCCAAGATTTTCATTCTGGACGCTCGTGCCGTCTTTCCCCTGGCGCTGTGGCTCTTTCATTGGGCCTACTGGACGGCCTGTGTGGCGGTGATCGGCATTGTCGCTCTCTATCTGGTGCAGCGCACGGGCATGACGCCGCTGGCCTGTGCCCGCGCTCTGCGCGTGGCCTTTATGGGCAATCGACGGGAGACACGACACAACGAAGCACACTGGCGGCAACGTTGCCGCTGGTAGTGCATGAGCGCCTTTTGCGTTCTGCCTTTGTCAAACATCGCTTTGCCCTTCATTCATGTACCAGAAGAGTACACTCCTTTCGGGCAAAGCTCGTTTTCCTCGGCAGAACACAAAATTCATCTCATGCAGCATATTTTTCTATGCAAAATATAAAAATATATTTCTATGGAGACATCATGAGTTCATCAAAACCCAACAGTTACGGCCTTTTTGACGCTCCTGTGCGCCTGCCGGAAAAGGAGCGAGTCCCCCTTACCCCTGCGGACATTGAACGGCAGTTGGACGCCGGAGCTTTTGTCATGAGCCGGGAAGACGCCATTGCAGCTGGTTTTCTCAGCCCACATGACGAACCGGACACGGTGATCGTTGACGTGCAGGAGGCTATATGAGCCAGGAACAAGCGGCGGAAAAGAAAAACCGCTTCCAGATCAGCCGCGAAGTGCAGGAAGAGTTCGTCAACAGTGTGGCGGAAAATATGCTTGTCTTGGCCGAAACAGCGGGCAAGTGGCAAAAACCCTGGACGGCTGATGCCCCGCTGGGGATGCCCTTTTGCGCCACAACGGGGCGCGAATACGGCGGGGCCAACATGGTCAAGCTCATGCTCACCAGCATCGTCAACGGCTACCAGGACGACAGGTGGATGACGTTCAAGCAACTTCAACAAGTTCAGGCCGACCATCCGGCACGCGACATGAAGATCAAAAAGGGGGCCAAGGGCACCAAGCTCCTGCGGCCTGAAGAAATTGCCTTCATCGTCAAGGAAGACGGCAAATGGGAATATCTCACCGACAAGCAGATCAAGGAATTTACTGCCCAAAAAGACCAAGGACTGGAAGTTCCAGACGTGCAGCGTATGACGCTGTTCTATCCGTTCACGGTGTTCAACGCTGCGCAGATCGAAGGTTTTCCGCCCAAGGAAAGCCAGGCCCACGCCATGACCGCTGTGGAGCGCAATGACTTTGTTGAACGCTTTATCGCCTGCACGGGCATCCCGGTGGAACATCACACGGGGGATGCCTACTACGAACCGCAGGCCGATATGGTGAAAATGCCTTTTCCTGAACGCTTCATCAGTACTGAAGAATACTACGCCTCCAAACTGCATGAGACATATCATGCCACAGGCCACTCCAAACGGGAAAATCGTAAGGAAAAGCAGACTCATAACCTCAAGAGCTACGCTTTTGAAGAAATGCGGGCCGAAATGTTCTCCATGCTGGCCGGGGCGCGTTTTGACCTGCCCATGCCGGAGAGCAATTCTTCGGCCTACATCAACAAATGGAATCAGACCTTTTCCGGAGGCGACGCCAAGGCCGTATTTCAGGCGGCAGCGGAAGCGGCCAAGGTACTGACCATCATGCACCAGTTTGAAATGGGCGAACAACCCAAGGCCCAATGGTTTCCGCGTAGTGAAGCCTGGCCGGAACTTGTGGCCACGCAGAAACAGCGTGATGCGACCACCGGCGTTCATCTGCACGATCCTGCGCAGATTGCGGCCAGAAGTACGGAAGAACCGCAAGCCCGGCCTGCGCCTCCTTCCTTTGCCCAATCGGCAGCGGCCTTTGAAGCTGCGGACGATCCGGTGAGCAAAGCGCGGATCATTCTGCAAAATCCCGAATTTTTGAACATGGCTATCAAGCAGGATGCCGAAGCTGCCCGGTCTCTGGCTTCGCTCTGTGATTCCTTCGCCCAGACCCTGAGCATGGAACTGGACGAGAAAAACCGGACGGCCCTTGCTCCCACAGGAACCGAAACCTCAGCATCACGGATGAGGATGTGATATGAACCTGCTCATTTTGGAATCACCCGGTAAGGTCAAGAAGGTGCAATCATTCCTCGGCAATGATTGGAAGGTCGTTGCCTCTGTGGGCCATGTGCGTGATCTGCCGGAACGGGAGCTGGGCATTACCTTGCCGGATTTCACCCCGGAGTACCTGCCCACGGAACGTGGCAAGGAAGTGCTCAGTCGTTTGAAGGGGCTGGCGGCCTCGGCCTCGGCTGTTTATCTGGCGACAGACCCAGACCGGGAGGGCGAGGCCATCGCCTGGCATATTGCTGACGCTCTGCGGCTGAAAGCGGCAAAGCGTATCACTTACGGAGAAATCACGGCTGCCGCCATTCAGGCGGCTATCAAGAATCCTCGCTCGTTGGATATGGCGCTGGTGTCGGCACAGGAAGCCCGGCGCGTTCTGGATCGTTTCTGCGGCTACATGGTAAGCGGGCCGCTTTCGCGTGCGGCTGGCACACGCCTGTCTGCCGGACGGGTACAAAGTCCGGCTGTACGCCTGGTGGTGGAACGTGAACGGGCCATTCAGAGCTTTGTGGCCGTAAGCCATTTTGGTGCGGAAGTTTCCTTTGCGGACGGCTGGAACGCAACATGGTTCAGCAAGCCCTGGCTGGAGAATGGGCAGGAATACCTGCTGGACAAGGCGTTGGCTGAAAAGGCCGCTGCTGTGCGCTCGCTGACGGTGCTTGAATGCAAGGAATCGGAGAGCCGCACAGCTCCGCCCGCGCCTTTTACCACGTCCAGTCTGCAACAGGCCGCTTCCAATGCCCTCAAGTTTACGCCCAAGCAGACCATGCAACTGGCGCAGAAGATTTATGAGGGTGGGCACATAACCTATATGCGCACGGATTCACCCAATTTGTCTACGGAAGCTGTTACGGAAATACGAGCCTTCTGTGAAAGCCGGGGCTGTCCCCTGGTGGACAAGCCCCGCGTATGGAAGTCGAAAGAAGGGGCGCAAGAGGCTCATGAAGCCATTCGTCCCACGCACATTGAAATTGAAGAGGCCGGGGATACCCCGGACGAACAGGCCCTGTATCGCCTCATCCGGCTGCGGACGCTGGCTTCACAACTGGCTGACGCCGTGTATGCTGTGCGTACTGTGCGTCTGGGAGCAGAACTGGACGGCAAAGAAGCGGTTTTTGAAGCCAAGGGCCGTGTCTTGCGGGATCAGGGCTGGAGGGTGCTCACAACGACCGACGCGGCCATGCAGGATGAAGAGGGTGAAGCGGACACCCCCGACAACCCTGTGCCCATACTACTCCAAGGGGCAACTATCACCGCCTCTGGCGGCAAGCTGGTGAACAAGAAAACCAAAGCCCCCACGCGCTTTTCTGAAGCCAGCCTTGTGCGAGAGCTGGAGAATAAAGGAATCGGTCGTCCGGCAACCTTCGCGGCCATTGTAGATACCATCATGAGCCGTGAATATGTGCGGGTGGAGAAACGTTTTCTTGTGCCTACGCCGCTTGGTGAACAGGTGGTGGATTTGCTCACTGGGGTTTTTTCTTTTCTTGATTTTGAGTTCACCAGCCAGATGGAAGATTCTCTGGACGCCGTAGCCGGGGGCAAGGCGGCCTATAAGGAAGTAATGAACAAAGCCCATGCCCGGCTTGTGTCTGAAGTGACCGCCTTCACTTCAAAGTATCCTGGGCAGGAGCGCAAGGCCCCGGAACCCACCAATTTCACCTGTGATGCCTGCGGCAAAGCCCTCGTCCACATGAAGGGCCAGCGCCGTGACGGCTCTGGCACCTATGATTTTTTCTCTTGCTCCGACCGTGCCTGCAATGCCAGCTACGCCAATGTGGACGGCAAACCCGGCGAATCCCGCAAAAAGCCCGAACCAACCAAGTTCAAATGCAAAACCTGCGGCAAGGCACTGGTGCGCCGTGAGAGTGCCAAAGGCCCGTTCTTCGGCTGCTCCGGTTATCCGGGCTGCAAGCAGCTCTATCAAATGGGCGAAGACGGCAAGCCCGATTTTGGCAGCAAGAAGGGAGGCAAAAAATGAAAAAGCTCTTTCTGACACTCATGTTCGTGCTTTGTGCTGCTCCTTGTTTTGCTGGCTCGTGCAGCGATACCCAAAACGCGGCCATGAACGCCATCAAAGAACGCAACACCCGTGTGAAGGAAACCCACAACACCACCATGCCCGACCCTGAAGAGGATCGCGGGCCTCTGTCCAATTGCCTGGGCAGTATTGCGAGCATTGGCGATGCCTTTTCTCTGGGGGTGAGCATTCCCAGCATGGATTCCATTGTCAACGGCATGTGCCGTCAGGTGGACTCCATGATTCAGAGCAAGATGAATGAAGTTTTGAGCGAGGCGCGTTCCAGCATCAATGGTATTGGCCAAAACAACCCCTTTCAGGTTTCCGGTTCTGGCAGTTCCGTGGCTGGGGCGCTTATCCGCAAACTCAAGTGATAGCAATATATAAACATATGTTTCATAGAAAAATATATTTATATATTGCTATGGCGCTCTGCTTTCTGGCTCCGCCGGTACATGCCGCTGCTCGGACTAAGGCCATGCTGCCGCAAGCTCGTCCGCTCTCCTGGGAATGTGTGGTGGGCGCTGCCGAGGCCTACAATCTGCCCCTGGCTGCCTTGGTGGGCATTTTGGCCACCGAAGGCGGCAAAACTGGTCAGGCTTTGAGCAATACCAACGGAACGTGGGATTTGGGCGCATTTCAGGTGAACACCTGTCACGTCAAGGAGCTACTGCGGGCAGGCTTTTCGCCGGACATGGTGTTGCGTGACGGCTGCACCAACGCCTACGCTGCCGCCTGGGTTTTACGCAAGGAATACGACCGTACCCGCAATATCTGGGACGCCGTGGGCGCGTACCATTCCCGAACCCCGCATTTGCGTGATGCCTATCTTGGCCGGGTCAAAAAACACTTGGCCAAGCTGGAGCGCGTCGGTCTGGAAAGCCTTCTGCTCAGAACAGGAGGCGCACAATGAAAAATCAGCATGAAGACGGCGGTAACACGATGTTTCTGCTGATTTGCCTGATGGTGACGGTTCTGTTGCTGGTGCCTGCCTGGTACGCCAGACGGGCGGGCAGTATCAATGCCTCACTGCTTGAACTGGCCAACGCGCAGCTTTTGGCGTTTACGCCTTTTTCCGACGAAGCGCACACAGCTTGGAGCCGCATTGCCGAGGCAGACCCTGCCGCGCTTACCTGGGATCAGGTAATGAATGTACTCGGCTACAGCGGAAAGTGGATTCGCTGGCCCTATGTCCTGATGCTGGGGGCGCTCGGCGCGGCTTCCATCTTCATGAGCAGAACAAAAGACCTCACCCGGCGCTTTAACATGGAGGGCCTGCTCAAAAACAATGCGGAATCCTTCCCTTGCCTGCGTCCAGTAGTGGGGCGCGGTAAGTACCTTCTGTCGAGGGAGTCTTACGATAACGGCCCCTGGCGCATTGCCCGTACCCCTGTGCAATTTGTCCTGGAACATGGCCTACTGCTGGACGGCGATGGACAAGCCTTTACGCCGGAACAAGCTCTTCGGCGGGGAATGCCTGATGTAAATCTCCCGGCATATGGACACGCTCATCTGGACGAAGCAAAAGCCGTCAATGTGCTTCAAGAACAGCTTGGCAGGAAGTTCAGCGGCTTTGGGGCCATGAGCCTTGAACGCAAAACCCTGGCCAGTGCTTTACTCTCTTACGCTGTTGGGAACAAGCAGGATTGTATGGAGCTGCTGGATGCCATGTCCACCTCGTATATTGAAGGAGAAAAGCAGCCCCCAGCCTGTCTTGTTTTGGAGGATGCGACCTTTCAAAAAACAGTGGTGGGATTTTGGAATGCCCATAAAACACTGCTGACAGAATCATTTCTCAAACGCCATACGGCGTTTGAACTTCCCCTCTTCATGGCGATGCTCACCCTGGCACGAAAAAAGGGTGTGCTGGCTTCATCGCAGTTTCTTTGGCTGCGGCCTTTGGATCGTCCGCTCTGGTACGCGCTCAATCAGTGCGGAGGCCGGGCGGCATGGGCAGAGGGATTTGCAGCCTGGGCACATTATGCAGCGGAAGAACGGGCAGGCAGGGCATTGCGGGAAGCTCATATGACCCATGCTGTGGCACGAATCAAGGATTCTTTGACCGCACAAGGTTGGCTTACCGATATGCCGCGCCTGTTCGAGTCAGCGGGCCTCAGTTTGGATGAGGATGTTGTCTTTGCCGTGGCAGAAGAGAATAGCGAGTATGACGCCAATACTGATGCGGCGTTGCAAAACGAGCTTTGCTGAGGTGACTTGTGAGTGACAGAAAAATACGTGGCCTGGAAGATAGAGAGGCGCAGGAGCGTAAAACATTGCTGCGTGATGTGCGCTCCCCCGTGCACCAGGCGGTAGACGCCCTCAAAAATGGCACGGTGCAGACTTGCGGCGTGTTCGGGGCGGGGGTGTGTCTGTTTGCCTTCCCTGTGGCCGCAACGCCGCTTTTCGGACTTGGACTGTTCTTTTTCCTGTTGCGCTGTCTTTGTGTGAGAAATGAACGTCTTCCTTTCCGTATGCCTCTGGGCCTTTCCGGTACGGACAAAGGCGACCCCCTGCCAGGACGGCGAGGCTTTGCCAAGCCGGAGGGACTTTTCTTTTTGGGCAACCGTTTACAGGACGGCAAGGAACTGTGGTTGAAGGCCAAGGACATCCTGACCCACACATTGCTTTTCGGCACTACCGGCTCCGGCAAAACAGAAACATTGGTGTCGCTTTCCTTCAACTCCCTGGCTACCGGCAGCGGACTTTTTTATATCGATCCCAAGGCGTCCCCAAAGTTGTCTTACCAGATATGGCAAATGGCCCGTTTTCTTGGCCGGGATGATGATTTTCGGGTGCTGAACTACAGCACTGCTGAGACAGATCAAGATGATGCGCCAGTTCGACTTTCAAAGACCAAGACGCCGGTGCGACGCTCAAATACCAATAATCCGTTTACCGTGGGCAACGCCGAAGGGCTTACGCAGCTCCTCATGGCGCTGATGCCTGCCTCGGACAGCGGGAACAGTATTTTTGCCAGCAAGGCTGAAACACTGATCACCGGCGTTATGTATGCCCTCGTGGATTTGCGGGATAAAGGCCTGATCAAACTGTCCGCCAATGTGATCAGAGATTCGTTGAACATTGAAAAAAGTGTGGCACTGGCTTTGCGACCAGAACTTACTCAGTCGAGCCGAGAAGCCATTCAGAATGCCCTGGCGAATACCGGCTGGATAGCAGGCCGGGAAATGAAAGACCAGCCGCCATCGTTTGCAGAGCAATACGGCTATGCCCAAAGCTATTTCGGCAGAACGCTCTCCAGCCTGACAGACACCTACGCCCATATTTACGGCGTGGAAGATAGCGAAGTGGATTTCGCGGATGCGATTCTTCAACGGCGTGTCTTGGTCGTCACCCTGCCATCTCTGGAAAAAGCGCCCACTGAACTTGCCAACCTTGGCAAGATCAGTCTGAGCGCAATCCGCAACGCCTGCGCTGTCGGCCTTGGATCGCGAACAGAAGGTGATGCCGCTGACGTGCTGGAATCTCTGCCCACGGACGCCATCGGCATTGGCCCCTATTTGTGCATCGTGGATGAATACGCGGCCATTGTGACGCCAGGCTTTGAAGTGGTGCTCACTCAAGGGCGGGGGCTTGGCATTGCGGCCATTGTGGCCAGCCAGGATTACGCGGGCATCATCGAGGCAGACAAAAAAGGTGGCCAACAAATGGTGGCCAACACATCAATCAAAATTTTCATGAAGATGCAAGACGCTGAAAAGACATGGGAATTGATACGCGGCCTAGCTGGACAAGTCACAGTGGTGCGCAGTTCTGGCTTCTCGGTCAATGACAAGTCTGGCTCCACCTACGCCGACACAATGAACACCACCGTAGAAAAAGAAGATCGCGTGGATTTGCGTGATCTTCAGGAACAAATTGAAGGCGAAGCCCATTTCCTCTTTTCCGGGCAGGTGGTGCGCGGCGATATGTTCTACGCCAATCCTTCACTCAAAAGGGCACAGCTTCGGGTGCCGCAATTGCTCCAGTTGGGGCAGGAGGTTTCTTATGATGCAGCGGCATAGTGCTCTTTCAATGATAGCGGCGGCCCTGGTGCTTTTCTCTTTGCATGTGGCCCATGCCGGAACCCCTATGTCGGATCGGGTGGCCGTGGAAGTAGGCGTAAAGGCTCAGGTCAACAAAGACCTGGCTCTGCCCTATAACCCCGGCGAGGCATTGGCCGACCGGCAATGCCTGGACGGGCGGCCTGCCAAAGACTTCCAGGGCGATCTGGTGGAGTACTGGGTCAACCTTGAATGCTCTTACTGCGGCATCCGTGAACCGCTGCAAGCCCAACGTGCCGCGCCGGATATGTGCATCGTGGTGCGGCATATTCCGACTGACCAGTATGGCGAGTCGCTGAAAAAGGCTTTGAGCTACGAAGCCCTGAAACAATTCTCGTCCAACGCGGCCAACCTCTTCTGGGACAAGGTGTTGCCCCAAACCGCCCTGGGTATTCCCACGCCTTATGAGGCCTCGCTCCTGCTGGCCTTTCAGGAAGCGGCCATTACGCCAGAAGCCTTTGGTGAAGCCCTGAACAAGGGCGCTGCTGATGTCGTCAATGAAGACATTCTGGCGGGCTATGGGCGCATCGCGTCCACGCCCACCTATATTCTTGCCGGAATTCGTTTCCCTTCTTGCGACTTCACGGCCACGCAACTGCGTGAGGCTCTTGCCATAGCCAAGCAGGCCCGTGCTGGTGACCAAGCGGCTCAGGAGAAGATCGTCACTATTATCACCAATGGGCAGCTTGACGAAAAAATGCTCTGACCTGGTGGTGCTCGCTTTTTCTACTTGCTTTTTCCTTGGTAAGGAATACAAGGAAAGTAAGGAACAAGAAATAAGGAGCACTGCATGAAAATGGAAGTGGCCACCATGACCTCCAAGGGGCAAATCACCATCCCCGTGGCGGTTCGCAAACAACTCAAGCTGGAACAGGGCGACAAGGTTGTCTTTATTGAGGATGACCAAGGAGTCCGCATACTGAATGCTGCGGCTTTGACCTTTAATCAGGGAGGGGAGGCTGTGGCCGATAAAAGGTAAATCCTATGGCCCGGCCACGCAAAAAAGCCTACGACCCAAGGCAGCTCTCATTCAATTTTGACGTGACGGCAGATCAAATCGAACAACTGCGGCGTGAGAACGCTCACGCTGACACAAAGGAGGCCCACAATGCTCGACAGACAAACAGCTCCGTTGGAAATAGCCCGCACAGTGTTGCGACCGGAAACCATCCGCGAGGTGCGCAGCGCGGGGCTTACCAACACAGCCTATTTGATTTTGGACAGGTGGGCACTGAACCAGCCGGACGACCTGCGCCGCCTGGAAGCAATGAACACCTTGGGGTTGATAGTAACCCTGAGCCAGCAGCAAACACGGGAAGCGAACGTGTTGAACAGCGATTCGGCCCGGGAAGCGAGTCGTCAGGGGATGAGCGACTGGGAGATTTTGCAGAACGCCGGGATAGATACGAGCCTGAAAATTATCGCATAGTTTCTGAAGACCGGCTTGGCCACGGCGGCGCAAAGACCAAGTTTGCCGACAATATTGCCGCTATCCGCCTGCTCAAGGATTTGCAGGAGCGCAAGGTTGAGGTGGCCGGGCCTGACGAAAAGAAAATTCTGGTGCGTTATGTGGGCTGGGGCGGTCTGCCCCAAGCCTTTGACGCCCGCAACGAAAAGTGGGCTGCGGAATATCAGACACTACAAAGCCTGCTTGCCCCAGACGAATACGCCAAGGCTCGCCGTTCTACACAGGATGCCCACTTCACTTCTGAAACCGTCATTCGAGGCATTTATCAGGGGCTGAACACTCTGGGCTTGCGCGAGGGCGGGCCTCTGCGCGTTTTGGAACCTTCGGCGGGCATCGGCAACTTCATGGGACTGATGCCGGAAGGCTATAATGCCCAATTTCTTGCTGTGGAGCTTGACCCCACCACGGCAGCCATAGGCCGATACCTCTATCCGCACTCGTGGCATATCAACAATGGCTTTCAGAATGCAGAACTCAAAGACGCATGTTTTGACCTGGTTGTCGGCAATCCGCCTTTTGGCAAGCAGACCCTCTACGATCCCAACTTCCCTGAGCTGCGCAATTTCTCCATCCACAATTACTTTCTGGCAAAATCCCTGAGCCTGCTGCGCCCCGGCGGCATCGGGGCCTTTGTGGTCAGTCGTTTCTTCATGGACGCGGCTGACCCCACCGCACGGGCACACATTGCGGAATCAGCCGACCTTCTGGGGGCCGTGCGCCTGCCGGAAACGGCATTTCGGCAGAATGCCCTCACGGACGTGACCACGGACATCCTTTTTTTCCGCAAGCATGACGGCCCGCGCATTCGCAGCACCGATTGGGTGCAGACGGCCACGGTGGAAGCAGAAGACCTGAAAGAAGGCGACACTCGCCCGGCTGTCATCAATAAGTATTTTGCCGAGCTGCCCGGCCAGATCATCGGCAACATGGTTTACTCCGGTGGTATGTTTCAGGATGCGCTCAACTGCGTGGCCGATTCTGACATTGACCTTGGGCAGGAGATTGAAAAGCGCCTCCAATGTCTGCCGCCCATGCAGTATGTGCCCAGAACCGAAACCTCGGAGGAACTGACCAGCGAACAGCGCAATGAAGCCTTCATCACGTCCGACTATTTCCAGTCCCTGAAAATGGGCGCGTATTGTGTGGAGCCGCAAAGCCGCAAAATCGTCTTTAAAGTGGCCGGAGGCTTTGGCGAGGCCAGCTATGAAGAGCTGCCGGTCAAAAATGACGGGGCGCGGCAGCGGCTGGCCTCCATGATCCAGATTCGGGACAGTCTGCGTGACCTTCTCAATCTGGAAAAGAACGATGCTGAAGAAAAGTTTATTGAAGGTGCCCGGCGACAGCTCAATGTGCAGTATGACGCTTTTGTACGCCGACACGGCCACCTCAATTCCCAGACCAACCGGGGGCTGATGCGCGACGACCCGGAGCACTCACTCTTGGAATCGCTGGAGCTGGAGTACGACAAGGGGCTTTCCAAAGACTTGGCCAAGCGTCAAGGCCGGGAGTTTAGGCCCGCATCTGCGCGGAAGGCGGCGATCTTTCGGCAACGAGTGCTCAAGCCCACGCAGGCTGCGGAAAAGGCCGAAACCACCAAGGACGCCCTGGTCATCTCCCTGCGAGAATCAGGCAAGGTGGACTTTGCCCGCATGAACCAGTTGTTGCACCGGCCAGCGGAGGCCATTCAGAAGGAATTGCAGGATGAGGGCCTGATTTTCCGCAATCCGGCCAGTGCGGAGTGGGAAATTAGCGACAAATACCTCACCGGCAATGTGCGCGAAAAGCACAGGGCTGCCCTGGCAGCGGCAGCGGAAGACCCGCAGTACCACGCCAATGTGGAAGCCCTTGCCGCCGCTATTCCTCCCGACATTGAAGCCGTGGACATCGGCGTCAAGTTCGGCTCCACCTGGGTGCCCGGCAACGTGCTTTCTGACTTCATCGAAGAGCGGATTCATGGGGGCCGTGGCCACCAGAGCATCAACTATGTGCCCATCTTGGGGCGTTGGGAAGCCAAGGTCAGCATCTACGACCATGCCGCCAATACGGAAGTGTGGGGCATTCCCGAATACCCGGCCTCCAAGATTCTGGAATCCCTGCTCACCAATCGGCCCATCAAGGTGGAGAAGGAAAGCGGCCAGTACGACGACAACGACCGGCCCATCATGGTGGTGGATCAGGAACTCACTGCCGCTGCCATGCAGAAGGCCGACGAGGTAAAGCAGGCTTTTCTGGATTGGGTGTGGACGGACGATGAGCGCCGTACCATGCTCACCACGTTGTACAATGAGCGGTTCAACACCCATGTGCCGCCGCGCTATGA
This sequence comes from uncultured bacterium, assembly GCA_905214305.1. Taxonomy (GTDB): domain Bacteria; phylum Desulfobacterota; class Desulfovibrionia; order Desulfovibrionales; family Desulfovibrionaceae; genus Desulfovibrio. The sequence continues at coordinate 33,524 of CAJMLK010000023.1, forward strand.
CGGCTCACACATTCAACTTGTGGGTGCGTCTTCAGATGTTTCGCTGCGGCCGCATCAAAAGGATGTGGTATGGCGCAGCATCCAGGAAGGCACGGCGCTGTTCGACCATGTGGTGGGTGCGGGCAAGACGATGGCCTGCATCGCCACCATCATGGAATCCAAGCGCATGGGCTTTCTGAACAAGCCTATGGTGGTAGTTCCCAACCACCTGCTGTACCAGTGGCGTGACGAATTTTACCGGCTCTATCCGGGGGCCAACATCCTTGTGGCCGATAAGAACGACTTCACCAAGCAGAACCGCGAACGCCTGTTCAGTCGTGTGGCCACCGGCGATTGGGACGCTGTGGTGGTGGCGCATTCCAGCTTCAAAAAAATCGACATGCCCCGCGACATGCAGGAGGAAATCCTACAAGAGCAGATCGACGCGGTGATTACGGCCATTGAGGAATCCAAGCAAAATGATGGGGGCCGGGCCACCATCAAGCAACTCGAAAAACAACGGGAAAAGATGGAAACCCGCTATGAAAAGCTCATGGCCGGAACAGGGGCCAAGGATCGTGCTGTGGATTTTGCCGACCTGGGGGTGGACGCGCTCTTTGTGGACGAGAGCCACGAGTTCAAAAACCTGAGCTATACCACCACCATGAATGTATCCGGCCTCGGCAATATTACGGGGTCAGCCAAGGCACTGGATATGTTCATCAAGTGCCGGTATCTGCAAAAAAAGCACGAGGGCCGGGGCGTGTACTTCATGACCGGAACGCCCATCAGCAATACCATTGCCGAAGTCTATACCCTGCAACGCTACTTGCAGTTTGACGAGCTGAAAGCCAAGAACATTGAGTATTTTGACGCATGGGCTTCCACCTTCGGCCAGATAACCAACGGTTGGGAGCTGGACGCCACGGGGGTGAATTACAAGCTGAAGTCGCGCTTTGCCAGCTTTCAGAACGTGCCGGAGCTGCTCTCCATGTACCGTTCATTTGCGGATGTGGTGGCGAAGAGTGATCTGGACGAGCAAGCGGCAAAGGCCGGTATGCGTCCGCTGACCCCACCGGTGGACGGCGGCAAGCCCTTCAATCATGTGGTGGAGCGGTCATCTGGCCAGGCGGCCTACATGGAGCAGATCATCGAGCGCATGGAGCATTTGCCCAAAGACCCGCGCATCGACAATCCGCTGAAAATCACCAATGACGCCCGCAAGGCGGGCCTCGACTATCGCCTTATCGACCCTGAAGGCGGTGATTACGACGGCTCCAAGAGCAACGCAGCGGTGGAGCGCATTTTTCAGATTTGGCAGGACACAGCGGCGGACAAAGGAACGCAGCTCGTGTTCTGCGATTTGTCTACACCCAAGGGCGGTGCCGGAGCGGCAGCCCCTGCTCCCGCGCCTGGCTTGGAGTTTGAGGAAGAAGACTTCTTCCGGGGTGCAGATTCAGAAGACACAGCCCCCGCCGCTGGCTCCGATGAAGAAGGTGCAGACAGCGTGGAAGCAGGTGACGATGACGGCGCAGACAACACAGTTGCAGCCGACATGGACGCCTGTGTGGCCGCTGGCTCGCGTTTTTCCGTCTATGATGACATGCGGCAAAAGCTCATGGAACGCGGCATTCCCGCCGACGAAATCGCCTTCATTCACGATGCCAACACGGATATTCGTAAGGGCAAGCTGTTCAGCGACATGCAGGCGGGCCGGGTGCGCGTCCTGCTTGGCTCCACAGCCAAGATGGGCGCGGGCATGAACGTGCAAAAGCGGCTGGTGGCCGCGCATCACCTTGACGCGCCCTGGAGGCCGAGCGATTTGGAACAGCGCAACGGGCGCATCATCCGCCAGGGCAATATGCTCTATGAGCGCGACCCGGACAAGTTTTCCGTAGGCGTCTACTATTACGCCACAAAACAAACCTACGATGCCCGCATGTGGCAAACCATAGAGTACAAAGCCGCCGCCATTGAACAATTCCGTAAAGGGGATTTGCTCCAGCGCGTCATCGACGATGTGCAGTCCGAAGCCGCCAACGCGGCAGATATGAAGGCTGCGGCTTCCGGCAATCCACTCATTCTTATGCAGGTGAAGCTGGCCAGTGACTTGCGCAAGCTGGAAGCGTTGCACTCACAGCATCAGCGGTCGCAACACCGGCTGCGGGATCGCCTGAAATGGCTTGGCGCTGCCGAAGGTCGGTTAGCCAAGGCACAAGCGGACTATGCGGCCAACTGTGCCTTGCGGGACGGCAATACTCGCACCTTCACCGAAAAGGGCAAGGAGCGTATCCGGCTGGAGTGGTTCAAAGACGGTAAGCTGCTGACCGAAAAGCACAGTGAACAAATTCAGTGCATTCTGCGAGACGGCGTGAAGGACATTACGCGAGAACCCAAAGTAAAGCCCCTCTTGGGCAAGTACCGGGGCTTTGAGGTATCCATGCTGCGCTCGTCACAATCTCCGGGCGGTGACGGTTTTCGACTGATTCTCAAAGGCATGGGCGATCATGAGTTCCAGCCGGACAATCTGGTCTACGGCTTTGACGAGAAATTCAGCTTGTCCGGCATGTTTCAGCGGCTGGATAACTTTTTGGAAAAGGGCTTTGAACAGTCCTTTCAAACCTCCCAGGCCAACATGCGCCAGGAAATAGCCGAAATGGATACGGTTAAGGCCGCTCTGGGGCAGGAGTTTCCACAACAAAGCGAACTAGCTCTGGTGCGCGAAAACCACAGTGCCGTCATGCGTGAGCTGAAGCGGATGCAGGATGAGCCGGGGTATGTGAGCGAGTGGGAGCCGAAGAGTGCTTTAAGTGAAAGCCCAAAAGGCGTTAGATTCGTAGAGGGCAGCCCCCATCTAAAGGATGTCCAGAGACATATCACACTAAAAGTGTAATTCAAATAAATATTGCTGCTTACAGTTGGATTTTATCCCATTCATCCAGGCAGTTATCTGATACATTTGAAGGAAGCCACCAACTCCATTTACCAGCTTTTCCGGGGTTGTTATCTACCGTGACAAGTGGTTGCAACTCTTCTTTTGCATAAACAGAACAACGCGGGTAAGCATAGCTTAAGTTTACAAATACCCAATAATCACACATCAACTTAGGCTCAGGCCCAATCTTTTCGCTTGTCTGCCCAACATTAATATACTGCTTGATGGTAATACTTTTGATTTGTATTGTTTTTACAATAGAACAATCTTCATTGTATATGAGAATGTCGGCGCCTTTTGCATTTCGAGATGTAATAGCTACATTAAAACCTTTCCTTGCCAGGACAAATGATACAAAGTGCAATCCTTGGTTGCCAATGATCTGCTTGTTTTTCGTTTGCTGTTGCCATTTTTGTGCAAGAAAATCATGCATCATGTATCCTCAACGTGATCTGTTCGTGCATGGATTTAGGCCACTGCCAAGGAAGAACATCATGACGCCAATCTTTATGTACGCAAGGATGGGGGGGTGCCAACCTTTTTCAATAGTGGGGGGGGGGAGGAATCGAACCTCCTCCGGGCGCTGTCATTGGCTTAACAGTGTGCTTCCGTAAGCATACATCTCCCCTCCCAGCTCTTGATTCCTCACCAGACACCCCACAAGCGCCTTTACAAAAGCCAGGCATATCAAAAAGATAGCTACTACCATAATGACCTCCACATAAATCATCATAGAAAAATGGGCTGTCACGGTGAGTTGAGCTGAGAAAGTACATAAGCTCCAAAAAGCAACACCAGACCAACTGCTAGTTGTAAAATCACAATATGCAGTGATGAATAACAATGTCAATGAGAAGCTGGCAAAACGTCATACAAGGCATTATGACTCATCAGAGAGTGACCACTTTAAGTTCAACGGGCGATCCGTGTGAAAAAAAGCTAAATTTTCACCGCTTGTTTTAAATTTATATTTTTGATTTGAAATGCATTTACATGTACAATAGTTTTCGCCACATATTGGGCAGGTCATTTCATCTACAATGAAACACTGAGAAAAACTTTTTTCTACGCTATCTTTAAACTTAACGTTAAGAATTCCATTGTCAACAATAATGTCTTCAACATGTAACAAGATTCTATCAAACTTTAATGTTGCATCTGCTGAAATAAAATCTAGGACATGTCTTTCAAGTTGAGAGTTATCTTTTTGTTTCATAAAATTTTCAGCTTCGATGCACCATTCCTTAGTCAAATCATGCGACTGTGGAATTTTACATTTTTCAATAAAATCACAAATTTTTTGCCTTGTCCCTGCAAAAGAAAAAAATATAATTTTATCTGCGCTTTCATCAACTTCACATGCGATTGTAAATGAAATTAAACATGCAAGCCCAGCAGAGCTTTGTATGAAATCTTTAATCAATAATAATGATCTATTTGCATTTGTGAAACTGTCTGTGCCAAAATGTGTTATTGTTGGAAGGTTGACGACTGTATCATTAAAATGAATTATCTTGAATTTATTTTCACAAAAGTTAACGCCATTCTTCATGAATATTTTTTTTAGATCTATATATGAAGACTCATTGCATTGCTCCTCTCCGTATGTGTGTGTTGAATTGATAACAATATTGCAACTATTGTTCCTTTTTTGTTTCATGAAACCAGTTGACACTATTATGTCATCAAAGACTCCAATAGTTTTTGACTGTGCAACATTTGGAATATCAGCAATCTGGTTTTCAAAAAAATCAGAACTCTCGTCGCAAAAATACTCACTTATCAGGGTATTGCCTCGATAGAAAAAATGTACCAATTTCATGAAGCACTCGCGATCAAGCCTCCCATCAACTCTCCATATTTTCATGTACTCAGTATTTTTGCCACATTTTGCAAGGTCGCTATCAAAGCGTTTTAGTAGTTCCGTGTCAGAGTAAGAGCGCACTGCTCCATCAACATGCACGCATGATTCATCTTTTGCAAATATTGAGTGCATGTATTTGCAACAATATGCTTCTTTGTTTGAAATCCCGTATGTTTGTTCAAAAACAACTTCTTCACATTCAAATACTCTGCTGCTTTCTTTATTAGTAGACCATCGAAAATCTACATACTCAACCCCAAGCATTTTTCTCAGCGGACTTTCTTCAGGAACAACGTGCCTTGTAACACCGTCTTCGATTTCATTTATATTTTTTTTGAACTTTGGTCCCCACCAATAGTCAAGTTCGACGCTACGCAATAAAGTGCTCTTTAATCCAATAATTGTATCATCAATTGCAATTAACTTCCTTTCTGCATCAAACCCATTCACAAAAAAATTAAGAAATTCTTCATTGAGGCTATTTAAATTTGAGCTTGATTTTCTAAAATGACAGCTTGGAAAAATTAAATGCTCTTTATATGAGAATATTCCATGCCCTTCGTAATATAGATAATCAATTGGTATTAATCCATCTTCATCTTCAGCATTAAATAATTCAGGATGTTCTATCCTAAGTATCTTATCACCATAAGCAACTACTGATGTGCCGATATTTATTATTTCTTGTATGAAGTCTCTACTTTTTTTAAATTGGCGGATTCAACTTGCAAGTGCAACACCCTCAAAGTTGAATGAAAAGGCAAGGTGGTATAGCCCTTTAGCCTCTCCATCCAACCAAAGATTGAGGGGCGTATGGGCTATGCACACCTT
>CAJMLK010000024.1 GCA_905214305.1 uncultured bacterium
ACCCGGTGGCCGGGCGCATGCCGGGACACATGAACGTGCTGCTTGCCGAAGCCAACGTGGACTATGAAAACCTGCTTGAGATGGACGTGGTGAATCCCCAGTTCGCAGAAGCCGATCTTGTGATTGTGATCGGGGCCAACGACGTGGTGAACCCTGCCGCCAACACGGCCGAAGGCACGCCCATCTATGGCATGCCCATTCTCAGGGCCGATGAAGCCAGGAACATCATCATCTGCAACTATGACGACAAGCCCGGCTATGCCGGGGTGGACAACACCCTGTACGGCAGGCCCGGCGTCATCATGATGCTTGGCGATGCTTCGGCAACGATGGACAAGCTCATAGGCATGGTTCAAAAATAGGGTAATTCTGCTTTATCCTGCGCCATGCGCAGAATATGCGCAGAGCATTTGACAGTACGATCACGTTGGATGACAGTCTGAATGGGGGCGTTCTCTTCTCTGGAAGAGGGCGTCCCCTCGCGTTGCGGGGGCATTGAAGCGTGGAGACAATGGGCGTATGCATTGCCGGAAAGGGCCACAGGCTGGCCCGGATAAAGGAAAAACGGCCCGCTCGGGCATTCTGGCCGGGCTGATAAGGAAAGATATATGATGACGCTGATTGTGCTTTTTGCCGTGGGTCTGGCAGGTGGTCTGGTGTTCGACTATTTCGACCTGCCCGGTGGCCCCATGACCGGAGCCATGCTGGCCGTGGTCATTTTCAAGACCTTCGGTTCCGTGAGCACGCCCGAAATACCGCACTGGATACGCTACGTGATCTATGGCTGCGTTGGGGTGATAGTGGGCAATATGTACAGTCCTGACATGCTCACGGTGATCCGCTCCACCTGGCCCATCATGCTGCTGTCAACCGCCATCATTCTGCTGGCGGGCCTGTTCTGCGCCTGGGTGAGCATGCGCTTTGGCGGCATGAGTGCCGGTGGGGCCTACCTTGCCACCAGCCCGGGGGGCTTCAACGCCATTGTGGCTCTGGCAGGGGATGCGGGCAGCGAAGCCCCTGTGGTGATGGTGTACCATCTGGTACGCATCTACGCCATTGTGCTGCTGTCACCGCTGGTCGCCAAGCTGCTGGCTGCCCTTATAAAATAGAACGAAATCACGGATCGCTGCCCGGCAGGCGGCACATTGCCGGTGTGTTGGCTGCGCTTCTGCCTGTCTGGCCCTGAAACTCCGGCTGGAGGAATTGTCATGCTTTCCTCCAGCCGGTTCTATCAAGGCTGCGGGTCTACAGCTCAGCCCGTATGCGCAATGCAGCGGTAACCATGTTTTCCAGGGCGGGCCAGGCTTCATCCCATTGGCGGGTCTTGAGGCCGCAGTCCGGGTTGACCCAGAGCCGCTCCCTGTCCACATGTTTCAGCGCCATGCGCAACAGACGCGCCATTTCGTCGGCCGTGGGAATGCGTGGGCTGTGGATGTCATACACGCCGGGGCCGACCTGCCCCTCATAGTGAAAGCGCGTAAAGGCATCCAGCAGTTCCATGCCGCTGCGGCTGGATTCGATGCTGATGACGTCCGCGTCCATGCGCGCGATGGCAGGCAGAATGGCGTTGAATTCGCTGTAGCACATATGGGTATGGATCTGTGTGCGGTCTTCCACACCTGTTGAGGCCAGAAGAAAGGCATCCACAGCCCATTGCAGGTACTTTTCGGCTTCAGCGGCGGTCAGGGGCATGCCTTCGCGCAGGGCGGCCTCATCGATCTGGATAACGCCGATGCCCGCGTTTTCAAGGGCCTGCACCTCGTCACGTATCGCCAGGGCAATCTGGCGGCACACTTCGCTGCGGGGCAGGTCGTCACGAACAAAGCTCCAGCAGAGAATGGTCACCGGGCCGGTCAGCATGCCTTTGACGGGCTTTTGCGTCAGGGACTGGGCGTAGCGCGCCCAGTGTACGGTCATGTCCTGCCTGCGGTATACATCGCCGTAAATGACAGGCGGCTTGACGCAGCGGCTGCCGTAGCTTTGCACCCATCCGTTGCGGGTAAAGCAGAATCCACCCAGTTGCTGCCCGAAATATTCCACCATGTCATTACGTTCGGCTTCGCCGTGGACAAGCACATCAAGGCCCAGCACCTCCTGCTTTCTGATGCAGGAGGCGATTTCTTCCTGAATGGCGTTTTCATAGGCCTGTCTGTCCATCAGGCCCTGCCTGAAGGCCAGCCGTGTTTTGCGGATATCGGCAGTTTGCGGAAAAGAGCCGATGGTGGTTGTGGGCAAAAGGGGCAGGCGCAGCCAGTCCTGAGCGGCGCGGCGCGCGCTGCGGCAGGCGCGGCGAGTCAGCATGGCCGGGGTTACGGCTGCCGCGCGTTGGCGCACGGCAGGCAGCACTGTTCCTTCATGTTGACGGGCGTCTTCCATCTGTGTGGCATTGGCAGCGAGCAGGGCAGCCCCGTTGCCGTGGGCAATGACCGCGAGATCAGCCAGCTCTGAGCATTTTTGCACCGCAAAGGCCATGCGGTTTCTGATGGCAGGCGGCAGTTCCGTTTCTTCTTCAAGGTCAACGGGACTGTGCAGAAGAGAGCAGGAAGAGCCAAGCAGGACGCGGTCGCTGCCAAGAACGCTTACGGCGCGTTGAGCAAGGCCCGCTGCCTGCGCGTAGTCTGTTTTCCAGATGTTGCGTCCGTCCACAAGCCCCAGAGACAGGGCCATGTTCTCGGGCAGAGCTGCCAGAACATGATCAAGCTGACCGGGCGCGCGCACAAGGTCAATATGCAGTGCCGCGCAGCCGCTGTTTGCCGCCAGAGGCAGATGCTGCGTCAGCGAACCGAAGTAGGTTGTGAGCATGAGCCCGCCGGACGAGGGGCGTGCTGCCGCATTGAGTGCCGCGTAGGCCGCCGCAAAGCGTCCGGCTGCGTCTTCGGGCAAGAGGTCGGTGCAAAGGACGGGTTCTTCGATCTGTATCAGAGAGCAAAGGGGAGCCAGCCGCCCGATAAGATCTGCATAGGCAGCCAGAATTTCATCCAGCCGCGCCCAGGGGTCTGCCTTTTCCTGACCCTTGGCAAGCGCAAGCCAGGTGAACGGACCGATAATGGCAGCCTTGGGGGTAAAGCCCAAAGCGCTTGCCCGCGCGGTGGCTTCCAGCACTGGATGCTCGGTGGAGGCCCATATGGCGTTGGTTTCGACTTCCGGAACAAGGTAATGGTAGTTGGTGTCAAACCATTTGGTCATTTCCAATGCCGGGATATTGCGTGCCGCGTCACCACGCGCCAGGGCAAAATAGCGAGCCGTCACGTCCTTTCCCCCCCGGCCGCAGGGCACAAAGCGGGCGGGAACGGCCCCAAGCATGAGACTTGTATCCAGCATGCGGTCATACAGGGAAAAATCGCCAGTGGTAACGTGGGTCAGCCCGGCCTGTTGCTGTATGGCCCAGTTCTGCTGTTGCAGGGCTTGGGCGGTTTCAGCAAGAGTCTTGGCGCAGGTGTCGCCCCGCCAGAAGGATTCGAGAGCCTGTTTAAGCTCACGCTGCCTGCCGATGGAAGGAAAGCCGAGGATGTGGGTCTGCATGGTTGCTCCTTTCATATGGTGTTGAAAGGGCAGTCTTTTCACGCGGAGAGCGTTTATACCTGAAGGGGTCGGGCATTGCCCCACCATCACTTCACGGCAGGTATGGAAACCTGCCGGCATGGGCATCGCGGATGCACATGACTTGGCCCGGTACAAAGGCCGGGCCGGGCGCTTGCCTGAACGCGAGACAGTACTGCCGTGCCGCCGGGTGGCGGCTGTGACGAGGCGTCTCCTGGCTTCCGGCCCCTGCGCGTGGTGTTTGCGCGTGGCCGCACCTTCCCGTTCAAGCGCGATTGGAGCATCACGCGAAATACCAGTGGCAATGCAGTTGCACGCAGCGCAGAGTGCGCTTGCAGGCAGGGATGTTTGCTCCCACGGGTATGGCAAAGCACGAGTGCTTTCAGTGAACAGTGGCGCGGCGCGGGTTTGTGCCGGTTACAGTGGCGCGTCCGCAACGGATTTTCACCGTTTTCCGTTTCCCATCACTATATTAAGATAAGCTGATATAATAAGAAAAAAATCGTGTCAAGGCGAGAGTGGTGGGCAGACGCCGAGAAGCTGCACTCCCGGTACGGCGCGTGCAGCATGCCGCGTGCCAAGAGCACGACCCTTAGGCGGCCACGCTGGTGTCCCTTGCCTGTGCACTGCTGTTGACCGGATCAATGAAAACTTTGAAATATGAAGCACTTCAAAGTTGATCTGTGCTAGTCCTGGCGGGTCAGATGGTAGATGGCGGGGATCATGTACATGAGGCTTACCGTCTGCTGCGCGGCATCATAGCGTGTTGCCACGATGACCGTGCCGAGGTTCCAGATATGGCCGCTGTCGCCTTCACCGGCAGAGGGCGGCCCGAAGCGTTCGCTGACCATGCGCAGAATGCTCTGGGCCGTGTCTTGATTGGGAGCGGCATATTCCAGCTCCACAAAACCCAGTGGCGCGGGTCTGCCCGGGCCGTAGCACAGTGCCATCTGGCGCGCGCCGGGTACAAGAGCGCCCGGAGTATACAGATCGCAGATATAGGCGTCGTCCTGACGGCTGGCCTGCATGCCGGACCGGGAAAGGGCGTCACGCATGGCTGCCCGGTGGGCCGTATCCAGCCGTTGCCCGAACAGCACGGCCCCGTGGCGCACGCCGGAGGCTGCGGCCAGAGCTTCAAGCTCTTTCATGGCATGCACGGAACCGCGCATGGCCGCCGCATAGAGCAAAAGCGTGGCCCGTGCCGGGTCTTTTTCCACACCCTGCCCGGCATTGTAGAGATGCCCCAGACGGGCCAGAGCATCGATCTGCTGCTGAGCAGCCGCGCGGCTGTACCACGCTGCTGCGGCCTTGTGGTCCTGCGGCACGCCGTGGCCGCTTTCATACATCAGCCCCAGATTGTACTGGGCTTCTGGCTGTCCCTGTCGGGCCGCGAGGTCAAACCAGCGGGCGGCCTCATGCGGGTCGGCCTCAATGCCGCGTCCCTGCTCCAGCATGCGGCCGTAATTGCTCATGCCCGAAGGATGGCCCGCCGCCGCGGACTGGGCAAACCAGTGCAGGGCGCGCCCCTCGTCAGGCTCCACTCCAAGACCCAGGTCGTAAAGCACGCCCAGATTGTTCATGGACTGCCCGTCGCCGCTTTCAGCAAGGTGCTGCCATATGGCCCGCGCCTGGGCGAAGTCGCCCTTCAGGTATGCCTCATTGGCCTGTGCCTCCGGGCTGCCGGGAGGAAAAGGGCTTTCCGCCTTTGCCGGTTCCGGCATGGCCGGTGGCGCGCTTTCGGTTTTTGCGGCTGCTGAAGGCCCGGAGGCGTGCGCATCAGGCTGCTTTTCCGTGGCGTGGGAAGCGGCGGGTTTGGCGTTTTGCGGGGTCCTGGCAGGGCGGGGGTCCCGGCGGGACTTTTCCTGCCGCAGCCGTTCGTTTTCCGCATTTTGCTGCTTCTGGCGCAGTTGTGCTTCGGGGGACTGTGGCTGCATTTCGGCACTGGCCCTGCGCTGCGCGCCATTGCCGGGCGCCGCAGGGATCGGCGTGGGAGCCACCGGGGCAACAGGTGCTGGAGGCGCTACCTGTGCGGGCGCGGTCACGGATGTTTGCGGCGGGACAGGCACGGAACCGGATGGCGCGGGCGCACCATTGAAGCCTGATCCGATGGGTTTGCCGCTGTGTGCCGGTGCGGAAGGCTGGCTTGCCGCGTCCGGCGGGGCGGGTGTCGCGTTGTCCGAAGGCCCGTCGGTATGGCCGCCAAAAAGAAATCCCATGATTTCGCGGGTGGGGGACGCCTGTCTGGCTCCATTTTCCGCCACCTGCGTACTGGGGGACGGAGTGGCCCAGCCTTTTCGGGGCTGCCCGCCGGAAGGCATGAGCGGCGGAGCCTGAACCACCGGAGCCTGAACCGTCGGCACGGCAACAGTGGGAACGGATACGACAGGCTCGTGCACCCTGGGTTCCACAGGCGTGGGCACAGGGATGACGGCCGCCGCCGCGAGGGCCGGGGGTGCTTCGCCGATGCCTGTGGCCGCAAAAAGCAGGCACACAAGGGCCAGCGTCCGCAGAGGCCGGGCATGGGGGCACAGCCTGAGCAGGGCAAAAAGACAGGCCTTGAAAACTGGTGGGGCAGAGCAGAAAAGTCCGTCAGGGGCAAACCCCCGCAGTACGGCCAGCGGGGCCTTGCGGGGGCTGTTTTTGCAAATTGCGGAGCCTGTGGGCGCCGTTATGGTGTGGCGTTTGTCCCGGCGCATATATCGTTCCGTTTACGTCTTGCCTGTGATGGCGTTTTGACCGGCTTGCGCGGGCCTGTGGCGTGCATTGCCCGTGGTCGCCCGCAAAAAGCAGGTGCTGCGCGCACGGCTGCAGCTCGTGCCCCGCTGTGAACAGTGGCTGGCACATGCCGGTCTTGCGTCAGCGTGTTGCTGCGCGGTTTTTGCCGCCAGATAGCGGAAAAAACACGTTTTTTGTGGCAGCCGTAGTTACGGCGCAAGGGCAAAAGCTGTGCCTGAAGCTGCGTTGGCGCCGTGTTTTCAGGGCGTGCGCTTGGGGCAGCTGAATTTGTTGAAGTCCGTTTCCGCCTTGTCGGTCAGGCGGGCATCAAAAACCAGAGCGTGACCGCGCCAGTCGCGGATGGTCGCATTGATTTTTTCCATGTTCACGTAGGCCAGCAGGGCAGGCCAGCGGTCGGCCATGTCCCGCAACATGCGGGCATAGGTTACTTCGCCGCCGTGGAAGCCGTCAACAAATTCGCAGTCGTTGGAGCCGAAGGTGCGTGGGTCCGTAAAATCCACCACTTCAATGCCGCGAGCGGCCAGAGCCTCCTTGAGGTGGAAAAGGTGGGGATAGTCGGCCTCGCGCTGGCGTATGGCGTCCAGCACTTTTACCGAAAGGGGCGAAATAAAAACAAATGTGGCGATGCCCCGTGACTTGAGGCGACAGTATATTTCAGCAAAGGCGTCCACATGGGCGGTGCTTATGCCTCCCGGCTCGCGGCTGCCTTCGAGGGGCCGCGCGTGGAAAAATGCCTTGATGCCGTGCCGCACCTGCGTGAGGGTGTCTTCAAACTGGTAGTCAAAGGGGCGTTTTTGGCCTGTGGTTTCGGCGGTATAGTACCAGGAACCGTCAGGGCCGAAGCCGTCATCGGTTTGTTGCGCCATGATGCCGTAGCGTCCCGCACGAAAGCCCTTGGCAGATTCCAGCAGCACGGGGGCGATAAGGTCATGAAACGAAATTTTGCCTTCCAGCAACCACGCCCAGGGCTTTTTCAGACTTTCAAGCCCGTAGTTGTAGGAGCCGCTGGTGGGCGGCTCGTCCTTGAAAGGATCGGGATGCCACTGGGGCATGAACCACCAGAAATCCAGCCCGATGATAAGGGCCTCGGGCCTGTGTTCGGCCAGCATGGCGTCAATGGTGGAGCGCAGTACGGAAAGATTGCCTGCCGTGCCGCCCACGTTGAGAAAGGTTTTGCGAAAATAGGCCGAGCGGAACTGCATGACGCGCGACGAACCGACCGCGGCGATTTCCGGTTTGACCTTGGCATACAGCTGGAGCTTGTAGTCCACAAAGTCCTGTGAAACGCCGGAGCCAAAAATGACAAAGCGTCCGGCGGCCTGATCCGCCACGGCGCGTTCCACGGCCACATCGCCGCTCTTGTAGAGCCACCACATGGTATAGGGCAGCACCAGCAGGCAGGCCGCCACGGCAAGAAGCAGCAATACGCGAAAAAAACGGTTGAGGTAGGCGGCTTCGGTGAGAATTTTGCTCATGATGTTTCCGCCCCTCTAGAATTGAAAGTACAGGAAGGTCGCCTTGCGCGACACCAGAATAAGAGTCACGAACGCCAGACAGGCCAGACCCGTGGCCCAGACCGCTGACGGCCGCCAGCTCAGCAGCGGGCGTGTGCCATCGCGCCTGCCGTGCAGCAGTTCGTGGCTGTTGGGGAAGGCCCACACAAGAACAAGGCTGATACCGAGCAGGGCAAAGGGCATCCAGCCCTGAAAATAGTTGTTGGGCAGCCAGTGGGCAGCCAGTGCGCCCAGGGACGAAAGCCCGCCGTGATCTGCGATGCGCCCGGCGGCTTCAGCCGTGAAAGGCCCGGCGAACATGGCTCCATACATGGTCACAGCCCCGTCGAGGCTCACCGTGCGAAAGACCACCCAGCAAAGATTGATGCACATGAACGTGAAAAAGATGAAGAAGATGCGCAAGGGCAGGGTGGCGAGAACCCTTTCCGTCAGGCTGCCCTTGATGCAGGCGCGGAAAAAGTGGTTGATGCTCAGCATGGCCCCGTGCAGCGCGCCCCATATGATGAATGTCCAGCCAGCGCCGTGCCATGCCCCGCCTATGAGCATGGTGAGAAAGAGATTGCGGTACTGCATGAGCCGCCCTTTGCGGTTGCCGCCCAGGGGGATGTACAGAAAATCCCGCAGCCATGAGCTCAGGGTGATGTGCCAGCGCCGCCAGAAGTCGACAATGCCCGTAGCCTTGTAGGGCGAGTCAAAGTTTTCCGGCAGCCGCAGGCCCAGCATGAGCCCAAGGCCGATAGCCATGTCCGTATAGCCGGAAAAGTCAAAGTAAAGTTGAAATGTATAACAGAAAGAGCCCAGCCAGGCCTCGGCCCCGCTCACGGGAAAGGCTTTTTCAGCCGCGTTGAATACGGCGTTGGCATACACGGCAAGGCTGTCAGCCAGCAGCACTTTTTTGGCAAGTCCGATGGTGAAAAGGGTAAAACCCTGGGCCAGCCCCTCGGAGGTGGAGCCGGAAAGATCGTCAAGCTGCGGGCCCATCTGCTCGTAACGCACGATGGGACCGGAAATGACATAGGGAAAGCAGGCCGAAAAAAGGGCGTGTCGCGAAAAACCCTGCGGTGTCACCTGCCGCCGGTACACGCTGACGAGCCAGGCAATCTGTATAAAGGTATAGAAAGAAATGCCCAGTGGCAGGCCCGGCGGGGTAAAGTTCCACTCCGCGCCCACAAGCAGAGCCAGGTTCTGGGCGAAGAACCATGAATACTTGAACCAGAGCAGGGGCAGCAGATTCAGGATCAGGGCCAGGGTCAGCAAGCCCTTGCGGCTGCACGCCCAGCAGCCAAGGCGTTTAAGCCCGTCGCCATTGAAGGGCTGCCGACGGCCGCGCGGATTGACGATGGTTTGGCTGTCTGCCTCTGCTTCGCTGTGGGGGGATGCCGCGCATGGTTCGCCGTCTGCACCGGCCGGGGGCGCTGCCGGGGCTTCCGGTGCGGCCAGAGCCAGTGCAAAGGCATAGTTCATGATCAGAATGCCTGCAAGAAGCAGCAGGAAGGGCAGCCCCCAGAGGGCATAGAATACGGTGGAAAAGAGCAGCAGAACCATGCCCAGCCGGGCGGAACCGAAGCCCGCCGCCAGTCGCCAGCACAGCAGCAGAAGAGGCAGAAACAGAAAAAGAAAAGAATAGGAATTGAACAGCATGCGCAGCCTCCCCCCGGAATGCGGGCCTCCGGAAGCCCCGGTGATAAAAGACCGGAGGCCCACAGTAGCACGGGCCCGCTACGGCAGTCGCTGGACACAAAAAAAACACTGGGCAAGAAATACTGCCCGTGCAACGGCTGGCCGGGAAAAGGAACGCAAGAGCCTCCGCCACGGTGTCCAGCGGATGTCCGCCGTGAAGGCGCATGCGTTACGGCGCGGCTAGAGCAACTTCACTTTGAAATTGCTCTGGCGGCTGCGTGAGCAGTCGCCCGCCGCAAAGATACAAGCGCAATTTGCTTGCGCGGTTAAGCATCGAAGCGAGCGTGTCTCAAACTTCGAGAACGTACATTCTCAAAGTTAATCTGCTCTAGGGGTTCAGTTCTGAACGGAATTTCCGCGACAGACGAAAAACCATAACTTTGCGCGGGGGCAGGGTAATGGTTTCATCGGTCTTGGGGTTGCGCCCCTTGCGAGACGCCTTGTCATAGCATTCAAACTTGCCGAAGCCGCTGATCAGCAGGGCACGGTCCTTTTTGATGGCCGTTTTCATGATGTCCAGCAGCTTTTCAACCACGTTTTTCACGTCAACGCGGTTTTTGTCGGTTTCTTCGTAGATGGCCTCCACGATGTCCGCTTTGGTCAGAGTTTTCTTCATTGTGAGTTCTCCGGCGCGTATTGTGGCGCTGGTATGTCTGTCACAAACATGGTCCTGACAGGTATGGGCCAAATGGTAAACAAAGGCTTGCTTCACATGAAGGGCACTTTTGTGTAAAATACACGCAACTAACGGGCAGAGCAAGATTTTTCTTAAAAATTGCCTTCTTGCCGAAATAATGGCCGCAGTGCGCGCCGCACGTGGCTTCACAGGCATCGAGTATATATGAAAACGGTATCTGCCCGAATTTTTTCTTTAACACTGCCCTGGTTTCTGCCTTCGGCGCACGTCGGTGCGCTTGTGCCGGTTTTTCTTCCTTTCAGGGGTTGCCCCGTGCGTTGCGTCTTTTGTGCGCAGGATGTGCAGACGGGTTTTTTACCTGCGGCCTGTCCGGAAGGGGCTGCGCCCGGTGCTGCCTCAGCAGCGGCATCAGCCCCCTGTGTCACCCCCTCCCTGCCTGCCTTTGCGCCTCTGCCGCACGGCGACCAGCCGCCCCACGCGCTGCCGCATGAAACGCTGTCGCCCGAGACCATGCCGCTTGTCGCCCTGCTGCACGAAACACGGTGCGACCTTGAACGGCGGCATGCCCTGGGTCTGCCCCCGGCGGAACTGGCTTTCTATGGTGGAACCTTTACTGCCATGCCCGAAGCGGATCAGGCCGCCTGCCTTGATCTGGCGGGGCTGGCGCTTGAGAGGGGCTGGATACGTTCTTTCCGCTGTTCCACACGGCCGGATTGCGTGACCGCCCCTGTGCTTGAGCGTCTGCGTGCCGCGGGTTGCGGCTGTGTGGAGCTGGGGGTGCAGAGCTTTTCCGATGCGGCACTGTCCGCGTCCCTGCGCGGGTATGACGGAGGCACTGCCCTGCGGGCCTGCGACCTTGTGAAGGCGGCGGGGCTGGCTCTGGGCGTGCAGCTTTTGCCGGGCATGCCGGGGCATGCGCCTGCCGATTTTCTCAATGACGTGCCGCTGGCCCTGCGCGCCGGTGCTGACATGTTGCGCTTCTATCCCTGTCTGGTGATTGAAGGCACGGCCCTTGCGCGCATGTGGCGTCAGGGCGTCTACAGCCCGTGGTCCCTTGATGTGACTCTGGACATGCTGGCGGAAGGCTGGCTTTTGGCTCAGGCGGCCCGTGTGCCTGTGATCCGCATGGGGCTGGCCCCCGAGGCCGCTCTGGACGGAGCCGTGCTGGCCGGGCCTGTGGACAGATCGCTGGGCAGCCGCGTCATGGGGCGCTCCCTGCTGCATGCGGTGCGCCGTGCCGTAGCGGCGTGTGCCCCCTGCGGGGAGCCTTCCGCCCCTGTTCTTTCCGCCATGCGCCTGCCGAAGGCCTGTCAGGGGTACATATGGGGAACGCGGGGCGAGTTGCGCCCTGACTGGGCCGCTCTGGGGCTTGAGCCGAAAAATGTGCTCTTTGACGCCGCCTGCGGTCAGGACATTGCTCTGACGCTTGCTGTTTCCTGACCGATACCGCGGTCGTCCTGCCTTGCCGTCCCGCTCTGTCATGCCGCCTCCGCATGCCCGCCGCGCCCCGCAAGGCCGCTTCACCTGACCTCACCTGACCGCACTCCCTGGCAGCACATTCCGGCGGCCCCGGCCCTGCGTGCTGCGTTCCTTCCATTCCTCCACCCGGGCCTGATCCGCGCCGCCCGGCGCATCCCGTCCCGCCCCGACCATTGCGCTGCGGAGCGGTGTCCGGTCATGCCGGTTCTTCATGTGCAGCAATCGACCCGTTTCCATATATCATTGTCGCCATTCGTAAGGCTCGCAGGCTCGCCAACGCCTGCCGCGAAGACAGCAGAGCTGCTTATTTGCGCTGGTACGCGCCGAAGCGGGCGCTTGGGGAGCATTGAGAATGGATATTCGCAATGCGAAACTGCTCCAAGGCGCAGCAGGCGTTTTGGGGGCCACATGACGCTTCATATCCCCCGAATTTTCATGGCTGTGCATGATGCATGCAATGGATATGCATTATTTTATTTTTTAGACTTTTTATATATTCAGTGTTTTCATAGTATTAATAAAAAAGATGCCGCAAGGTATAATAAGTTTTGCAATAAAAGCCGAAAAGCTATATAGACTTAGTTAGACTGACGCCGGTCTCTGGCTCTTCCTGACTTTTCCTCCAGGTCTCTTCCTGTCTACCTCCTCTGTCACTGACCTCTCTCAGACCTGAACATGCTCTGTTTTCGGCTGCCTATCTTTTGTCATCAACCTTCTGCAGACCTGAACAGGCTGTGTTTTTGGCTGTTAATTCACAAAACTCACGAGTTCGAAGGGGCTGTATATGAAAATGGGAATCATGAGCAAAATGATGCTCAACATTCTGGTTCCGTCCATGCTGGGGCTAACCGCTGTTTGTGTTTTCAGCTATTGGCGGGCAGAAACATCTCTGACGCAACAAATTGCGCACGAGCTGAACACGGTTATCGACAAGCAGGTGCACGGCCTGGTTACCGTGCAGCAAATGACGCGCGGGCTTATGAAAACCAGCGCTCAATCCAACCATGTCAGAAATGCGCTGTCTCGCCGGGGTGCCGGTGAGTCAACGCTGGAAGTTGTCTATGATGAGCCGATGTCCAACGGTGGGGACGTGCAGAACGTTCTTGACGACCTTACGGAGCACTTCGGCATTGTGGACGGCGCTGGTCTTCTTGATAGCAACGGGCGGGTCATTGCCCATACCTCCAGAGACCTTGTAGGGCGGAACATGGGTGAACGCCGCTCGGTAAACGCGGCTCTGCGGGGTGGTATGGGCTTTGAGAATATCCCCAACCACGCGTGAGACCTTGCCACCATAATTACCACCCCGGTCATGAAAGACGGCAAACCTGCGGGCGTGCTGTATGCGTATATGAGTCTTGCCCGCCTGAGCGCCGACACCACAGACACCATAAAAATCGGCAAAGACAGTTTTTGTGCTGTTTACGACAGCGAGGGCAGGGTGCTCATGCATCCCGACAAGCGTTTGCTCGGCGCTGACAGCAAGCATCTGCCGTTTGTCAAGGCGGCACTGGGTGAAGGCAACGGCCGCGTGGTCTATAATCAGGGCGATGCGGAAATGGTCGCCTATTACCGGCACATGCCGGAAAGCAACTGGCATGTGGTGCTTGTGGGCAACAGGGATGAGCTGCTTGGCCCGGCCCGCAACCTGCTGAAAGAAAACATGCTTGTGGGTGGCATAGCCGTCATTGTGGTGGGCTTTATCATCATTGTTGTGTCGCGGGGTATTGCACGCTCCATCCGGGCCGGCGAAAACTACGTGCAGGCCGTTGCCGGTGGCAACTTCAACCCTTCGCAGGAGGAAGAGACTGCGTTGGGCAGCGCGGCCAGGCGCAGTGATGAAATCGGCGGTCTTTCGCAGGGCATTCAGGGCATGGTGGGCAAGCTGCGCGGTCTGTTCCACGACAGTGAGGAAAAAAACCGTCAGGCAGAACTTGCCAAAACAGAAGCCGAAGAAGCGATGGGAGAAGCCCAGGAGGCACGCAAGCAGGCGGAAAATGCCCGGCAGGAAGGCATGCTGGCCGCAGCCGGACAGCTGGAATCAGTGGCAGGCATTATTTCGTCCGCGTCTACCCAGCTTTCTGCCCAGATCGAGCAGTCTGACCGCAGCGCGGCCGAATCGTCCCAGCGCCTTTCCGAAGCCGCCACTGCCATGAACCAGATGAATGCCACAGTTCGTGAGGTGGCGCATAATGCCGCCGCCGCATCCACGGCATCAAGAGAAACCAAGGAAAAGGCCCATGCGGGCGCGCAGATTGTGGAACAGGCCGTGCGCAGCATAGAAGCGGTGCGGCACGTTTCGGAAGAGCTTAAAGACGATATGGCCGAACTTGGCGAGCATGCCCAGAGCATCACGCGTATCATGAACGTTATTTCAGATATCGCGGACCAGACCAACCTGCTGGCTCTCAATGCGGCCATTGAGGCCGCCCGCGCCGGTGAGGCGGGAAGAGGCTTTGCCGTGGTGGCTGACGAGGTGCGCAAGCTGGCTGAAAAGACCATGGCTTCCACCCACGATGTCAGCGCCGCCATCAAGGCCATCCAGAACAGTACGGCAAAAAGCATGAGTTCGGCAGACAATGCCGTAAACCAGATAGCGCAGGCCACAAACTTAGCCAGCGAATCCGGTCAGGCACTGCGGGAGATTGTTGCTACTGTGGAAGGCACTTCGGATCAGGTCAATGCCATTGCCGCCGCCAGCGAAGAGCAGTCGGCAGCCAGCGAAGAAATCAACCACAGCATCGTGCAGGTAAACGAGATGGCACGGCAAAGCGCCATTGCCATGGCCGAGGCCGCGCAGGCGGTTACCGAACTGGCAGCACAGGCACATACGCTCAAGAACCTTATCGCACAAATGAAACTCGGCTAGACCGGGCCTGCTCCGGTATGCCGCAAAAAGGCTTCCGCGCATGAGCGCGGAAGCCTTTTTGTCTGTACGCCAAAGCCCTGTCTGTGCGTGGAACGTCTTGCCCGCCTCTTTTGCAGGATGCAGAGGCTTTTTCAGGGCACAAAAAAAGAGGCGGCCGCCGGGGGCAACCGGCGGCCGAGAGAGGGAGGATGTTCCGATGGTTAGAGGTTTTGTTCAAAGGAGGAGGTTTTCTGGGGGACTCCGGATGTCCTCGATGGGGGCGGAGGGCATGCGGAAAGTTTGTTATTTTTTTACATATGTCGTTACCGCCCATCGGCGGGTTGGCTGGGTTGGCGACGCATTGCCGTTTTGTGCGGCTCTGCTGCTTCCCGCCCGGCTTTTACAGAGCGGAAAATCTTATGTGTACGACCCATCAGGGACGTTTTATTGTGGCCTGGACTCAACAAGTTCTTTATGATTGAAGTTCCATGGCGGCGTCGCGCACAGCCAACATCTTGTTTATACAGCCTTGGCGCTTTTCTGCCGCTTCGCCCATGTACTTTCCGGTTTGTGGCCTTGATGGCTGACCGGACTTGGAAGCCGATTTATGCGCTACGTAAAACATATGAAATTTGTATAATGTAAATACGGTCCTGTTTGAAACCTTATTTGTTCTTTTATTTCTCTATGTCATTTTCGTAATCTTGCTTACAGGTTAGCAATTGGTGTGCCAAAGTTGCCAGAACGGCATTTTTTATAGTTAACATTTATGAGCATTGGACGCAACAATTCGCAGCCTGTATCTTTTTTATACAGGTGTATTCAAAATATGTATAAATTTTAATCAGAAGTATGATTTTTATGCGCTGATTGCGTCGTGAAAACTGAAGCTGGCGTGAGGCATCAATGGGCGAAAGAGGGGAATGGCAGGAGAGGAGGGGGAACAGGAAAAACGGGGGGAGAGATCGGGGGGCCGGAGAGCAGTGAAGACGCTATTGGGTTCCTTCCATAGTGTTTTTTGCGGTGAATTCCATGCTGCATCCCCTGCTGGCAAGGGTCCCAGGGGGATGCCCACTTCGCGCCGCATGCGCTGGTCGGCATGAATGAGCATGGATTGCAGTTCATCGCGCAGCACCTGAAGTTCGCGCCCCAGGCGGGGCAGGGTGTCAGGCGACGTGTTTCGGTTGTAGCTGAGCTCTTGCAGCTCGTTTTTTTTGGAGATAATGCGCTGCCGCAGGTCTTGCACCTTGGGCCGGTACTCTTCCATGATGCTCTGGGCTTTCATGCGCTGGCCGGGAGGCAGGTAGTCCAGCCATGCATCCAGCGTGCCCAGAGCGGCCCGTGTAGCAGGTACGTGAAGCGCTTCGCCCTGGGGGCCTTGCGCTGAAGAATACGCGGGCAGCAGCGTGCCGCACAGAAAGGTCAGTAACAAAGAAGTCTTTCGCATGGCAAAATAGTTCCTGATCTTGCATCTGTAGCGTCGGCAGTGTCAGACGCCGTATATTCAGGCCGAAAACGGCAGATGCGCTGTCGTGTCAACGCATACTCCGCATCTTATGCGATTGCAAAAATCATGCAATTTTTTTATGGCCTTTGGCCTGTGCCTGATGACACTGCGCGCGCATGACGCTATAAGCACAGGCATGAGTTCAGCACACGACAACCCCGACGGCGAAGGCCGAAAAGAGCCGCACCAGGGCTGGGGCGGGCTGGAGCTTTATGCGTCCATGAAGAGCGTGCGGGATGTCTCGCGCACGTCTATCGGCCTGCTCATGGGCGGCGCGGCTCTTGTACTGGCCCTCATGATCAGCCTGCTGGCCTATATATCCATTGAACGCAGCGAGGCCGCCATGGCCCGCCTGCTGGCGGAAAAAGGCTCCTCCCTTATTATCGCCTTTGAAAGCATCCTGCGCTCCGGCATGCGTAGCGAGGCGGGCGTGCGCCTGCAGGTGCTGCTGGAAGAAATGGCCGCAAGCCCGGGCATTGTGTTTGTTTCCGTAACCATGCCCGACGGTATCATTCTGGCGCACAGCAATCGGGTTCGCCTTGGTGAAATACTGAAGGTGGAAGACAGGGAGATGGACGAAACCCGCATGCGTGACCTTAATCCGGGCATGCTGGCCCAATGGGGCATCATGCGCATGGAGGGTCAGCGGGTTTTTGTGGTCTACCGCCAGTTTTCCCCCGGCATGGCCGACATGCCCAAGGGGTATCCTGTTCCCATCATTTTTCTCGGGCTGGAAATTTCGCCTTTTGAGATCACCCGCAGCCAGAACCGGAATTATGTCGCCATGCTTTCGTCTGTAACGCTTCTGGTGGGGCTGGCCTGCCTGCTGGCGCTGTATTATGCCGAGCGTGCGCGCGAGTCGCGCCAGCAGCAGCGCAAGGCCGAGGTGGAAGTGCGCCGGCTTGAGGCCGAGGTGCGCCGCAAGGAAAAACTGGCTGCGGTGGGCAATCTGGCCGCCGGGGTCGCCCACGAGATCCGCAATCCCCTAAGCTCCATCAAGGGTTATGCCACCTATTTCGGCCAGCGGTTTCCCGAAGGCAGCGAGGACCGCGCCGCGGCCAACGTGATGGTCAATGAGGTGGACAGGCTCAATCGCGTGATTATGGACCTTATCGGCCTTTCACGGCCCAGCGATGTCTGCCCTCGCCCCGGCAGCCTCGCAAAAGTGGTGGAGCATGTGATCCGCCTTATCAGGCAGGATGCCGAAAAACGCGGGGTTGAGGTGGAATGCCGGATGGCTCCGGGCGTGCCTCAGGCTATGGTCGACCCGGAACGCATGGGTCAGGCCCTGCTGAATCTTTGCCTGAACGCGCTGGATGCCATGCCGGAAGGCGGGCGGCTCACCCTTGCCGTGACATGGCACAAGAAAGGTGTTTGCCTTATGGTGCGTGATACGGGCGTGGGGATTGTTCCCCGCCAGTTGCCGCATGTTTTTGATCCGTACTTCACAACCAAGGGACAGGGAACCGGCCTCGGACTGGCCATGGTTCACAAGATCGTGGAAGCCCATAACGGCGATATCAGCGTTACCTCCCGTCAGGCACAGCCCGGCGTGGAGGGAGAAACCATCTTTCGCATCTGGCTGCCGGAGGCCCTTCCGGCAACGCCGCCTTTTGTGGAACGCAGAAAAAGAAAGCGCATATGACACGCAGGGCACACTACGGCGCATATGGCCGTTGCCCGGCATGTCAGGAGGGTTGTCAGCGTGATGAACAGCATTCTTGTAGTGGACGATGATGACGCGCACCGCGGCATGCTGCGAACCATGCTCCGTTCCTGGGGCTATGCGGTGGATGAAGCTACCGATGGCGACGAGGCTGTGGCCCTTGTAAGAGAAAAAGCCTTTGACGCCGTGCTGACAGATGTGCGCATGGCGCGCATGAACGGCATACACGCGCTCAAGGGGATTCTCGAGTATAATCCCGCCTTGCCTGTAATTCTCATGACGGCCTATTCCTCGGTGGAAACCGCGGTAGAGGCGCTGCGTCTGGGCGCCTACGACTATCTGGTCAAACCTCTTGATTTTGAAAGCCTCAAGCATTCTTTGCAGCAGGGTATCGAGCATTCGCGCCTGAGTGTTGAAAATCGTGAGCTGCGCCGCCAGCTGACCCATGCCGCGGCCACGCCCGGCATCATCGGCCGCAGCCCGGCCATCCGGGCCATGCAGGAAATTATGGATACCGTGGCTCCCACAGAAGCCACGGTGCTCATTACCGGCGAGTCGGGCACGGGCAAGGAACTGGTGGCCCGCGCCCTGCATGGCAAAAGCCTGCGCGCCGACCAGCCGCTTGTTACGGTCAACTGCGCGGCTCTGGCTGAAAACCTGCTGGAATCCGAACTGTTCGGGCATGAGAAAGGCTCGTTCACCGGTGCGGAGCGCCGACGCGAGGGGCGCTTTGCCCAGGCGCACGGTGGCACGCTTTTTCTGGATGAAGTGGGCGAGATGCCCCTTTCCCTTCAGGCCAAGCTCTTGCGCGCCCTGCAGCAGGGCGAAGTGCAGCGCGTAGGCTCTGACACGCAGCTTACCGTGGACGTCCGCGTGCTGGCCGCCACCAACCGCGATCTGCGGCATGAGGTGGCGCAGCGGCGCTTTCGCGAAGACCTGTTTTTCCGTCTCAATGTCATCAGTGTTGAAGTGCCGCCCCTGCGCGAGCGGCCGGAAGACATTCCCCTGCTGGCGGCGTATTTTCTGGAAAATTTCGCCAACCGCAACCGCAAGACCGTGCGCGGCTTTTCCACTCAGGCGCTTGACATCATGCTGCGTCATTCCTGGCCGGGCAATGTGCGTGAACTGGAAAATGCCGTGGAGAGGGCCGTTATTCTCTGCAATGGCGATCTTATCACCGCGCGCGAGCTGCCGTCTGCCCTGTCCGAAACCATTGTGCCGGACGAACGCCCGGCCGAGGCGGATATCTCTCTGGCAGGTCTGCCCCTTGACGAGGTTGAACGCAGGGTCATTGAAGAAACGCTGCGCCAGACCGGTGACAACAAGAGCGAGGCTGCGCGCCGTCTTGGCATTACCCGTGCCACCCTGCACAACAAATTGCGCAAGTACGAGTTTGAATAGCCCTGTTTGAGCAGGGCTGTTCCAGAACATCCGGCTTGCTCCGGCGTTTGGCCGCCACGCAAACTGCCCCTGCACCCCTGCGGCGGGCGGCTGCGCGAGCAGTCCCGGAGCAATTTCAAAGTGAAATTGCTCTAAAATCATATCGGAAACAGCATGAGCAATACACACGCCAAAGACGTCAATGACGCGCCTGTCCGCGAAGACTGCCCCGATCAGGAAAGAATGGAGCGTCTGGCGGATTTTTTTAATGAAGTGGGAATGCTGCGGCATACCCCGCGCACGGGCTATGCTTTTCTCGGCTCCGGCAAGGAAAATGTGGCCGAACACTCCTACCGGGTCAGCGTTATGGGCTATGTGCTGGCCCGCATGAGCGGCATTGATCCTGCAAGAGTTACGTTTCTTTGTCTTTTTCATGATCTGCACGAGGCGCGCACCGGCGACCTCAATTATGTCAATCACCGTTACGGGCAATGCCTGCCCCGCAAGGCGCTGGAAGACTGCGTCAGGGGCACGGGCCTCGAAGACGATGTGCTGCCCCTCTGGGATGAACTGGCCGAGAACGAAAGCCCCGAAGCCATGCTGGCCCACGATGCGGATCAGCTTGACCTCATCTGCAACCTCAAGGCGGAGCTGGACAAGGGCAACGCCTTTGCCGGGCAATGGCTTGAAAGTGCCGTGATGCGGCTGCGCAGTGCCGTTGCCAGAGAACTGGCGGACGTGGTGCTGCGCACAGACCACAACCGCTGGTGGTACGGCCGCGTGGAGAAGGAATGGTGGGTGCGCCGGGGGCGGGAATGATACTGATAGTCGTTTCGACAACCCATAGAAATCACTTTACAAAATATTCAAGTCTGCGCTAGTTTCGTTCAGTCCAGAATTGTAGGAAAATGCCGTTGTGGCGTCTTCACGCCGGGTCATACAGGGGGGAGGCATGCACTTTCTGGGGGATGGAGCGGAAGACCGCACTGAGGGGCATATGCGGTTTTCTGACGATGGTGGCGTGGAGCCACGCCTGCCGGAGCTGGACCTTAAAAGTGGGGAAAGCTGCCGGATTCGGCGTTTGCTGGGTTGTATGGAACAGTATGACCGCACAACGTGGCTTTTGCAGTTTGAGTCATTTTTGCAAGAAGCCCTGCGGATTGTTCGTTCAGACCGGATGGAGCGGCGTTTTGCCGTTCTGCATGCCGACATGCAGGGCTTTCAGGTGCTCAATCGCGTCTACGGGGAACAGGCGGGCAACAGCATGTTGCGTGCCTTTGCCGCTTTTTTGCGGCATCTGGACTGCTATGTGTGCGCCAGCCGTATTTTTGCCGACCAGTTTGCCATGCTTTTTACCGTTCCCGAAGGCACGAGTCTTGAGGCAGCCGCCGGAAAGATTGTTGCCAAGGGCGAGCTTTTTCTTGCGGAAAAGCGCAAGCTTCACCCGCGCAGCCATCTGGCCTTTGTGGGCGGAGCCTGCTCGGTGGAGGGCAAGCCCACCAGCCTGCATCCCCACGTCAGCAGGGCGGATCAGGCACGGCGTGCGCTCAAGCCCACCCTGCGCTCGCGCGGCGGAATTTTTACCGACGCGATGGAAGTCCACCGCCTGCAGCGGCAGACCCTGTATGAAGACGTGATCAAGTCGCTGGAAAGCGGCGGCGTCTTTTTTCTTTTGCAGCCACAGGTGGACATTGCCACCGGCACGGTGGTGGGCGCCGAGGCCCTGGCAAGAATGCGCACCCCTGATGGCAGGGATATCATGCCAGCCAGCTTTGTGCCCCTGCTTGAAGAATCGGGCGATGTCATCACTCTGGATTTTCTCGTTTACGAACAGGTGTGCCGCTACTTGCGCCAACGCCTTGATGCGGGCAAGCCGCTCGTGCCCATCACCGTCAACGTTTCGCGCGAAAATTTCAAAAACCCGTCCTTTGCCGAAGAATTTCACGATCTGGTCTGCAGTCACGGCCTTGAGCCGCACCATGTGGGGCTGGAAATTACCGAAAGCGTTTTTATAAAAAACCTCAAGGAAATACGCGACAGTGTGCGTCAGTTCAAGCAGTATGGCTATTCCATCTGGCTTGACGATTTCGGCGCGGGCTATTCCAGCCTCAATGTGCTCAAGGAAGTGGCTTTCGATGTCATCAAGATTGACAGAAGCCTGCTTGGCTCCGGTGAAATAGTCTCCACCAACAAAAGCATTATCAGCAGCATTGTTCGCCTTGCCGGTGACCTGCATATGGAAGTGCTGTGTGAAGGTGTGGAAAACGCCGCGCAGCCCAACTTTCTTCTCGGCCTTGGAGGCATTCAGGCGCAGGGCTTTTTTTATGCCCGGCCCATGCCGTGCCTGGATTTTGAAAAGATCATGGAAAACGGCGGGATACTCAATCCTCCGCTGGGTGGCACACGCTGAGGCATGCCGCCTGCGGGCGGGATGCCGTAAAGGCATCCGCCCGGCACAGCGAGGCAGGAATGGCCGTGCAGGGCGGATGCGGCCCGATGATCACGCGCTTGATGCGGCAAGGCGGCTCAGCCGACGACCACTGTGCCCAGCGGGGCGTCGTCCAGCAGGTAGCGGCGCAGGCTCGAAGGCGCACGGCCATCCAGAATGAGTGCGCGGCGGCAGCCCGAATCCAGGGCGTGCAGGCAGGATTCCACCTTGGGAATCATGCCGCCCGTAATGACGCCATCCGCGCGCAGCGTTTCTATTTCTTTGCGCGTCAGGGCGGGTATGAGCCTGCCCTCGGCATCCAGCACGCCCGGCACATCGGAAATAAGGACAAAATAGTCCGCAGCCAGCGCTCCGGCCATGGCCCCGGCGGCAGTGTCCGCATTGATGTTCAGCGCCTGCCCGTCCGCACCGCAGGCCACGGGGGCCACAACGGGCACAAAGCCCGCCTGGAGCAGGCAGCGGGGCAGGGCCGGATCAACAGTTTCCACTTCGCCCACAAGGCCCAGCGCCGGGTTTTTGATGACGGCGCGCAACAGGTTGCCGTCCCGGCCGGAAATGCCGGCGGCGCGCACGCCGTGTGCAGCCAGCGAGGCCACCACAGCCTTGTTTACCTGCCCGCACAGCACCATCTCTACCGCTTCCATGGTGGGCTGGTCGGTAACGCGCAGGCCGTTTTCAAAGCGGCTTTCAATATTCAGGCGCTGCAGCAGGGCAGAAATCTGCGGCCCGCCGCCGTGCACAACGACAAAGCCCATGTGCTGGGCTGCAAGCTGGGCCAGATCTGTGGCAAAAGCCGTACACAGGTCGGGCTTGTCCATGGCGTGACCGCCATATTTGATGACAACCGTGGTGTTGTTCATGCGTATTCCTTGTTTGCGGCCCGGCGAGGCATCGCTCTGTAAGATGTCTGATGACCGGTAAAATTAACACCCCGCCATGCGGCACGCAAGCGGAGCGGGTGGCAAACGGGCGACAGGATCGATGCAATTTCGGCTTCATGCGGCATGTTGGGTGAACGGGCCGGGGGCGTTCGGCCTTGCCAGAACAGCATTGTCTTGCAGGCGTAAAAGCGCTAGCCTGCACGCCAGCTTTGGAGGCAATATATTGTTAGAGGCGCGGCGAATTTTTGACGAAGAGCTTTCCTGGGGGCGCGAGGCAATGGCGGCGGCCAGTGTGGGGCTGTGGGCCATTTCATATGACACGCGCACTGAACGGACGGCCATGTTCACCAACGAGGCCATGCGGAGCCTGCTGGGTCTGCCTGACGGGTTTGACCCGGAAGCCTGCGCGGCCTTCTGGCTGCGTCATGTGGACAGCCTCGACATGCCCCTTATCCGGGAAAGACTGGCGGCGTTCAAGAATGACGCCTCCATGCGCGAAATCCGCTACGCCTACCGTCACCCCCATATGGGGCTGGTACACATGCGCTGCGGCGGCAAGCGCGTGTCTTCAGCGGACGATCCCGTTTTGCGCATTGTGGGCTTTCAGCAGGATGTCAGCGAGCTGCACGCGGCGCACAATGCCCTGCGCGAAAGCCTTTCACGACTTTCGCTGGCCTGCCGCCTGGGCTGGCTCGGCGTATTCGAGCTGGGGCGCAAGAACGGCAGGCCGGAATTCTCGTGCAACGAGATTTTTTATGAACAGTTCGGCCTGCATGAAAGCGCGGACGCAGCGGAGCGGCTCGGGGCCGTAGAAAAGTGCATACTGCCCGAAGACCGCCACCGCTGGCGCAATCTCTGCCGCGCCGAAGGCTGGACTCTGGGTTTTCAGGAGCATGTGGAGCTGCGGGTGAGTCACCCCTGGCGCGGCCTGTGCTCGTTTGTTGTGACGTACGAGGTTGTGGGCACGCAGGGCGAACCCCGTATCACAGGCTATGTGCATGATGTGACCAAGCAGCGCCAGCATGAATGCATGCTGCGCGAGGCCAAGGAAAGCGCCGAAGCCGCCAACGCGGCCAAAAGCATCTTTCTTGCCAACATGAGTCACGAAATACGCACGCCCATGAACGGTATCATGGGCATGGCTCATCTGGTGCTCAACACCGACCTCAACGCCCAGCAGCGCGATTATGTGGAAAAGATCCATTCCACCTGCGAATCTTTGCTGGATATCATCAACGATCTTCTTGATTTTTCCAAAATCGAAGCCAACCATATGGATCTGGAAGCCCTGCCGTTTCAGCCCGTCAATGAAATGGAAGCGGTGCTCGCTCTGCTGCGTCCGCGCACCCAGCACAAGAACTGTGTGCTTGAAAGCCATATTGACCCTGATATCCCCAGAACACTGGTGGGCGATGCCCTGCGCTTGCGGCAGATACTGCTGAATCTGGGTGGCAATGCCATCAAGTTTTCGGAGCGCGGCGTGGTGCGGGTGGATTTGCAGCTTTTGCGGCGCGAAGGCAACGGCATTACTCTGGCATGCCTTGTGAGCGACGAAGGCATCGGCATGAGCCAGGAAGAGCAGGAACGTATTTTTACACCGTTTTCGCAGGCCGATACGTCCATCACGCGCCGCTTCGGCGGCACTGGTCTGGGGCTTTCCCTGTGCCGTCGTCTGGTGGAACTGATGGGCGGCCAGATACATGTGCAAAGTACGCCGGGCAAGGGCAGCGTATTTCGCGTTGACCTGCCTTTCGGCGTGGGCCGTGACGATATTTTTGCTTCGGACATGTCAGGGGCAGGGCCGGAAGAGCAGCCCGGTTGCCTGCGGGGGCTGCGCGTGCTCATGGCCGAAGACGGCGACATAAATCGCGAGATAATGGAAGTGCTTTTGAGCGGCATGGGCGTGCAGTGCACGGCCGTGAGCAATGGGCAGGAGGCGCTTGAAGCGTGGCGGGCACACGCCGGGGATATAGACCTTATCCTTATGGACGTGCAGATGCCGGTAATGGACGGGTACACGGCCACGCGCGAAATCCGGGCCGACAGCCGGCCCCGTGCGGCTACGGTTCCCATTGTCGCCATGACGGCCTATGCCATGCGGGGCGATGCGGAGCGCAGCCTTCAGGCAGGCATGAACGCCCATTTGACCAAGCCTGTCGATGTGCGCGAACTTACGCTCACGCTCAAACGTCTGACACGGGGTTGCGAGGAAAAGCAGTCCTGATGCCGGTATGCCTGCGGTGCGCTGCCACCTGCGTGCCGCCTTTGTGCACAGACCCTGTTGTGGTGTACAACGGGGGCGTGTGCCCGGCTCCTGAGCGTGCCGCGGCCCTGCGTGACTGATTTTTGGAATGCCCAGCGTGCCCCCGGCCTGCGCAGCGCGCCCGGTCTGCGTGGCGGGTTTCGGCCTGCGCAGCGGGTTCCGGCGGGAAATGGCCGCTGCGGCCAACGGCACGCGGCGCCGGGTGGCGGGTTCCGGCCAGTGTACGCCTCCTGTTTGGCCTGTTTGGCATCACGCACAGAACGGGCATCCCCCAGCCGTCTGGACGCAGGCGGCCCATGTGCTGCCGCGCCGCAACGAACGCGACAGAAATTTCTTTCGTAGAAAGTCAAAACCAATCTGCTCCAAGGATGACAACATGACGCAAGTGGTTACACGATTCGCCCCCAGCCCCACGGGACACCTGCATATAGGCGGTGCACGCACGGCCATTTTCTGCTGGCTTCTGGCCCGTCATTTCAACGGCCGCTTTCACCTGCGCATTGAGGACACCGACCTCTTGCGCTCAAAGCAGGAATATACCGACTCCATTCTGGCCTCCATGCGCTGGCTCGGGCTGGACTGGGACGGTGAGCTGACCTACCAGACGCAGCGCACCGACATCTACAATACCTATGTGGACAGGCTGCTGGAAACCGGCCATGCCTACTGGTGCTCCTGCACCCCCGAAGCTGTGGAAGCCATGCGCGAAGAAGCCCGTGCCAAGGGCCTCAAGCCGCGCTATAACGGCTGCTGCCGCAATCGCGACCTCGGTCCGGGCGAAGGGCATTGCGTGCGCCTCAAGGCGCCGATGTCGGGCAAGGTGGTTTTTGACGATCTGGTCAAGGGCAAGATCGCCGTGGATGTGAGTGAACTGGACGATATGGTCATTCGCCGCGCCGACGGCATGCCCACCTACAATATGGCCGTGGTGGTGGACGATCACGACATGGGCATAACCCACGTCATCCGTGGTGATGACCATGTGTCCAATACGCCGCGCCAGATTCTCATCTATGAGGCACTGGGGCTGCCTGTGCCGCGCTTCGGCCATGTGCCGATGATTCTCGGTCCTGACCGCCAGAAGCTTTCCAAGCGCCACGGCGCGCGCGCGGTTATCGAGTACCAGCAGGACGGCCTCCTGCCGCAGGCTCTTGTGAACTATCTGGTGCGTCTGGGCTGGTCCCACGGCAATCAGGAGCTGTTTACTCCGGCGGAACTGGTGGAATACTTTGATGGCGGCAATCTCAATCCGGCGGCCGCAGCCTTTGACCCGGCCAAGCTGGAATGGTGCAATGCCCATTTCATGCGCGAAATGCCCCTGGCGGAGCTGGCCGCGCTCACCGCACCCTTTGTGGAGCAGGCGGGCCTTGGCGTTCTGCCGCTGGAGCGGCTGGAGCCGCTGTGTGCCATGTTCCGCGAGCGTGCCAACAACCTCAAGGCTCTGGCCGAAAGCTTCCGGCCCC
Organism: uncultured bacterium; assembly: GCA_905214305.1. GTDB lineage: Bacteria > Desulfobacterota > Desulfovibrionia > Desulfovibrionales > Desulfovibrionaceae > Desulfovibrio. Next base: position 26,044 of record CAJMLK010000024.1, read on the forward strand.
TGCTGGTCACTGCGGCGGAACTTGAATTTGCTGAAAAAGACGCTGCCAAACATCTGACGGAAGCGGGCAAGGCCCACCTGACAGCGCTGACTGCCGTGTTCGCGGCCTGCGAACCCTTTGCGGCCGAAAGCCTTGAGGCTGCCCTCAACGCCTATGTGGCCGACAACGGCCTCAAATTCAAAGAGGTGGCCCCGCCCCTGCGCACGGCCCTTATGGGCTTTATGGGCGGCTCGCACCTCAACGAGATCATGGCCTTTCTCGGCAGGGATGAAACTCTGGCCCGCCTGAAAAAGGCGGCGGGGTAGAATCTCGGCATGCAGCCCTCTCGGGCTGGTGGGGATTTTCCTATGATTTCTGCCGCCGCTTTCCTTGCAATCCTATCAGGCCGGTACTCAATTCGGCCGTTGCAGGGTGCATTGCCAGTGCCCGTCAGCGAAGGCTAGCCGGACCGCTTTCCAGCATCGTCCCGAAAACGATGCTGGAAAGCGGCGGTCTGTCGTGACCCGGCCGTGAATTTTCTACGGTCTCCTGCACGGCTGCAGTGCACACTGCCCGTGATGTATCGTTTTTATACTTCTTGCGCTGGCGGCCGGTTCAGGCTGCCAAGTCCGTCATCCAGCGGCGCCGTTCTTTTTTGATCGCAAAGAAGAAGAATGCGCGGACTGCTGTCTGCAGGAAATGGATATTCAATTACCTCCACCTTGGCAAAATGGCGTTCAAGCTGTGCTGCGAAAATTTCCAGCGAGTAGCCTGAGGGCAGCGTGGCCGGTTTGTCCTTGCCGGACATTCCGTGCGGCATGAATTCTGTAATCAGGTGCTGTGTTGTATAGCCCGCAAGGGATGAGGCGATCAGGCGGAAGGGCATTTTTTCCGTGTAAAAGAGATGATGGGTGAGTGCGAGGGCCATGGCCGTGTCACCCGGCTGCTCGAAGGGGAGCAGGGAAATGCCTTCTTGCAGGAGCTTTATGGGGAGCTTTGTGCCTTGCAAGGCAAGATGGTTTTTTGCCGCGGCAACGACGTCCGGCTCAATTGAAAGGACCTCTCTGGCGCCCAGTTTTGCGGCAAGCCTGGAGTAGCGGCCAGCGTTGGCCCCAAGATCAACGATATGTCTGGGCTGAACCGCCTTGAGGATAGATGAAATAACGGCTTCTCTATTGTCTTCGCCCGGAGTTGGTCTTTTATCCGGTTCTATTTCGTCTGATGTCTTGTCATAGTATCCTCCCCAGGAGGTGTCTTCGTAAGGGAGATGCATGTTTTCAATGTAGGCATACGTTTCATTGAGTATTATATCTATATTCTGTGTTTCATTTCTGATTATATTAAAGAAGTCTGAATATTTTATTATTGCATGGAACTGCTCGTGAGAAACTCCATGTTCTAAGCCCAGCCGCGCAACAGAATCTAAATGCTGTGAATGATTTCTAAGTAGAATTGGATAGATTATATAGCGCATGAACTGATCGAAAGCACTGCAAAAAACAGAGTGGTCATATGTTGTGATCGAACCGATGTCACACCATAGAGGCTCGTTGGAGTGCTGGAAAATAATGTTTTGTGAATGTGCATCAATGAGGGTCAAATTGCGTTTTTTTAAGAAAATAAGAAGCTTCAGAATCATCAAAGCGGCTTGCTTTACAGATTCAAATGGCGCCCTCTTCAATGGGACTGAAAAGAATTCGGATCGCTGATGATAGACATCGGTATAGCGCTCCATTTTAACAGGAACTTTGCGCGTATCGGGGATGAAACCCCTGTCTGCAAGCCTGGAGAGGAGCCTTTCGAACTCTTCTGAATTATGAAGCGGCGCACCCGGCAAGATGGCTTTATAGTATTGCTTTCTGTATAAAAAGGTATGCGAATGGGCATCCAGGAAGTGTGCGCCTATCCATCTGACATCATTGATCTTGAGTTTCTTTTCGTTCATTGTGCTTGCCGCCTCTTCTGCTGGCCTGCCATTATCTTGCTATTAGAAGATTCTCTTTAAAAAGCCTTTTGGGGCAACGGAAATGAGAAGCTTGGCGTCCATCATTTCATCGCGCATGAATTCAGGATGAGAAGACAGATATGCTTCTGTTGCTGTCATGGGGTTGTTGCCTTTGCCCCAGGGGCGATCGGGGTATGCATTGGCGGGCATGTTTTCAATCACTGTGTCAAAAACGACGCAATAGCTGTCGACAGAGACAAGCGATGCGTATGCGTCAAGCTCTGAAAGAACATGGTCGTGCGTGTGGTTTGAGTCTAGCAGCACCATGATACGCTTAAATGGCGCAGCATATTTGCGTACTTTATTTACCATTTCTGCATCTATGCTCGAACCTTCGAACATCGTGATGCGACCACGTTTGAATAAGGGGTGTTCTTCAATGGCTTCGCGATTGTGAGCGCGGATGTCAATGTCAATGCCGAGGACATGAGCGTTCTGCGGCCCCCCGCACAGGGCATTGAGTTCGAGCAATGAAGCATAGAGGATAAGTGACCCCCCGTGCGCAATGCCAGTTTCTATGATCAGGTCTGGCTGGACACTGTATATCAGTTCTTGCATTGCAACAATGTCTTGCGGGTATTGAATTACCGGTCTGCCCATCCAGGAAAAATGATAGGAGTAATGATGAAGTTCCGGATGACCAATCCAGGCATTGGAAATATCCTGCACTTCCGGATTTGCCCCTTGTCTGGCTATTCGCTGCTGGCATTCATGTTGGAACTGTTTAATGAAGTTCATACGTACAGCCTTTAATATCGTTGATGCATGCTGTTAATGTTTCTTGCATTAAGAAGCGCGGCGCAAAATTTATTTCGTGTTGCAATATGCTGATGTCAGCAATGATTGGATGCTTTTCTGTGCTGTCTTTCTTTTTGCGTATGGTCGCACCGGTGTTGATCATGCCGGCAAGCAGGTTGAGCAGGTCGCAGATGCGGGTTCCACGCCCAGATCCTATGTTTACAATGCCACAATAGTCAGATTCAAGAACCGTTGCCAATGCTCCGGCCGCATCTCGCACATCCAGATAGTCCAGTTCTCGATCATAGGCCGCGGTAAAAAAATCTTTTCCCTGTAGCAGCGCGCGACATGCTGACGGAACAAGTCGATGTGCTGCCTCCCCCGGGCCTGTCAGGTAAAATGGCCGACACCATGCCCATGACCGCCCTGTGCTGTTTGCATGAGATGCGAGGAACTTGCCCAGCAATAGCTTGGATTCCCCATAACGGGTAAGAGGCGCGGTTGGGCTGTCTGCTTCACGCAGGGGGATCCCTCCGGGGGTATATTCAAAGCATGTGCCAACCCCAACAAAGCGTTGTCCCCCCATTGCGTAAAAGGCTCGTATGAGGTGCATTCCGGCATGCAGCCATGCAAGATTTTCTGTGCTTTCTGCGTAATCACCGCGCGTATCCCAGGCCAGGTGCAGGCAGTGTGTTGGTCTGAGCTGATTCACGAGAGCCGAAAGCGCAGCTGTGTCCAGCATATTGCAGATATCCCGCCCGCAGAGAAAAACTTCGCCGCGGTTTTTAAGCATGCTTGCCACATGCTTTCCAATAAAGCCGCCCGCGCCTGTAATCAAGATGCGCATTCTTGCCACCCAACCGGTATGGAACGCCAGGTTTTATTTGTTTGCTACCAGATTTCGAGCTTTGGGATTGCCGTTGCAAACTTGCCACCCCATTGGCGGATATAGCCCAGCTGCGTGCTGATTTCTTCCCGCAGATTCCACGGCAGAATCAGGACGTAGTCAGGTTTTTCCTGCTGCAGGCGTTCTTCCTTGACAACGGGGATACGACTGCCGGGAAGAAACATGTCTTGCTTGTGAGGTGAGGCATCCACCACAAAGGGGAGCAAGTCGGGCCTGATGCCAAGATAATTTATGAGCGTGTTGCCCTTTGCAGCGGCACCGTACCCGACAACGCGTTTTCCATCTTCCTTGGCCTGCATGAGAAAGCGCATGAGAGCAAAGCGTATATGGTCAATTCTGTCTTGGAAATTAAGGTAAAACGACAGGTTGCCCATGCCTGCAGATATTTCCTGCTCAAGAATTCTGGTGACTTTATCTGTGTCTTCATGGTTGGCCTCTACGGGGCAGGCGTAAATTCGCAACGACCCGCCGTGTGTATGAAGCTCTTCAACATCAAACAGGCGCATGCCATGTTTTTCTACAATCTTTTTAACCACATGAAGCGTATAGTAAAAGTAGTGTTCATGATAGATTGTATCAAATTGAACATCTTCTACCAGACGCAGCAGATGCGGAAACTCCATGGTCATAATGCCGGAGGGTTTTAGGAGCATCCGCATTGCAGCTACAAAGTCGTTGATGTCGGGAACATGGGCGAACACATTGATGCCGCAAAGCAAATCTGCCCTATGCCCGTATTCTAGAAGCTTTGCAGCCAGCTTGGTGGTAAAAAAGTCTGTTATTGTAGGTATTCCACGTGTTTGTGCAACTGCAGCAGCTCCGGCACTGGGGTCAATGCCCAGGCAGGGAATGCCCATTTCCACAGCGTGCTGCAATAGGTAGCCATCATTGGAGCCTACTTCTACAATCAGTGACTTGCCATCCAGATGGAACCGGCTGGCGGCATCCTGCACGTAACGCCTTGCGTGGGCGACCCATGAACTTGAATATGACGAATAGTAGGCGTAATCGTGCGTAAAAATGTCCTGTGGCCGTTTATAGTGCGGCCCTTGCACGAGAAGGCATCTGGAGCAGACCCATGCCTGCAGCGGATAAAAAAGCTCTGCCTCATCGAGCTGTTCAGCGGCAAGGAAGGCATTGGACGGGGGGCATGTGCCCAGATTTACAAACAGATGCTCTAAGGGGGCATTGCAAAACATGCAGTAATGACAGCTCATAGTATCTCCGTCCCTGATAATACTGCTCTGGGAGTCAGTAATAAGGTTGAAGTCGTTCTTGATTCATGCGATGTGCTCAAATGGCGAAGTGTTTTGGGTTGCAGACTTGTCGCGCATTTTGTGCATATCGTTTGTATGTCATGAGTCTGGCGACTTTTTACAGCGACTGCTCGGCGCTTCTGCATTTGTATATCATTGCCAGTATTCTTTTTATTTCACAAAGATCCGTCTGATTGAACAGGTGTTTGACATCAGCAAAGCAGACATTTTTTTCAACAAAGATGGTCATGAAAAGTCTCAGCAGGTGTTCGCTGGAAGTGGAGAAAGAATGTTTGCCAAGATTGGCGTATGCATCTTCGATCGGTGTAAAGCGAGGCATTGTTGCTGACTTGCTGATCAGTGAAGCGTGGGTTGAAATGCCTGAGAGATAAAACCATTCAACAAAATTCTTTGAGGCTTGCAAAAAAGCTGTTCTGGCTTTGCCCATGTCAATAAGGGCAGCATCCAGCTCCTTGGCAATATGCGAAAAGGCAATTGTTAAAAACTTTATATTTGCTAAAAACTGTGGTGTTTCTGCCCATTGATGCGAGTAGTCATCAATTTTGCTCATGTCCTGGATGATGCCTTGAAGAAACGACAGCTGTTTTGTTTTTCCTGAAAGATAAAAATAAAATGATGTAAGGTACTCAACAACATACGGATTGTCTGTCATTGAAGAAATCGTGGCGAGAACTCGTCCAACATGAACTGCCTTGCTGTAGCGCTGAACCGTGTAATAGGAAGGCTGGTACGAGAGTGAATGGTTTATCAGGCGATCAAATGGGTTGTCACTTTCTCCTGCTGATGAGAGCAGATCTGGTAAAAAATAAGGTTTAAGGTCCTCAGAAAGCCAGATGCCTGTGGCGGCATCAAAATCTTGATTGTTTTTCAAAAACTGAATGCACTGTGCGAGTCCTTCTGCTGACTGGTGTCGCCTGTCTGCCCGCGGAACAAAAAAATCAGTTTTTGTGAGCCTGAGTGCCATTTCGTACCGTTCGGCGTGCGGTGCATTGGGCATATGCAAATATTGCAGTGTGTCCATTTGCAGCGAAGATGGCAGCTTGAAGGCATCGGGCGATGCATCGGCCATGATTATGCGTGCATTGGTGCTTTTGTAGTATTCTATAATAAAAGGCAGCATATGATGCCTTTTGAAGGTGGGAATATATATGGTCAGGTTGCTTAGCATATGCCTTGGCTCCATTTTGCGCGTATCGTCCAAAGGTCCGCTTCAGCTTTGGTCGGCAGATTGCGAATTCACCTAACATGCTCATATTTAATGATGAATTGTATAAGGTGATTGCAGTTTGTTCAGATGGTCCGTGCATGTCCTGTGCGAGTTGTTGCACCAAAAAGCAATTTTTATTCCGGCACTTTTTCCAGTCTGTCATCGTGGTCCATCAGGTGTCTGGCACTGGCCTCCACAAGCATGCGTGCCTTGGGCGCTACTTGTGAGTACAGAATCCGCTTGCGCTCCTCAAGCAGGGGAAGCCCTCCGTTATCACTGATGCCGCCCATTTCCATATAGGAAACAATAACAGGCAGGCGAACCAGATTCTCGCCGGTCAGCACGCGCGCCACCCATTCATAATCGCCTGCGATTTTGTAGCTGGCATCAAATTTTTCTTTTTGCAGAATGGGAACCCGTATAAAGCTGGCGGGAAACGGTACACCCATATCTGAAAGAAAACCATTATATGCGCGAAAAAGCGTGCGATTCAGCAGCCGTTCAATCTTTCCATCGCGGCCTAGCACCAGTGCGCCGAAAGCAAGATCAATATCTGCATTCAGCGTGCGCAAGTGCCTGTGGCATTGCGCCAGAGAATGGGGATGTACAAAAAAGTCGTCGGCTCCGAGAAAAATGGCCCAATCGCCTGAAGCCCGTGCAACAGCCTTGTTCCAGGCATCGTAAATTCCTGTGTCGGCCTCGGAAACAAGGTTGATCCTGTGCATATGGGGGCGCAGGATATCCAGAGTCCCATCGGTAGAGCCGCCGTCTTGTACAATCCACTCTGTATGCGGGTACGACTGGCTAAACACAGAGCCCATAAGACGCTGAATAAATTTTTTACCGTTGCGCACCGCTGTAATGATGGAATATTTCATGGCTTCCTTAATAAAGAGCTGTTGGCATTTTGACACGCTCTTCTGTCCTACTGATACAGCACGCTCATGGAGCGTAGCAGGTTGGTGAACAGGCCGTCCAGCCCCAGGATGAATGTTTCCACATGGTCGGCCATGATGACCAGCAGCAGGCCCACAAAGAAAAAGCCCACGCCGATCTTGGCCGGAAAGCCGAACTCCATGATATGTATCTGGGGTGACGTGCGGGCCACAAGACCCAGTGCCACCTCGACCATGAACAGCGCCACCATGACCGGGGCCGCGATCTGCAGTGCCAGCACAAACATCTGTGCGGCCAGATGCAGTATCTGCCACAGAATGTTGGACCCGATGAACAGCGCCCCCGGCGGCACTATCTTGAACGATGCCGCAAAGCCCTTGATCATGTACAGATGCCCGTCCAGGGCCAGAAAGGTCAGCAGCGACACCATCCAGAGAAAAAACGCCGTAATGCCGGTCTGGTTTCCTGTGAGCGGGTCCGCAAAGTTGATCATGGTAAAGCCCATCTGGAATCCCAGCAGTTCTCCCCCCGCCTGAATGCCCATAAACAGAAAATTGACGGCCATGCCCAGCACAAGGCCAAGCACCGCTTCGCCCAGAACCATGAGCACGAGATCAAAGGGATGCGCGGGCATGTAGCTGCCCGGCAGGGCCAGATGCGGCCAGACGCCCAGCGTAAATACAAGGGTTACGGCGGCTTTGACCTGAACGGGTATGTTGTTTGTGGAAAAAACAGGCAACATGAACATGACGATGCTTACGCGCATCATGGTCAGTATGAGGCTTAAAACCTCGGCCTGGTTATATCCGAACACGTCCATGCGCGTTGCCATGCAAAATGATTGCCAAAATTGTAAATGACCGGCTCAGCCTGCCTCAGGCGCACTGGCCCGAACAATTTGGCCTTGAAACTGCTCTGGCGGTTGCCTGAGCACGCGCGCCGCAAAAGGGCACGCGTATTTGCGTGTGTGGCTAAGGCGGAAGCGAGTGCGCTGCAGGCGCTGAGAATGCACATTCTCAGCGCTTGATCTGCTCTATTGGCCGCGTGGTTTTTGTGCGTCTGAACGTCCGGCCATGCCCCTGGGCTGTTGGTGGCGCAGCCCGTGAAAAACCCAGACTGCCAGCAGGGCCACCAGTAGCGCGGCAGTCAGCAGGACCGTGCTGTGGGCTGTCGAAAAGGCCAGTCGCGCCGCGTGGGCAATGCTTTCCCCTTTGGGCCCGCCCGCCAGTTCCGCAGCGACCATTGTGTCGCTGATGGACTCCAGAGCAGCGCGGGGCAGATCGCCCCGCAATGTGTCTGGCAGGCGCAGGGCGTTGCGGTACAGGGTGGACAGCAAAACACCGAAGGCCGTAATGCCGAGCCCTGTTCCAAGGTCATAGCCCAAGGATTCAATGGCCCCGGCAGCGCCGCCCTTTTCCGGCGGCACGCTGCCCATGATGGCAATGGAAGACGCTGTAAGGCCGATACTGAGGGACAGGCCCAGCCCTGCCATGCATGCGGCCACAGCAATGCCCGCTGCATGAAAGCTTGTGAACCCGAGGCCGGCCAGACTGGCTGCCGCCGTCAGCAAAGAGAGCACGCTCACTTTGCGCAGGCCCGCCGCTGCCGCAAGTCTGCCTGCCAGCGGGCCGCCCACTGCGGCGGCGATCATGATGGGCAGCATGAATACCCCTGCTTCCAGCGGGGTGTTGCCGATAACAAATTGCAGTTCCTGGGCGATGGTCAGTTCAACGCCTGCGAGGGAGCCTGAGACCACCAGAGCGATAATCAGCCCGATGCGGATGGCAGGCAACTTTGCGAGGCCAAGATCAAGCATGGGATTTTGCGCAGTGATCTGCCTGCGTATGAATCCGGCCAGCAGGCCCGCGCCGCAAATGAATATCATGCCGCTCTGCAGCAATGAGCTTCCTGCCTTGAAGCCGGTTTTTACGGCATACACGGTCGCCATAAGCCCGGCGGCCAGCACGAGCGCCTGTCCGAGAGGCCAGGCTTTCCGGGACAGGCTGTACCGTCTGGGCAGCATGACGGCCGCCAGAGGCAGTACCCCCAGCACAAGGGGCACATTGACCAGAAATACGGACCCCCACCAGAAATGCTCAAGCAGCAGGCCGCCCGCCAGAGGACCGGCCGCCGCGCCCACGGAGCTTACCGTACCCCATATGCCCAGCGCCATTGCGCGTTCCTTCCAGTCTTCAAAAGTCAGGCGGATGGCAGACAGCACACTGGGGACGATCATGGACGCGCCCACGGCCAGAACCGCCCGCGCCCCGATAAGCGCTCTGGCCGTGGGAGAAAAGGCGGCTGCCAGCGATGCCGCCAGAAAAATGGTCAGCCCTGCAAGCAGCAGCTTGCGCGGTCCCACACGGTCACCCAAAGTGCCCATGGGAACAAGCAGGCTCGCCATGATCAGCGGATAGATGTCGATGATCCACAGAATTTCCGTGCCTGTGGCCTGAAGGGCCAGCGTCAGGGAAGGAATGGCAATGTGCAGAATGGTCAGGTCCACGGCAATGGGCAGGTAGGCCACCATGACCGCCAGCAGTATGCGCCTGCGCACACGGCGGGAAGGGCCTGTCTTGTCCGGGGTGGCGGGCAGTGGCCCGTCACTGTTCCTGGCAATGGTCTTATGAAGGGTATCACTCATGGCTGGGTCACACATATGGTCACAGTATGGTCACGCGGGCTGCTTTTCCCGCTGGGCAAGTGGTTTGCGCCCGTTTGCGCCGAAGATGCGATGGCGGCGAAATCCGGCCGGAACATTTCATGATACGGGCAGGGAACAGCGACGCAAAACAGATGCCGAAGGCCGTTGCCCCCGGTGTTTGCTTGCTGTTTGTAAGGGCATCAGTCAGCATAAGGTATGGAGCGGGTCCAGAGTCAAGGAGAAAATATGAAATATCTGAGCACAAGCCAATTTGCCAGACTTTGCCGAACCAGCAAGGATACGCTGCTGTTTTATGACAGGGAAGGGCTGCTCAGGCCCCGGCGTGTTTCAGAGAAGGGCTATCGTCGTTACGGGGCGGAGCAGTTCTACGAGTTTGACATGATTCGCATGTTCAGGGATGTGGGCATTTCGCTCAAGGATATCCGCAGTTACATGCGCGAGCCGGACCCGTGCGATCTGTTGCGTCATCTGGAAGAAAAGCGACGCCTTTTGCGGCAGGAAAGGATGCGTCTTCTTTCGCGTCAAAGAATGCTGGAAGCCAACATGGCGCTGGCCCGCGAGGCCATGCATGCCCGCTATGACGTGCCGGAGCTGGTGGCAATGGACGCGGAACGCCTGAGCGTCATGCCCGTCAGCCCGGAGGAGCAGGCTACGGATGAAGGCAGCATTGCCCTGTTTGCCGCGCTGGTGGAACGGTTTGAGGGACGCGGGCAGGCCGCGCCTACGCCGCTCGGTTTTTTGCTGCGCAAGGAGCATGCGGCTGCGGCTTCCCATGTGGCGGAGTATTTTTTTTGCGGGGCTTCGCGCGAAACAGGGGGCATGAGCCTGCACGTGCGCCCGGCGGGGATTTATGCCCGGCTGTACCACCGGGGCGATTTTGAGAGCCACAAGGCCGCTTGCGAAAAAATGGCGGACGCCGTGGCGCGTCATGGGTGGGAGGCCAGCGGCCATCTTTATGGCTATGACATGGCGAGCTATATCGTGTGCCCCTCCACCAGAGAATATGTAACGCGGTACTGTGTGCGCGTCGCTGCGGACAGTGGGGCAGACTCCATGTAACTTCTTGAAGACGATGAGGATTGCGAACTGCACCAGCCCGTGTCGGCAACAGGCTTGCATGACTTTGCCTGCGACCGGAGCATGGCCGGAACGGGTGGGGTTGCAACGGGCTTCGGGCCTGCACTCCAGAGGGCCAGCTTCAGATAGTCTGCGCGCCGGAGAGATTTCCGCAAGACATGCTGCACGCCAGACAGACTGCGTGTGGCCCGATCTGATGTTTCGCTGGTCGTCCGGCAGCCACTCCGTCCGCTGTCCCTACGCACGGACGTTATTTGTGCAGTTTTTCGGCAATAAGTTCGCGTATGATCTTGCTCAGGCCGGGCAGGTCCGGCTTGGACACCTGCTTGTCGGCTCCGACCTTGACCCCCTTGGCATACAGGGCGTCAGTAATGAGGGAGGAAAAAAGGATCACCGGCAGGGTGCTCAGTCCGGGAGTATCGCGTATCTTGGCCGTGAGCATGTGTCCGTCCATTTCGGGCATTTCAATATCCGAAATGACCAGATGCACCATGTCGGTAAGTTCCTTGCTCTGCGACTGGGCTTCACCGTGTGTTTTCTGCAGATACTCCCAGGCTTCGCGTCCGCTGGCCACGGCCGTTACGCGAAAACCGGATTTTTGCAGTGAAGACTTGATGATGTGACGCAACGAGTTGGAGTCGTCGGCCACAAGCAGGTGAAATTGCCCTGCGCCTTCCACGGGCGTGGTGTCCACCTTGATCTGTGACATGTCAAGGGTGCTGTCCAGACTGGCAAGGATTTTTTCCATATCCAGAATAAAGAGCACACGATCCTGAATGCGCAGCACACCGGTAATACTGTCGCGCGAGTAGTTCTGCACGTACTGGTTGGGCGGCTCGATGCGGTCCCAGGTCATGCGGTGGATGCTTGTTACTGATGAAACCAGAAAGGCTGCCTGCACTCCGCTGAATTCGGTGACAATGACCTTGGCATTGTCTTCGGTCGCCATCTCCTTGCCGAGCCATGTGGCAAGATTGAGAATGGGCAGAACCTTGCCCCGCAGGTTGAATGTGCCGAGCACCGAAGGATCGCACTTGCTGGGCACGCTGGTGATGTTGGGCAGGCGGATGATTTCCAGCACCTTGGCAACGTTGATGCC